>JABDAP010000041.1 GCA_013289065.1 Bacteroidota bacterium | reverse complement strand
CTTTGCAGCCCAGGAAAGGGTTCGGAATAATGACGTGGATTATTTCTATGCACAAAACAAGAATTTTTATTATTTCACCGGGCTGGAAGAACCCAATTCTTTGCTGCTGATCTTTAAAGAACCCGTTACTATCCTTGACAAAACAGGCACCGAATTTTTATTTGTACAACCGCGTAACCCGCAACAGGAAATGTGGACAGGCAAACTGCTTGGTGTTGACGGCATTAAAGACAGGTACAAATTCGACAATGTTTTTACAAATGATAAATTCAGTTATTCCACGATCAATATGGATAAGATCGATTCGGTACTGACTGTTTTTAAAAATGAGGACATCATTTCAAAATACAAACGCAATCCTGATATGCTGAGCCGTATGGCTATGATCACAGACAGCCTTATTACAGAAACAAAGAAACCTGTTGCCGGCCGAACCATTCAATCGATCCTGCAAAAAATGCGCGGTATTAAACAGCCGGAGGAAATCGCATTGATGGAAAAAGTTGCAGCCATCAGTGTGAAGGGGCACAATGAAGTGATGAAAGCAGTAAAACCCGGCATGGCCGAATACCAGGCGCAGGCTATTATGGAATATTTTTTCAAAAAAGACGGATCTGAATTTGTTGGATATCCAAGTATTAACGGGTCAGGTGAAAATGCATGCACACTTCATTATGAAACGAATCAGCGTTTAATGAACAGCGGTGATCTTTTATTGAGCGATTGCGCCGCTGAATACCATGGTTACAGCGCCGATATAACACGTACCATACCGGTTAGCGGAAAATTTTCCCCGGAACAAAAGATCATTTATGAACTCGTACTTGAGGCGCAGGATTCTGCTTTCCTGCAATGTAAACCAGGTAAACTTTTTACAGACCCGCATGCTGCTGCGCTGAGAGTGATCACCAATGGATTAATGAAATTAAGCATTGTTACAAATGCGTCTGAAGTAAGAACTTATTTCCCTCACGGCACCTCGCACCATCTGGGTCTGGATGTGCATGATATGGGTAGCCGCGGGCCGCTGGAAACGGGCGCTGTATTCACTGTTGAGCCCGGCATCTACATTCCGCCAGGGAGTAAATGCGACCGGAAATGGTGGAGCATTGGCATAAGAATTGAAGACGATGTTTTGATAACAGCAGATGAATATAAGAATCTATCCGCAGGTGCACCGAGAACAGTTGCAGAGATCGAAAAAATGATCAAACAAAAAAGCATTTTCGATTAACAAACAGTTTACAATTCTCATAGCCTGCGACATTATTTAAAACAATAAAAAACAGGTTATGAAAAATCAAATCGGAAAAATTTTAACAACGCTGATATTGGCATGTGGGTTATTAGCTGCATGTGATTCAGCAATGTACACAGTGGCGGTTCGCCCGTCCGACCCCATTTATGAGCGCCCCGTTTCACCGGGTGATGGCTATATATGGATCGATGGGGATTGGGTTTGGGAAGGCGGAAGATATAACTGGCATAATGGCTATTGGTCAAGGCCACGCGGTACAAGGGTTTGGGTATCGGGCGGTTGGGAATCAAGAGGCGGTGGTTATGCCTGGAGACGCGGACACTGGAAATAAAAACATATAACTATTGTGGAATTTTTCATTAACGGTCAGCGCAGGTTGATTGTGTGAAAAATTCCACATTTTTATTGAAGCTTTTCATTGTTCTTATGCCTGTCTGCATCACGCAAATTCTTTTTCTCAAAATTCTTTTGCAGTGCCGTGGTAAGATCAACACCTGTTTGATTGGCTAAACAGATCAATACCCACAATACATCGGCCATTTCATCTGCGATATCTTTATTTTTATCCGATTCCTTAAAAGACTGTTCGCCGTATTTGCGAACCATGAGCCTGCTCAGTTCACCAACTTCTTCCATCAGTATTCCGAGATTGGTCAACTCATTAAAATAGCGAACGCCGGTAGTTTTGATCCAGCTGTCAACATCCTGTTGTGCCTGTTGTATGGTCATAAAATTTTATTTTGTCGTTCTGTTTTTTTTACCGCGAAGACGCAGAGGCGCTGAGTTTTGACTCTGCGACTCTGCGCCTTTGCGGTAATATTTACTCCCGGTTTTTAGAATCTATGATTATAGTAACCGGGCCGTCATTCAGCAACCTCACTTTCATATCCGCACCAAAAATGCCGGTTTGTATTTTTTTTCCCAGGTCTGTTTCCAGTTGCCTGATCATCTTTTCATACATCGGAATAGCGAAATCAGGTTTGGATGCTTTGATATAAGATGGCCGGTTTCCCTTTTTTGTATTTGCATGTAAGGTAAACTGGCTCACTAATAAAATATCGCCGCCTGTTTCTTTGATGCCGAGATTCATCACACCATCAGCATCATTAAAAATGCGGAGGTTGGTTATTTTGTTGCTGAGCCAGTAAATATCATCATCCGTATCTGCATCTTCAATGCCGAGCAATACCAGCAAACCCGCGCCAATCAAGCCTGTTATCTTTTCATTCACGGTTACTGAAGCTTCACTAACGCGTTGTATAACGATCTTCATATTTTTTCAGTATTTCTTTCATTTGTTAAGGTGTTGTTGTCTATATGGCGGGTTTGCGTTTTTATACGAACTTTATCAGAATGAAGATAGACATTACACGGGAAATATTGTTTCAAACAGCACGCAGCGGCGGTAAAGGCGGGCAAAATGTAAACAAGGTAGAAACCATGGTGGAAGGGCGTTGGCAGGTATCGGGATCACAGCTCATCACGGATGAACAGAAACAACGCATTGCAGAAAAATTATCGAATAAGGTTACGGATGATGGTTACCTGCTTGTAAAATCACAAACAGAAAGATCGCAGCTTGGCAATAAACTGGAAGTGATCAAAAAGATGAATCAACTGGTATCTGTTGCACTAACAAAGCAAAAGAAAAGACGCGCCACCAAACCAACAGCAGCATCGAAAGAAAAAAGAATGGAGAGTAAAAAACGAAATACTTTTACGAAAGAGCAACGCAAAAGAATAAACAGGAACGATTATCTATGAAACCAGCATCTGCCTTATGTTTTATTTTATTGGTGTTAACGGGTTTCTGTTTTAAGAACGCGGCTAATAAAAAATTGCCGGTAAAAAAACTCACGCTCATCTTTCATCATCAGATTGGAGAGGAAGAACTGGTATTGGGCAATCCTGTAAAAAATATTCTGGGTGAAACAATTGTTGTGCAGAAATTCAAATATTATGTCTCTAATTTTTCTGTAACGGATGAAAACGGTAAAACAATTTTATTACCCGCACAATATTATTTAGTAGATGAAGCGGATTCATCTACTAAAAAAATAAACCTTACAATTCCGGATATGATCATTGGCAGTATTCATTTTTTATTGGGTGTTGACAGTATCAAAAATGTTTCCGGCGTACAAACCGGTTCACTTGATCCGTTAAAAGGAATGTTCTGGACATGGAACAGCGGTTACGTGATGGCAAAATTAGAAGGCACTTCAGCATCTGCAGCAACAGGAGGCCATCTGTTTACTTTTGATATCGGTGGTTTCAGAACCGGGAACAGTGTTTTGAAAACAATAGATTTCAAAATTCCGAAAGCCGGCAAAACAATCCAGGAAATAAATATTGTTGCCGATATCAATCAATGGTTCAAAAATAAATCTGAGATCAGGATCGCTGAAACCCCCGTCTGTCATGGCCCCGGCGCCCTCGCTATGAAGATCGCCGACAATTACAGTACGATGTTTTCTATCAATTCCATTCACTGATGAGGGTAACAAAAAATATATGGGTGTTGCTCTCCATCATCATAACAGGTGTGGGATGGGTCACTGCTGACAATACTTTTTTCAAACCCAAACCTGTAAAATTTACCGTACCCAAAGGATGGCCGCAACCGGTGTATGATTTCTCTCAAAACCCGTTAACCGAAGAAGGCATTGCATTAGGCAGAAAATTATTTTATGACGGCCGCTTAAGTAAAGATGGAAATTTTTCCTGCGGCAGTTGCCACCAGCAGTTTGGCGCATTCAATACATATGACCATAATTTAAGTCACGGCTTCAACAATTCATCCACTACGCGCAATGCACCGGGCTTATTTAATCTTGCCTGGCAAAAAGAATTTATGTGGGATGGCGGCGTGAATCATTTGGATCTGCAGCCGCTCGCTCCTATCACAGCAGCAAATGAAATGGCTGAGACTATGGAAGCAGTGATCGCTAAATTAAGATCAGATCCCGAATACCGGAAAATGTTCAAAGCAGCATTTGGGGATGAAACGATCAATTACCAGCGTTTCGCAAAAGCAATGAGCCAGTTTGTATTGCAGCTTGTGAGCAGCAACAGCAAGTATGATAAAGTAATGCGCGGCGAAGCGAGTTTTATTTTACCCGAACAATTGGGTTATGATATATTTAAAAAGAAATGTGCATCCTGCCATGCAGAACCTTTGTTCACTGATTTCTCTTACCGTAATACAGGCATGCCACTCGATCCGTATTTAAAAGATTATGGCAGGATGAAAATAACCGGCAATGCAAATGATTCACTTAAGTTCCGGGTGCCGAGTTTGAGAAATGTTGCCATGACTTTTCCTTATGGCCATGACGGAAGATTTTTTTCATTATCGAACGTATTCGAACATTACCGCAAAAACATGGTAACAGGGCCCGGAATAGATTCGCTGATACGGAACAGGTTACCCTTATCAAATTTTGAGATCGGCCAGATAACCGCATTTTTATATACACTTACCGATTCGGCTTTTTTAAAAGATCCGCGTTTCGCGCCACCCGGTTATGAAAACAATGGTAAACCTCCGGCAGATATTCATCCGTAAGCCCCACATTTGTTACATTTAATGTTGAAGTACAAATAAACCAGTAAACTAATAGACAACTTTGAGCGGAATAAAAAAATTAGCAGGACAAACAGTATGGTATGGATTAAGTTCTATAGCAGTAAAGTTCATTGGTTATCTGATGACGCCGATATTGACTTATTCAAAACATGTGCAGGTGGCAGATTTTGGAAAACAGTCTTTATTGTATGCGGCCATCCCCGTGCTGAGTGTGTTGTTTACCTATGGTTTTGAAACAGCTTACTTCAGGTTCTCATCAAAAGAAGAACATAAGTCAACTATTTACAGCACTGCTTTTTTATCCATCTTTTTTTCAACGGTCATTTTTTCAGCAACGCTTTGGTATTTCCGCGGAGCGCTTGCATCTGTAACGGGTTTTAAAGACATTCCGCAAATAGCCATATTCACTATCCTGATCATTTCGATCGATGCACTCAACAGGATCCCATTGGTAAAACTCAGGCAGGAAGAGCGGCCACTGAAATATGCATTTGTAAATGTGTCGGGTGTTGTTGTGATGCTCACATTGGTTTGGTTCTTTGTTGACTATTGCCCTGCACAAATACAAAAAGATCCCGGCAGCTGGGTTGGGCATTTTTTTGATATGAATACAAACCCCATCGTTTATGTAACGCTGGCAAATGTTGTGCAGAGTATCATTACATTACTATTGCTCAGCAAAGAAATTTCGCTCGTCCGTTTTAAGTTCAACACAAAGCTCTGGAAGGAAATGATGATATACGCTTTACCCTTGCTGATTGTGGGTTTTGGCGGTATCATCAACGAAACATTCGACAGGCTCATGTTAAAAGCATGGTTACCCGGAACGGATATTTTCAGGGATGAGCAGGTAGGTATTTATAATGCCTGTTACAAATTATCACTGCTGATCACCTTATTCGTACAGGCATTCAGAATGGGCGCCGAGCCGTTCTTTTTTAAACAGGCAGAAGGAGAAAACCCGCAACGCGTTTATGCACGCGTTATGAAATTATTTGTGATCGTTGTAACAGCGATGTTCCTGGTAGTGAGTTTATTCTTGCCGGTATGGTCCATCATCATCGATGCGAAATACAGAACAGCATTAAATATTGTACCGGTGCTGCTGCTCGCGAATATTTTTCTCGGCGTGTATTATAACTTAAGCATCTGGTTCAAATTAAGCAACCGCACCATTGCGGGAACGTATATTACATTGATCGGAACGGTGATCACACTGGCTGTCAATTATTTTTTTATTCCGCGGTTCGGCTACATCGCAAGTGCATGGGCCACTTTCTTTTGTTATGGAACAATGATGGTGGTTAGCTATAAATGGGGGCAGAAAGAATACCCGGTTCCCTACCTCACAAAAAAAATGATCGCTTATTTAGTGATCGTGGTAGCGTTGTTCTTTATACATAAGGCCATTACTTATTTTATCCATCAAACATTTTTCGGTTTGGGTTTGGGTGCGTTATTACTCGCTGTATATGTATGGTTCATTTTATTGGTTGAGAAAAAAGAATTTCAGAAACTGCCAATTATCGGGAAATATATACATTGATCATGTTTGATCTTCTCAGAAATTATATTGAAAGATTTACATCGCTGCCTGATGAGGACTGGCAATTATTACTGCCGCATCTTTTGCGGAAAGATCTTACAAAAGGCGCCTGTTTTAGCAGGGAAGGAAAGATTTGTAAAGAGATAGGCTTTGTTGTAAGCGGGAACATGCGCCATTACTACACAAAAGACGGCGAAGAAAGAACCACCTATTTTTATTTTGAGAACAGCATGGTAACAGATTATATCAGTTGCATTTTGGGCAAACCCGGATCACTCACTATTGAAGCAATGAGTGATACAAGCCTGATTGTATTTCCATATGCTATTTTAAAATCGCTTTATAATCAGAGCCATGCCTGGGAAAGATTCGGAAGATTGCTCTCGGAGTACCTTGCTGCGGGACTGGAAGAAAGAATGACAGGATTATTGATGTTAAACGCTGAAGAACGTTATGCTCAGTTACTAAACAGCAACCGGCAAAAAATAATAGAACGCATACCGCAACACCTTATTGCCAATTACCTCGGCATTACACCCGTAAGCCTTAGCCGTATCAGGAAACGCATTTCAAAAAAATAACTTTCATTTTCTTATCATTTGTTAACGGATCGGTCAAAAGTAACGGTGCAGTTTTGTATCCTAAATCAATCAAATGAAAAAGCTATTACAATCAGAAGAATTGGCGCAACTGGCAATCACATTGATCGCCTTGTATTTTCAACCGGTACATATTGCCTGGTGGGCGTGGCCGCTGTTATTTCTTTCCCCGGATATCAGCCTGCTCGGATATCTGATCAATGCCAGGATCGGGGCAATTATTTATAACCTCTTTCATCACAAGCTGTTTGCCATATGCATTCTGGTACCAGGTTACTTTATTCATAACGACATAGCTGTGTTAGGTGGATTATTAGTATTCGGTCATTCCTGTTTCGACAGAGTCTGGGGATATGGATTAAAATACAGCGATGGTTTCCGGCATACACATTTGGGTATAATTGGAAAAGCCCGGGTTAAATGAATATTTTTGCAGAAGATATAACCAATATATGGCAGAAGATCTTACAATCATAAAAGGTAGTAAACAAGAAAAGTATGCAGCGCTTATCCCACAAATAAAAGCATTGATCGATGGTGAGCCTGATCTTATCGCAAACCTCGCCAATATTGCGGGCGCATTAAAAGAACAATTCAATTGGTTCTGGGTTGGATTTTATCTGGTAAAAGATGAACAGCTTGTGTTGGGTCCGTTCCAGGGGCCGGTTGCGTGCACGCGCATCAACAAGGGCCGTGGTGTTTGCGGCACCAGCTGGGCCAAAGCAGAAACACTGATCGTACCTGATGTAGAAAAATTTCCGGGGCATATTTCGTGTAACAGTTTATCGAGGTCAGAGATAGTTGTACCAATGATCAGAAATGGAATTGTGTGGGGAGTATTGGATGTTGACAGCGAATTCTTGGATCAGTTCGATGAAACGGATAAAGCATTCTTAGAAGAGATCGTTTTGAATATTGAGTGTTGATGAATTGTTAAACACAATAACAATTCAACACCCATCATTCAACATTCAACATCCATCATTCAAAATTTTTCCTTACATTTGCATCATTCATATACTCTCTCTACAGACTGATCACTCTTCCGTGACAAAGTTTCATCAAGTCAATTACGGGCAGGCTATATACCATCTGAGCAATTTCAGGTGTGCATTTATTTAAATTATATACTTTGTTATTCAAGGAATTAAACCTCGTTGAGCCCATCCTGAAGGCGCTCGAGACTGAAGGTTACACAACACCTACACCTATTCAGGAACAATCGATCCCTATTGTATTACAGGGCCGCGACCTGTTAGGTTGCGCACAAACCGGCACCGGCAAAACAGCCGCATTCGCTATTCCGATGCTTCAATTACTGGACGCATCTAAAAAAGCAAACCCAACAGCAAAAGGGATCAAAGCATTGATCTTAACACCAACCAGAGAACTCGCTATTCAGATCGACGAAAGTTTTGCAGCGTACGGAAAAAATCTACACCTGAAACATCTCGTGATCTTCGGTGGCGTTTCACAACAACCGCAAACCAATGCATTACGTAATGGCGTGGATATACTGATCGCAACACCGGGCCGTTTGCTGGATCTTGTTCAGCAACGCTATATCAATCTTTCACAAATAGAAATATTTGTATTGGATGAAGCAGATCGTATGCTGGACATGGGCTTTATCCACGACGTAAAAAAGATCGTGACAATTATTCCGGCAAAAAGACAAACGCTTTTCTTCTCGGCAACCATGCCAACAGAGATCGCAAAATTGTCGAACACTATTCTGAACAATCCTGCAAAAGTAGAAGTAACGCCGGTTTCATCAACAGCAGAAACCATTCAGCAAGCAATGTATTTTGTTGAAAAAGAAAACAAGAAACATTTGCTGATCCATTTATTGAAAGATAAATCTGTTCAAAGTGCATTGGTATTTACACGCACCAAACACGGCGCTGATAAAGTGGTGAAAGAACTGAGCCGCGCAGGCATTGGTGCAGAAGCCATTCATGGGAACAAATCTCAGAATGCACGCCAGCGTGCATTGGGAAATTTTAAATCGGGCCATACACGTGTGCTCGTTGCAACAGATATTGCCGCACGCGGAATTGATGTTGACAATCTTTCGCACGTGATCAATTTTGAATTGCCGAATGTTCCTGAAACCTATGTACACCGAATCGGACGTACAGGCCGTGCAGGTGCCAGCGGTATTGCCTTTTCATTTTGCGATGCGGAAGAAAAAGAATTCTTACGCGATATCCAGAAACTGATCGGCACATCGGTACCTGTTGTAACAGATCAACCCTATGCAATGAGCGATACATCACTCTCAACATATAAATCGTTACCACAGAAACCGGTACAAAGGCATCACCAGAATACACAACGCAGATCATTCAGAGGTGGCGACAGCAGAAGATATGCCGGCAACTCCGGTAACAATTCATCAGCAAGGAATTATTGATCTTGGCTAAGAGATAAAAGAAAAAAAGAGCAGGAAGAGATTCCTGCTCCTTTTTTATACCGCGTTGCGCCTTTGCTTCTTTGCGCCTTTGCGTGAAAAAAAATGCCTGCAAACACGCGAGGCTTCAATTAAGTATTTCGCTTAATTTAGTAGGCATGAGAAAACAAATTATTTTTCTTCTTGCAACAATACTGGTAAGCTTTGCTGCTATCAGTCAAAAAAAACAACCTTATTTTCCTCCACCACAAACATGGGAACAAAAAACACCGGCAGAACTTGGGTTGAATGCCGCTAAGATCAATGAAGCCATTGCATTTGCCAAAGCCGCAGAAACAAAGAACCCGCGCAACATGGAGATCAGCCATTACCAGAGTTTTGGCAAAGAACCTTTCGGCGAAGGCATCGGCCCTTTTACAGAACGCGGCGATCCAACCGGTATCATCATTTACAAAGGATACATCGTGGCAACCTGGGGCGAACCTTTGCGTTGCGATATGACGCATAGTGTAACCAAAAGTTTTTTATCGAGTGTGATCGGCGTGGCTGTTGACCAGGGTTTGATCAAAAGCGTGAATGATACTGTTGCGAATTATGTTCCGCCGATCGAATTATTTACACCATGGCAGGTAAACCGTTCGGCAGATCTTATCGGCCAGCCACAATTACTTACACCTTTTGCAACGGAGCATAATAAAATACTTACCTGGGATCATATGCTTCGGCAGGTAAGCGATTGGGAAGGAACCTTATGGGGCAAACCCGAATGGGCCGACAGGCCCGACCCCGATCCATCCAAATGGATAAGAAAAAGAAATGCACCCGGAACCGTGTATGAATACAATGATGTTCGTGTAAATGTACTGGCGCTTGCAGCAACAAGCGTATGGCGCAGGCCGTTGCCACAAGTGCTCAAACAATATATCATGGATCCGATCGGCGCATCGAACACATGGCGCTGGACAGGTTACCGCAACGCATGGATCGTACTGGATGGCCAACCCGTGCAATCGGTTAGTGGCGGCGGCCATTGGGGCGGCGGGATGTTTATCAATGCATATGACATGGCTCGTTTTGGTTTGCTCACCCTACATAGGGGTAACTGGAACGGAAAACAATTATTAAGCGAACAATGGATAAAACAGGCATTAACGCCAACACCCGCCAAAACAGATTATGGTTATATGAACTGGTTTTTAAATCTGGATAATAAATTATTGCCAAGCGCTCCGCCAGCTGCATTTATGCATGTAGGTAATGGAAATAATATTATTTATGTAGATCCCGACCACGATATTGTAGCGGTAATCAGGTGGATAGCAGATATGAAATCTATAGATGGTACGGTGAAAAGAATATTGGAAGCGATAAACAGTAAATAACTAAAAAACATTGATAAAAATTCAATCGGTTGCACAGATTTCGGAATTCTTTTTGAATAATATCTTTACCTTGTTTGCCCAATATCCGAACCCGTACAGGCATGTTACCAATATCCGAAACAGATTTTTTCCAGGACATCAGCTTTCTTCAGTCCATCACCTCCTCCATGCAGGAAGGGATCGTTATTCTTAATCAGCAGGGAAAGATCGTTAGTTTTAATGAACAGGCAACAGCTATTCTCCAGCTTACACCCGATCAATTGTTGGGCAGGTCTCCCCGCGATTCCGACTGGAAAGCAATTAATCTCGATGGAACACCCGCACCCAATCATACACATCCCGTAAGCATTACATTAAAAACTGGTGAACCGCAAAATAATGTGATACTTGGGGTAACACCCGTAAACAGTCCGCTTAAATGGCTTTCAGTAAACTCAAGGCTCGTAAAAACAAATGAGGAAGAAATTTTTGTCTTTGCCACATTTACTGATGTTACAAAACTTGTTACCAGCAACCGTTCTCTTTCAGCAGAGCAGGAAAAATTAAGATCGAGCGAAGAAAAATTTTCAAAATCGTTTCACTATTCAGCGATCGGCATGGCCATTGTTTCACCCGATGGCGGAATACGCGATGTGAACGGAGCTATTTGCCGCATGCTCGGTTATACACGCGAAGAATTATTACAACTTTCTTTCCAGGATATCACACACCCCGATGACCTGGCAAAAGATCTATCACTTGTGCAAAGCATGTTGCGTAAAGAGATCGAAACTTACCAGCTTGAAAAAAAATACCTCCATAAAGATGGGCATATCGTTTGGGCATTATTGAATGTTTCATTGGTATGGAACAGGAATAATGAACCACAGTTCTTTGTTTCGCAGGTACAGGAAATAACAGAGCTGAAGAAACTTAATAAGGGGCTGGAAGACAGAAACCTTGAATTACTAAAAGCACAGACGGCATTAAAAAGAAAGATAGGGCAGCTGAAAGATTTTGCAGGCATCATTACACATGATGTACGCGGGCCGGCAGCCAATATTAAAAAAATGCTGGAGCTATATGAAACAGCGCCGGAAGAGGAAATAAGAAATACATCATTCGGTTATCTAAAAAAGATCAGTAATGACCTTACCAATAACCTCAATGAATTAATCAATATTCTACAGATACACCTCGAAAAAGATATTCCTTATACGGAATGCGATGTGAATGCAATAACAGATAGTGTATGCCTTCAGTTACAGGATGCGATCAATCAAAAGAACGCGCAGGTGATTACCGATCTTCGTGTGGACACGATCACTTATCCGAAAATATACATGCAGAGTATCTTATATAACCTGATCAGTAATTCAATAAAATACAGCCGGCATGGGATAAGCCCGATGGTCAGGGTCCGCACTTTTACAAAAGGCGGGCGTTTTTGCTTATCCGTTTCGGACAATGGATTGGGGATCGATCTGAAAAAATTCGGTAAATCATTGTTTAAATTTCAGAAAAGTTTTCATTCGGGTTACGACAGCAAAGGGATCGGCCTCTACCTTATCCGCAACCAGATAGAAGACCTCGGCGGAACCATCAGTGCGGAAAGTGAAGTAGATAAAGGAACCACCATGACAGTTTGTTTTTAAACCGCTGCCAGAAAACAATAACTGTTTTTCACAAATCCCCTATTTTTGCGCCCCGGATGTTAGTAGCCGAATAACAGACTCCAGACTCCTAACTCCAGACTATCATTGCGGATGTGGCGAAATTGGCAGACGTACCAGACTTAGGATCTGGCGCCGTAAGGCATGCAGGTTCGACCCCTGTCATCCGCACTTATTGATTATCAATTGGTTTGCAAGACCCGCTTCGGCGGGTTTTGTGCTTTTTAAGGCATTTACAAATTATTTGCAAATCAATGCGGGATTTTATCTAACTCTTGATTTTTTGCTTTTGAGCAAATGAGTTGCGTGTAAAAGAACTAATTTATTGACACTATAAAGTTAAGAAAACGCCACTAAAAAAGCCTGTCTGCGACAGGCTTTTTTATGTATTTAATTCTTCTCTGAATCTTCTGGTTGACTCAGAAAATTGTTTGCTTGGTTTGAATGGACCGGTATTGTTTTGCTTCAGATAAAGCAGAACATCTGACTTCAGAAAATAGATGCGGCCCTTTTGTTTCAGACTTGGCATCCCTTCTTTAACCCATGTTGTAACTGTCGTAAGTGAAATATCAAATAATTCAGCGATCTCATCCTTTGTTAGCAAAGGTTCATCCCCACTTTTCATTCTGGCAGCCTGCATTTGAAATTCAGCAAAACACTCTCGAACAGCTTCTTTGATCCACTGTTTAAATTCCGCCTCAGATGGTATTTTAAACGTTTCCATAACCTAATTCCATTTCACAAAAAACACTTCGCTATTTTTTTTAGGGTCATACGATGGGTAATACCGGATGTACCCAAATTCATGTAATTCTTTAATGTACTTTCTGTAGGTTTTATAGCTGATACGCATTCTGCAGATAATCTGTTTGGGTTCTATCAAAAGCGCATCCTCAAAAATATCCCCGTTATGCAAGGAGATCAAAATCGCAAACAGGCTGATATGCTCCGCTGAAACCCGAAAGTCATTTTCACCCATCGCCAGGAAACATTTCAGACACTCCCAATTTTCCACTTGCGTCTACTTTAGTTTACGAACCGCCTTTTTGATTTTTCGCTTTCCGGTTTGTTTCTCACGCATGGATATTTCATTCCCATTGTTCCCGGATGCCTCATCGTCGTGCCCTTCATCGCTGTCTGATTTCTTCCTTTTTTGAAAAACCTTCTCCAGCCACCTGTTTTGCATAAACCGATATGCTTCTGTCACCGAAATGCCTGCACCATTCACAAAATAAAAACGCTGAATGGCTTCCAGCTTTGCCCGCACCGGGGATAAGCTGCCTAACAGTTGCTCCATCAAAGTCCCTGACCAAAAACGAACTTTAAGCGTATCTGCGTAGATCTTCCCGTCTTCAGTTGCAGAAAGGCGGGCAAGTTTCCCGATAATTTCATCTATCGCCTTTTCACGCTGCCAGGTAGTTTCATCATTTATCCGAAAATTACTCTGGGCAGAACCCTGCAGCCAGTCTATTTCCTGCATTGCTGCCTCCAGTTCATTTAGGACAATCTCATTGATGGTGTAAGTTGGCATCCTGTGTTCGCGGACAAGGGAAGCATCATAATAGGTACATGTGTATTGATTCGATTTGCGTTCAAAATAAATCTGGCATCTTAACAGATCGGTGCCAAACTCACGCTTTTCAATCAGGCTAAAAGAAACCGGTCTGCAGCAAATGTGTTGAAGCAGCCGGTATTCTAATCCATCGAAACCCGCCACAGAAAGTTGCGCGCAAAGCGAAATAAAATTTTCAGCATTCATAACCCTTCAATTATCGTGTCACCCAAAATTTGATTAAGCAATTTTTACTCTCGGCTTCCTTTCGCGGCCATTTTTCTGCGCCTTCCCGTCAGCCTGCTTTTGGGCTTGTTGCTGGCTATTTTTGGGCTGTTCTGCCACATCCTGCTTTGCATCATTTTGTGTCCGCTTAACAACCGGCAGATCATCATGCTTCAGTAATTTGAAATGGTTATCATACACATTGACCGTTTTGTATTCCGGGTTAGCTTCAAAAAACACCTTTATCGGTTCTCCATTGTTGTCAATGGTAGCAGATTGAGCATTTCCCCGCTCTAATGACCTGAGCAGATCTTTTTCTTTGTCGCCACCGTCCAGTTCAATTACCGGAAATTTGGAAAGAGCCTCTTTCAGATCGTAACCGCGGTTCTCGTTGTACCTTTCGACCAGGTAATTGCCTTTTTCGTCCGTCTTTTTGAAATTGAGCCGGCTCCATTCCATAAAAGGCTCGCCATTTTCGTCCTTCATGTTCTTTAAAACCGCCCGGCCCTGCAACTGGTTAAAAGCTTCCTTAACGGTCATTCCTGTGCCTTTCTTGATCTCGAATGACTGTTTGATCTCCTGGCCATTGCTCCGGGTTAACGTGGCATCGTAACCGTTAAAGAAATACATATCACTGGTAGATGCTTTGTTGAAGTTCAGCTTCGCTTCAAAAGCGAGCTTATTAATTTCAGTCTTGAAAGGAAGCTGAAACGACTTCACCCCCTCCTGGATATTCTTTTCCAGGGCTGGATACAATTCTTCTCCAAAGTTTTTGCCTTTGATGATTTTTTTTAGAAATTCTAAGTTTTCCATGTTCATACTATTTATTTTTTGTTGAGGAAATAAAACGATTTAATTGATGGTGGCGGCGTTTAGCAGAAAACGATTCTTAATTTTCAGAGACAGATTTCTTTCTCCCTCTTTCTCTGAAATTTCAAGGTGAATACTGCGGGAATGGTTAAGCGAAGGCTTAGGCAAGACTATCACTAATACCCCCACACCCTTTTCGCGAATTACAGATGCCGGATTAAATGACTGTAATGGTTTAATTTCTCTTTCCTGTGTTGACCTTCGCTTACCGGCTTCAATATCTTGCGACATTACACGCAGATCACCGATGATATAAGACAGCGAAGAATTGTTTTCAATTTTCAGCTTGCAGACTACGACTTGCCCGGTAGTATAAACACTCAATAGCGATAACTGTACTTTACTTTCATTGTATTTGATCCCCAAAAGATTGTTGCGCATTTTTAGCACCCTCTTTGCCAGCCCAGAAAAAGTTGTGTCCTGGTCTACGGTCTCATTTAGCCCCAAGTTGATCGTCAGATTTACCGGGTACTTCGCGTAACGAACAAGAAAAGAATACAGCTTGCCGTCGGAAGTGATAATAGTTAGATTGGTTGTATCAGTAAACATGGATTCCGCTTTTACGCGTAGAATATTATTGATAGATTTCTGTACAATGATGTGTTCACTTCCGCGATCAACAGATACAATGGCCGCCGGAAAAATCAGGTTAGTAGTTTGATTGATTGTTACTTCCAGGTTTGCAGGGCTTACAAATGTTTGCGCATTCATGTGAACAGCCAGGATTAATAAAAAGAATATTATCATCATCTTATTCATGCCCTTGAATTTTATTGTTACGAAGCATTACACGATAGCCAGCAGATATGGTTGCGCGAACCTGTCTTACTTTTTTACTGAATAGATTTTTTGCTGCACCGATGCCCGCCATGGCCGCCTGGGTTTTGATCGACGGGTCGAGGCTTAACACATTGATGGATTGCAGGGCGTTGTCGGCTGATGATTTAGCAATATCGCGGGAAAGAGAACCCGGTACATAGATTCCTTCAAGGCCATCCATATCAAATACCGATAATGATACCGGGAATACTTCATTGTCTATGCGTACAGAAGGAATAGATACCATCAATCGTTCATTGTCTATCGAGACTGTACCAAACAGAAAATTTCCGGCGGCAAGCAGATGGCCGTTGATTGAAATGGATTGAGTAAGTTGTAGTTTAATTACCGATCCTGTCTGTAAGATTTGTGTATTTGGTATAACAGCCGTAACTGAACCGGAACGATTTATATCTGAAGATGTTCCGCCAAAAAATGTTTTGGTTCTCGCTGCGGTATCGCGTCTGCCAAAATAAGTTTCATCACCCGGCTCGTTGGCTTTTACATTCAATACTTCAGTTGATGCACTTTGTTTGGTCTCAGGCCGGGAAGCCGGATGTTGTAATAGCATTAGCTTATCCAGGGTTTGATTAATGGCTTCCATTTCAGGGTCAGGCTGTCGGTTTTCTTTGACCAATTTTTCTGTAGGCTTGAGCGTTGCTTCCTGGTATTCATAAATTGGTGGCGCATCTGATGAGGTTTTTGCCAATCGTTGCCGTATTTTTTCTATTTTCTGTTTTAATGGCTCATAGTCTGCAATTTTTTGTGCAGGCGTTATTGAATTCGTTGATTGATTTACATAAG
Organism: Bacteroidota bacterium; assembly: GCA_013289065.1. Taxonomy (GTDB): domain Bacteria; phylum Bacteroidota; class Bacteroidia; order Chitinophagales; family Chitinophagaceae; genus Sediminibacterium. The sequence goes on along the minus strand of JABDAP010000041.1, from coordinate 6,029 downwards.
GATCACGGCGCAACTGTTCATTCCTTTTTAGCAAATCTTCATCTGCCTGCTGGTAAAATGTCAGCTTATCTTTTGAACTGTCTTTTGCGATCTGTGCATCTGGCAATTTTGTATTAAGTCCACCAACTTTTGCAACCACGCTGTCCTTGACACTTCCTCCCCCCAACAAAACAAAGCCAACTGTCATAAACGGAATAACGAGCATCGGCAATACGATCATAAAACGCATTTTTCGTTTGGAGGCTTCTGAAATTATTATCTCACTCATCTGTTCTCAATTTTCAAATCTTTGTTTTCTAACGTCTCCCATCGTTCGATCAAAAACCCGTGTGGACTATGATCGGTGCGGGCAACATTTCTTAAATAGCCTTGTGTGATCAGGCTGCGCGTAACGATACTTGTTGAGCGGGTAATTTTGATGGTAGCATAGCAACGAAACAAATAAGGTTCAGCAGATGTGTTCACAAGCACACTGTCAACAGAAATTTGCTGGCTGATATTTCCTGAAATAATTCCTGCGATATATCCTGTTTCAACCAGGTCGTTGTATTGTTTTTTTGCTGAAGCGTCCGCCATATACAATGCTCTTTTGATGTTGATTGTAATAGCCTTTTCATCGGGATCAAGTGAAAAGAAATAAGTATGGAACATCGCAACATGGTCACGCGCTTCGACCTGAATATTGTCCTTACGGCTGGAGGCGAATACTTCCATCGCCTTTCCGTTAGCAAGTACATAAACACGATCCTGCACACGCGCAGCAAGCCGTACGTTCTGATACAATGCGTAGCCGCTGATGAGCAAACAACCGGCAATAACCAGTAACATCACTGCCCGCATCGAGCGGAATGCCGTATCAATATTTTGTGTAGGCTTAAACATTGACTTATCACTTAAAATTTATTACTTACAACTTTTCACTTATTACCGCCTTTTAGCTTGTCTTTGAAATAATTGCCTGAAACACCCGCATCACTCATGCTGTTGCTCATTTTATTAGCAGCACCTCCAAATGCATCTGCGGACATCCCTGTGGCAGCAACGCTTGCGGCCTGTTTACCGGCACCCATGGTCATAGAGGTAACTTTGTGTAACAGTGCATTACCACCACCTGCGTTCACGATATAATTGGCGACAGAAGGCACTGTACAATAGCCGATGATTCCGATCAATAAAAAAATCAGGTATGCCCAATCCGTAAACGTAAGCGGGTTACCTAAGAGATTATCAGAGGTATCCGGTAAGGCCATCCTTTCCTGTATTTTAGCGATGATGGCGCCAAAGATGTTTGCTACCGGCAACCACAAAAAAACATTGACATAGCGCGCCAGCCAGACTGTGATGAGGTGTTGAAACCCATCATAGATAGACAACCCAAAAACGATAGGGCCGATGATGGCAAGAACAATAAGATAAAAAGTACGGATCGCATCAATAATGAGTGCAACTCCCTGGAACAACAACTCAAGTAATTCCCTTAATACTTCCCTGACCCAGTTCATCGGGTTTAACACACCGGTAGTTCCTAGATAATTGTTCCCGCGCATCTGCAGATATTGTTGCATGGCTGCATTCTGTCCTTTTACCATCGCGTTGGTAGCAATAACGGTCGGTTGCATGATTCCGTTGATAAGGTCAATCACTGATGGAAACAACAGGATGCACATTCCGAGAACAAAAGGTCGTAGCAAACCGTAAAGATCAATCGGTTCAGCGGCAGCAATATTTTTCCAGACTCGAGAGGCGATATACCAAAGCGCTCCAAATCCACCGATTAGCATTGCAGCACCTCGAAGCTGGCCACACAAAGGCATCATTTCCCTGTATAACTGGTCGAGTATTGATTGCAAGTCCGTTCCGTTGGAAATACTTTGCGCGCGCAAACAAATTGGCAACACCGACGCACACATCACTACTACACATTTTTTCATTACCCAACTATTTTATTCCACTCAATTTTTTAACCGCATCATTATCTCTTTTCTGTTGCATTCGCAATACCATCAAACGCGAATGATCATTCACCAATGCCTTGACACCGGCAAGCTGCACGGATATATCTGACTGCACAATCCCGATTAACTGCAGCCTTTCCGCATCGCTCATTCTTACCTTACCTGAAGTAGTTGTTTGCGAAAGAACATCCAGGTCATCATTAACTTTTTGGATAAAATCATTGTACCGGTTACGTAGATCAGTTAATTCATTTGCACTAAACAAACCGCTTGATTGATATTGTGACCACGCAGTTTGAAACGTTTTTCCAATCGCATCCTGATCCATCGCGATTTGCTTCAAAGCAGGTGATTGTTTTACAGCAGGACTAACCACCAACAATCCATCGAGATAATTTTTATGCAGATCAAAGTTTCCTTTAGCTGCATCCCGTACCGAGTTGTAGCCATTTTCTAAGGTCTGGTAACCCTGTTTCATTTGGCTTAATATCAGTTTGAACTGCGCGAGCTTCTCTAGGTCAAGTTGCAACTGTTGAAGTTCCTGCACCTGCGCTGCAACCCGGAAAACGAAAAGAAACATCAAACCAATACACAGTAATGTTTTCATTGAATACCATTTAATTTTTTTACAAATTGTAAGTCCGCTTGGCAACGCACACGGTTAGCAATAATTTCCACCTGTTGTTTGTTTAATGCCTGCATATTAGAAAGGCAACGGCTCATCGCGTCTTTCAGTGTAGCAATCATGCAGATCCTCTCTGCATCTTTCATTGAGTATTGCGAACTAAGCACTAAGTATAAAGTCTGCGATACATCCATACTTGTGTTGAGCAATGCATCGTACTGCACCTTCCCCTGTGCATCTTTCGCCATGCGGCCATATTCAATGACTACCTGCTTTTGCATTTCAACGATCCGTTTGATTTGTGTCATACCGGCAACGGACGATTTTACTTGTTTGAGTTCAGCAAAATATCTGGCATACAAATCCGATAACTGTTGTTGCCATCCGGTGATCTCAGAGAGTTTCGCTCTTGACAATTCCTGCTCCGCTAATCCCTGCGCCTGCTGCAGCCAGATCGTTTCATTTTGCAGTTTTTGCACTTTGAGATCAATTGCTTTGATCACTTCGGCGATGATCGTTTCAACCACCGGGATTTGTGCATGTGATGCACCGCCGATACATAGTACCAATATCATTATCGAGATCTTCTTTTTCATGATCAGTAATTTTGTGTGATTGATAAAATTCCTTGTTGAATCCCGCCGTATTGTGCTGCCGCATTTTTTACTTTCAATTTTTCTGATTGTTCTGTCGTATAGGCTAAGTATTCTTCTGTTGATGTTTCCACGCGGTAGACTTTCGCGCGGCCACCCATAGAAATAAATACCTCTTTGTATTTACGCGCCGGATCATTTGATTTATTGATGGAAAGTGCCAGTACTCTTTCCTTGTCAGTCAATCCGAGTAACGCCTGTACTTCTTCAAAACGGTTCTGATATTTTGATTGATCCAGCAATATTTTGGTATCGCAGTTATTGATGATCGCATTTTTAACAACAGAAGAACCGATCATGTCTTCTATATCCTGGCTGACCGGCCACAGTTCTCCAAAATATTTGCGTATTGTCTTTACCCAGTATTGAATGGCGCTTTCCATATTGGCTTTAGCAAGGGCCTGCCACATTTCTTCCAATAACAATATTTTACGGATCCCTTCCAGCTTTCGCATTTTTGCAATAGATACATCCATCAGAATGATGGTAACGACAGGAAAAAGAATGGGATGATCCTTAATATTATCCAGTTCAAAAACAATGAAGCGCTGGTTAAGCAGGTCCAGGTTTTCGGTTGCATTCAGCAGGTAGTCAAATTCGCCGCCTTTATAAAATGGGCGAAGAACATAGAGAAAATTAGCTACATCAAAATCTTTTTCTTTGACCGACTGTGTTTTCAGAATGGTTACAAAATCCTCTTCAAGAAATTCATAAAATGAATTAAAACAGCGAAACGGAATTTCTTTTTGATAATATAGCTGCAGAGCGTTTGACAGGGCAACATATTCAGAACGGTTAAAGGAATCATCATCTTGTTTCCACAGTGCGATCAGCAGCGTTTTTAAACTTTCTTTTTTCTCTGTATCCAGGGTTTCATTTACTCCAATATGAAAGGGATTAGTACGAAGTGGTTTTTCTTCGGTAAATGCCATGTACGTTCCGCCCACCAATTCGCAAAGACCCTGGTAAGAATTTCCCGAGTCAACGATCACAATATGTGCGCGCTGTTCATAATAGCATCTCACCATGTGGTTATCAAGAAAAGATTTACCACTACCCGAAGGGCCAATAATGAGTTTATTGCGGTTGGTGATCCAGCCTCTCCTCATGGGTTCATCTGAGAGATCAACATGCACAGGCATCCCGGTAATACGGTCTCCAAGCCGGATACCAACAGGGCTTAGAGAAGAAAAATAATTTGTCTCAAGGTTAAAAAAACAACACGCCGGTGCTGAGAAACTGATAAAGCTGTCATTCATCGGGAAGTCACTTGCATTACCCGGAATACCTGCCCAGAATATTTGCGGTGCACCCACCGTTTCAATTTTTGGAACAACATCAATTTGTGTCAAAGCCGAACTGCACAGGTTGCGTATGTGTTGTATTTCTTGAACATCATCAGCCCACGCCAGTACATTAAAATGTGCCCTGACAGGTTGATACTGATTTGCCACCGCTTCATTCAGAAACAATTCAACAGCCTCTTTGCCGTAAGCGTTTTCGCGTGAATACGCAGAAAGAGATTGCAGCCTGCGTTTTTTACTTTCCAGTTGTTTGGTAAGAGTTACAGTGTCTTCTATAAAAACATACTGGTTATAAATATGATTGCAGGGTAACAGTAGCCCGAGCGGTGAAACAAAAGCCACCGGGAATTTTACAGTATCCGATGAATACTTCTCGTAATCAATTCTTGCGCCGCAATATGCAGGCAAATGATCAGCGTCTCCCAATGAAAATAGTGTGCAATGTTTTTCACCGACCGCAATACCATTCTCAAATGAAAGATCTCTTAACACCCCATCGTCTGAAAGCAACAAATAACGATTCACCAATGAAACCAAAGCCTCGTCCGTTAATCGCGTGCACCTAACAAAACCAGAATCAGAAAGAATTTTAATAAACTGCGAACAAACACCTTCAAATGATTTGGCAAATGCTGGATCGAGTGTTTCCACCGGAACGATATGTTTACGCAACAAAGACGAGAACATAGAGTTAACCGCGCGACGCTCCTTCGGCCTCATCGTAAGCATCAGGTAACAACTGTGATCAAGGTAGGGTCGCTCATGAAAAAAACGTTCACTGCTATGCGATAAAAACGAATGTTCCTTTTCAAAATCGCCGTTGAACACATCGGTCGTGTACCAATCCTGTTTATGCAGTACGCAACCTTCAGGCAATACTTTAATCGCCTTAACCCATGCCTGGTGGAAAGCTTCGTAATCGGTATTTGACAACGTAAATATTTCCGGCAACTCCAGCGCAAACGCAATGGTTATATCTCCCATCTTAGACAGGATAACATCATGCTCTACACCAAAAAGAGGTAATATGTCACTCAGATTTTTCATTGAAATAATTGATCGCATTTAATCGCAACAGGAACAAACCGCAAGGCCATTTGTTTCATCCATCCATACTGCCCATAGAGACGATTCATTTTATAAACCCACCAAAAAAGACAAGACCCCAAAACCAAAACGATAATCGAGCAAACGACCATCGAAACGCCCACTAAATACAACAGCGCAAATAGTAATAGAAGAGCAAGTAATCCTCCACCAAGCCACGCGATCCACTGTGCCTTTAAACCGCGAAACACAATTGGCCGGTTCACTCCTTTATTAATTTGATATACACTGTTTGTCATAAATTCTATTATATCCTCATTCTTTTTCTTCCACCGGTTTTAAGTTTTGGTGCCTGTTCCCCCGATTCATTTTTATCATCTGTTTTCATTTTTATCACCTTAGTTTTTTTGCCGCTAATGCTGACATCATCTTCCACTTTTTCAAC
>JABDAP010000040.1 GCA_013289065.1 Bacteroidota bacterium | reverse complement strand
ATGTGGGTGAGAATGAAGTGCTGGAACTCATGCCCGGCATGGCTTTGATCGTTGATGATGCAGGTAACTATAAAATAGAACAGGTATCGGAACCAAAAGAAAGAAGGGCCTGTAGCTTTGAGCGAATTTATTTTTCACGCGGCAGCGATGAAAAAATTTACCGCGAAAGGATTGCGTTGGGACATCATTTGAGTAAAACAGTTTTAGAAAGCATCAGCTACGATTTAAAGAATACCATCTTTTCATACATACCCAATACCGCTGAAGTTGCTTTTTATGGATTGGTAAAAGGCATGGAAGAATACCTGAACAAAATAAAAGTAGAACGTATATTAAGCTGGGGCAATGATTTTACGCCGGAGAAATTAGAAGAGATGGTAACGCGAAAGATCCGCCAGGAAAAGATCGCGATCAAGGATGTCAAACTCCGCACATTTATTACCGAAGATGCGAACCGCAATGAAATGGTACAGCACGTGTATGATATTACTTATGGCACCGTTCGAAAAAATGAAGACACATTAGTAGTAATAGACGACAGCATTGTACGCGGCACCACCTTAAAAGAAAGCATCATCCGCATGCTTTCGCGTTTGAAACCGAAAAAGATTATCGTGGTATCTTCTGCACCGCAGATACGTTATCCGGATTGTTACGGAATTGATATGAGCAAACTCGGCGATTTTATTGCCTTCCGCGCAGCGATCGCTTTATTGAAAGAAAGAGGCATGGAGGATGTGTTGACAGACCTGCATGAAAAAATAAAAGAACTGCAACGGAACAATCAATTGCACGTTGAAAACGTTGTCCGGCAGGTTTACAAACCATTTACCACGCAGGAAATTTCAGACAAGATCGCGCAACTCATCACGCCAAAAGAAATCGATACGCCGGTTGAAGTAATTTACCAGACCATTGAAGACCTTCACGACAGTTGTCCCACCAACACCGGCGACTGGTATTTTACCGGCAACTATCCAACACCGGGCGGTAACCGTGTAGTGAATAAAGCTTTTTTGAATTATATGGAAGGGAAGAATGTGAGAGGGTATTAGAATTTTGGAATTGACGATTGGGAAATTTTGAAATTGAATTGTTTAAATTTTATCATCAAATTCCAAAATTTCCCAATTCCAAAATTCCAAAATTGTCCTCACACTCTATAACATATCGCATTAATATTCATCCCCGCACCTACAGAAGCAAACATTACAACATCGCCTGTTTCAAAAGAATGCGGATCGAGCAGTTCGTGTTTTACGAGGTCGTATAAAGTAGGGATGGTAGCAACGGAACTGTTGCCGAATTTATGAATGCTCATCGGCATGATATCCGATGGCACCTCTTTGATGTTATATAATTTGTATAACGCTTTTACAAAACCTTCATCCATTTTTTCATTGGCCTGGTGAAGAAAGAATTTTTTTACATCGGTAACCTGCAACCCGCATTTATCCAGGCATGTTTTCATGGCAAGCGGCACGTTTTTAATTGCATACTCATATACTTTGCGGCCCTTCATTTTCATGTAACGGATATTGTTGTCGGCGCCCGGGAAATATGATTTTCCATAGTGGAGATAAAAAGCTTCATCCACGCAATGGCTTTGTACCGCTGTTGAAAGAATACCGCTTTCTGTTTGTTCAACAGCTTCGATAACGGTAGCGCCCGCGCCATCGCTGAAGATCATGCTGTCGCGGTCGTAAATATCTATTACACGGCTTAGTGTTTCGGCGCCGATCACCAGGCATTTTTTTGCAATGCCCGCTTTGATGAATGCATCGCCCTGTATCACACCCTGTATCCATCCGGGGCAGCCAAATAAAATATCATATGCCACGCAGTCGGGATTGCGGATTCCCAGCGATTGTTTTACCCGCGAAGAAAGTGCGGGTAAAGCATCTGTTTGAACGGTATCTTTTAAAACATTGCCAAAATTATGCGCAACAATTATCTGGTCGAGCGTTTCAGGATCAACACCTGCATCTTCAATGGCCCTGCGTGCAGCAATGGTAGCCATATCAGAGGTATTCATTTCGCAATCGGCATAACGGCGTTCTTCAATGCCGGTAATATCCCTGAATTTTTCTGCTATTTCGTTGGGCGGTGTAATAATGCGCTCGTAGTCTTCGCCATAAAAATCCTGTGACGCAAAGTCTTTATTCGTTTTTATATTCGGCGGAATATAACTTCCGGTTCCGGTGATCACAGTTCTTGTTTGCAGCATGGCAATTCGGATGGTCGTTTTTAGTACAACAAAACAAAACGGTTGTTTTCAAATGTAATAATTATTCAGGCATAAAAATGCGAGCGGTTGTTAGTTAACCTGGATTTGTAAACTGAAAAGTAAATCCGCAGATCTGCAGATTTATAGTACCGCAACGAATACGTTTATAAAAATTTATCTCCCTTGTTACGTTTTACTTCTGCCACATATTCTTTGATGAACTGTTCTTTTTCTTTTTTGCAGATGAGCAAAACGTCTTTTGTATCCACCACAATAAAATCATCCATGCCCTGCAGTACCACTAATTTTTCATTGGAAACAGATACCATACATTTTGTGGCATCGATCACAATTACATTTTCTCCGGCTACTGCATTTCCCAGGTAATCTTTTTCCAAATTATCATACGCGCTGTTCCATGTTCCGAGATCGCTCCAGCCGAATGATGATGGGATCACATATACATTATCCGCTTTTTCCATGATCGCAAAATCGATGGAAACATTGGTGCATAATGGATAGATCCGGCTGATGGCTTCTTTTTCTTTATCCGTATTAAAATTTTCTTTTTCGCCATCGAACAGTTCAAACATTTCAGGCTGATAGATCTCAAATGCTTTTACCACATTTTTTACCTGCCAAACAAATATGCCCGCATTCCAGAGAAAATCGCCGCTCGCTAAAAAAGTCTTTGCCAGTTCGAGATTGGGTTTTTCTGTAAAGGTTTTTACTTTATAAATGCCATCGGCAACAGCCATTGCTTCATGCTGTATATAACCATAACCTGTATTGGGATGCGTGGGTTTAATACCAAGTGTTACCAACGCTCTGATATGTGCAACAAAACCCAATGCCTGTGTTGTGATCTTTCTGAAATTTTCATTATCGAGTATCATATGGTCGCTTGGCGCCACGATCAATGATGCTTCCGGGTCTTTTTGTAAAAGTTTAAACGAAATATAGGCAACACAGGGTGCTGTATTCTTACGGCTGGGTTCAGCAATAATATTTTCAACAGACAGCTCAGGCAATTGCTCTTTTACAATATGCGTGTATTGTTCTGTGGTAACAACAAAGATATTTTCGGCAGGAATAAAAGCTGCATACCGCTCGTAGGTCCATTGAATAAGGGTTTTGCCGGTGTTCAGTATATCGAGGAATTGTTTTGGATAACCGCTGCGGCTGCTCGGCCAGAAACGGCTGCCAATCCCACCGGCCATGATGGCTACGTAATGATGTTTGTTCATCTGTATGAATTGTGTAGGCAAAATTTGCGCTGCAATATTACAGGCTTATTCAACAATACGCGCGATTATCTTGGTTAAACAATTCCTTCTCTTACCAGGTCGTGAATATGTAACATGCCAAGGTACCGGCCATTTTCTTCAACGATCAGCTGACTGATATCATTTCTGCGTAAAATATCCAGCGCTTCTACGGCCAATACAGATGGCGATATGGTTCTGGGCTGCGGAGATAAAATGTTTTTGGCAGTAACCGATTGAACATTGTCGCTTCTTTCCAGCATCCGCCTGAGATCGCCATCTGTTATGATCCCGATTACCTTATGGCCGTCATCAATAACCGCCGTAGCGCCCAGCCTTTTTTTAGTTATCTCTACGATCACTTCTTTTAAACCGGCTGTTGCTAAAACATGCGGGCTCTCATTCGCAGTATACAGATCAGATACACGCAGGTATAATCTTTTTCCCAAATTACCACCGGGATGAAATTTGGCAAAATCCTCACCTGTAAAGCCGTTGAGCTGCATCAGGCAAACAGCCAGCACATCACCCATTACCATCTGTGCGGTAGTGCTGCTTGTTGGCGCAAGATTGTTTGGGCAGGCTTCTTTGCTTACAGTTGTATTAAGTACGACGTCGACATTCACCGCTAAAAAGCTTTCTTTATTTCCCACCATACCGATCAACATATTGCCAAAGTTTTTGATCAGCGGAACCAGTACTTTTATTTCCGGGCTTTCACCGCTTTTACTGATGATGAGCACAATGTCTTCTTTCTGAATCATGCCCAGGTCGCCATGAATGGCATCGGCGGCATGCATAAACAAGGCAGGTGTTCCGGTAGAGTTAAGAGTAGACACGATCTTCTGCGCCACGATGGCTGTTTTTCCGATACCGCTAACAACCAGGCGGCCTTTGGAAGCATGGATGTTTTGAACGGCTTTTTCAAAAGACGCGTCAATAAAAGCGGCCAGGCCAGCAACAGATCGTGCCTCCAGTTCTATGGTATGTAAAGCGGTTTGATGGATGGATGAACTCATGTGGCGCAAAGATAAACTTTACAGGCAAAGTGAAGGTATTGCGGCAATACTTCATTAACTTCGCCATCCTTTTTACAGCTTTCTGCAAGCATAGGAATGAACTGATTTATTGCCCCGCAAACCAACCGGCCAAAATTTTAAGTGAATTTTACCGGCAAAATGAAGTAAATTATTACCTGTTTGGAAAGTGCTCCCGCAAAGCGGGAAGAAAAATTGATTTTGATACATGGCAACAACTATAAAGAAAACACCCCCAAAGAAAACTGTTTCTGTTACGAAGAAAGCGGTTATAGCTACTTCAACGACCAAGACAAAAGGCCCATCACATTCTTATGATATTTATGCAGCGCTGGAAACCTATTTTGGCTTCCGCGACTTTAAAGGCACACAGGAGCTCGCGATCAACAGCGTATTGAACGGCCAGGATACTTTTGTGATCATGCCTACAGGCGGCGGCAAAAGTTTATGCTACCAGTTACCCGCCATGATCATGCCCGGCTGCGCTATTATCGTTTCACCGTTGATCGCTCTGATGAAAAACCAGGTTGATCTGGTCAGGGGTTACAGCGAGAATGATGAAGTGGCGCATTTTCTTAATTCATCTTTGAATAAAGGGCAGATCAAAGCTGTGCGCGATGACCTCACTGCAGGTAAAACCAAACTCTTATATGTAGCGCCCGAAACATTGACCAAACAGGAGAACCTCGATTATTTCAGCGATCTTGATATTTCTTTTTTTGCAGTGGATGAAGCGCATTGTATTTCAGAATGGGGGCATGATTTCAGGCCGGAGTACAGAAGATTGCGCGAAATGATGGATATCATCAACCCGGATGTTCCGGTAGTTGCGTTAACAGCTACTGCAACACCTAAGGTAAAAAGCGATATCGTAAAAAATCTTGGCCTCCGTAACCCAACCATTTTATTGTCTTCATTCAACCGTTCCAATCTGTATTACGAGATACAACCCAAGATCGAGAAAGAGCAAACGATCAAAAGCATTGTAAAATTTATTACCGGCCATAAAGGCAAGAGCGGCATTATTTATACGCTGAACCGTAAAACAACGGAAGAGCTTGCAGAGATCTTAATGGCTAACGGCATCAAAGCGGTTGCTTATCATGCAGGGCTCGATCAAAAACTGCGTGCAGGCAGGCAGGATCAATTCCTGAATGAAGAAGTGCAGGTGATCGTTGCCACCATTGCATTTGGAATGGGTATCGATAAACCCGATATCCGTTACGTGATTCATTTCAATATCCCGAAATCGATCGAAAACTATTACCAGGAAACGGGCCGTGCGGGCCGTGATGGCATGGAAGGATTGTGCGTGTTATATTATTCGCATAAAGATGTTTCGAAACTGGAACACCTGATGCGCGATAAACCTTTGAGTGAAAGAGAAGTGGGCGCACAGCTGATAGATGAAACCGTTGCCTATGCAGAAAGCGCTGTGTGCCGCCGTAAAATACTGCTGCATTATTTTGGCGAAGACTGGGAAACACCCAATTGCGGTAACTGCGATAACTGTTTACATCCCAAAGAAAAAATAGAAGCAAAAGACGATGTGGTAAAAATAATCAAAGTGGTCAAAGCCCTCGATGAACGTTTTACAACCGATTATGTAGTGAATGTGGTGATGGGAAAATTAACACCGCAGATAAATATTTACCGTCATGATGCATTGCCGGTATTTGGTATCGGCAAGGACAAAGAAAACCATTTGTGGAGCAGTTTGGTGAGGCAGATGTTGCTCGAAAACCTGATCAAAAAAGACATTGAAGAATATGGTTTATTAAAGATGACAGATAAGGGCGAGAAGTTTTTAAAGAAACCGGCATCCTTTAAAATTGTTTTGAATAATTTATATGAAGATGCGCAGTTTGATGAAGACGAAGGCGAGAATGCTACGCAAACCGGCGCAGCAGCTGATGAGAAATTATTTGAGATGCTGAAAGAACTCCGGCAGAAAGAAGCGAAGAAAAAAAGCCTGCCGCCTTTTGTGATCTTTCTTGAAAATTCTCTGCAGGATATGGCAACCATCTATCCAACCACATTGGAAGAAATGGAAAAATGCCAGGGTGTAAGCAAAGGCAAAGCCATCAAATACGGAAAGCCGTTTGTAGAACTTATTGCAAAATATGTGGAAGAGAATGATATTGAAAAACCGGATGATTTTGTTATGAAGAGTGTGGCCAATAAAGCCAACAATAAAATATACATCATACAAAACGTAGATAAAAAGATACCGCTCGAAACGATTGCAAAGAACAAGAGCCTGAAGTTAGATGAGCTGCTCGAAGAGATGGAAACCATTGCTGCCAGCGGAACCAAACTCAACCTCGATTATGCTATTGACGAATGGCTGGATGCATACGACCAGGAAGAGATCATTGATTATTTTAAAAGCTGCCAGACATCATCTTTACAGGTAGCGCAGGAAGAACTGAGTGAGAATAATTATAATTGGGAACAGTTAAAAATTATGCGGATCAAGTTTTTGAGCGTGTTTGGGAATTGATCGCGGATTGCGCGAATGGAATGTATGATAGATAAGATGTGCCCGTTCTTTTGAGCGGGCTTTTTCATTTGCAACAACCTTCAGGATGTGTAGCAATATCTTGAATATAGTTTCGATGTTTCTTTTGCCGCAGCCTTCTCTTGCCGCAGCCTTCTCTCGCCGCAGCCTTTGGGCTGTGGGCTCAATAAATCTTCCTTAATATGGTTTCGGTGCTTTAGCACCCAGTTATAAAACATAGTAACTAGGTATAAATACGATATAAAATAACTAACAACTTTTATTTCTTTACTGGATCATGTCATACACAAGGGTATTTATTCATTATGTATGGGCTACCAAACGCCGCAAGCCGATATTGATATTGCCTTACAGAAAACTTCTTTTTGATCATATTCGCGAAAATGCTTTACTGAAAGATATTTATCTCGACCGCATTAATGGATATACCGATCATGTGCACTGCCTTGTTTGGTTAAACGCTAGGCAAAGCCTTGATAAAACAGCCCAATTATTAAAAGGTGAATCCGCTTACTGGTTTAATCACCATTCTGAATTGAACATGCCCAGGCTTGAATGGCAGGATAATTATTTTGCAGTATCTGTAAGTTTGTCGATGCTTGAAACGGTAAGAAGATATATAGATAACCAGGAAACGCATCATCAGCAAAAAACATTTGCCAGGGAATATGAAGAATTAATGAAACAATACCTCATTACCAAAGACTTGGAAAACAGTTTGGCTCATTTCAATTTAAAGACGAGGCGCTAAAGCGCCGAAAACAATAATCAGAATGCTTTTAATCTAAATCCACAGCCTAAAAGCTGCGGCAAGAGAAGAAAAGGCTGCGGCAAGAGAAGGCTGTGACAAAAAAATGTTTTAATGTATGATCGGTAAAATATGCCATTCTGCTGAACGCTTTTACGCTTCGCATTTTGGGCTGAAGCCTGTATTTTATAATAACTCTGACACGGAAGAAGCTCTTATATATGAAACCCCTTCCAATCCTTTAAAATAAGCAGTGCCACATTTTATTTTCATCTGCTCACTATTCAATAATTCCTGGCCGGCGCTTTTTGTCTCCACAATAAAATAAACTTTTTTCTCATTTTCAAACACAACCGCCCAATCCGGATTATATGTGCCGATAGGTGTATTGATTTTAAAACCGGATGGTAATTTAAAATAGAACTCAACATGTATGTTGCTTTCACAATCTCCCGCAAATGTATTTTCAACGCCGGAGTCTAAGGGTATTATGTTTTCATAGATCGTCTTACCCGGATCACTTACTTTAAAATTATCCTTATTGTAATAGATTTCGAAATCGGTATCAAACAAACTCATCTCATAAACTGTTGTCCCGATCTTTTCATAACGGATGCCATCAATCATTAATTTATATAACTCTGCTTTTATTACAGCCACTATATTATCCATAAATGATTGCGGATTAACAAAGAACTCAGGTAGCCGGTTGCTCTTTTTAAGTATTTCAAGAATGGTTGCCCTTGTTAATTCGGTTTTATTCTGAATATAGGAAAGTATATCCGGCAGTTCAAATTCCAAACTATATGTTCTATCCAAACTCTCTCCCAGTATTTTGCCACCGGCAACACCGTCATCAGTGAGTAATATTTCTTTCCTGACAGATCGAATAGCTGGTTTTGTTATTTCAGGCATTCTCAATTTATCTTTGACAGCCTCAGAAGCACTCTCAATAAGTTTTGAAGTATTATAGTTAACACTGTACCTGCTCCGGAATTTTATCCTTTCCCAAATTTGTAAAAATTTCGGGTCCATTTCAAATCCTTTTCTCAGGGTCACTTTTTGTTTTTTGTTTTTATCCCGGATCCCTGTAAATATTACATCGCATTCTTCTTCGATCTCTTTTTGTAATGCTTTTGCAAAATCATCATACGATTCATTTGCAATAACAGTCAGGCGGTTAATAGTTTTGTCAAAGATCCTTTCACCATCCTGGTTTACAGGCAAGCGAAGGCCACGGCCGATTTCCTGCCGTTTTCTTATTGTAGACCGGGTTTCATTTAAAGTGCATATTTGAAATACATTAGGATTATCCCATCCTTCACGGAGAGCAGAATGGCTAAAAATAAATCGTAAAGGCGTTTTTGCATCAAGGAGTTTTTCTTTTTCCTGCATGATCAGTTTGTAAGTATCATCATCAGCAATTGTTTCACCGCCTGTGTCCTTTATTCTGCCTTTGCTATCCTGGGAGAAATAGCCATTATGGACTTCGCTTACAGGATGGGTTATTGTGTTTTCGATACCTGCTTTTTTTATCTCCTCCTGATAGATCTCTTCAAACCATTCGGCAAATTTCCCTTTTATCATATTCCCCTGTTCATCGTATTCCCTGTAATTTTTTACTCTGTCAATAAAGAACAGCGATAAAACTTTTATTCCCCTGCCTTTAAATCTTTTCTCTTTCTGCAGATGCTCTTCTACCGTTTTTTTTATCATGTACCTCATCAACTCATCATGCATGCCGCCCTGTGATTCACCAACCGAAAGAACAAGGTTGTTACCAAGTTCTATCGTATTGTTACCGGGATCGATTCCGGTAACAATAAAACCGTTTTTATACATTTCACGCTGGTTGCTATGATCATATATATCATCGCCCACTTTTATTGTTACAGATTTTTTAACGGCCCCTTTTTCTGTATTGCAATCAATTTTAATTTTTGCTGTTATTTTTGTTTTCGTTGAATGAATGCTTTCCAATTCAATAAATGCCTGGTTCATTGAATTTTCGCTAAGCACAGAATCAACTTCAATTTGTTTTACAAGGCCCAGGTTATAGGCTTTTACCGGGTTTAAAGAATACAATAAATTATATGCATTTTTATGTGTAGCTGAATAACGGAGGGTACATAAAGGGTTTAAATTATCGATCGCTTTTTTACGGATACCTCCCTCCATATTTTGCGGCTCGTCTACAATAACGATCGGATTACAGCTTTGCAGGAATTCTATCGGTTTTTTACCGCTTAAACGGTCGTTGGGTTTATTGATGATGTTTTCATCTTTTGCAAATGCATCTATATTGATCACCAATATCTGGATGGTATTTGCAGAAGCAAATCCACGTAGAGCGGGAACAGCTTTACTATCGTATACGGTGAAGTTTACCGGTGTCTTATCATATAAATTCTGAAAATGATCGGATGTGATCTGCAGGTTTTTAAAAACGCCTTCACGGATCGCAACAGATGGCACTACGATCACAAATTTTTTAAAACCATATAATTTACTCAACTCATAAATGGTGCGGAGATACACATAGGTTTTACCTGTTCCCGTTTCCATTTCAACCGAAAAGTGCATGCCCTGGAAAGTGCCTGCAGCATTATTTATTTCATTGCGCTGCTGGATGATCCTGGTATTCTCCCATATCTGCTCATTGTTCAATAATAACTTATTGCCAAAGCCATTTTCAGAATAAGCTAAACTGCCGTAGGATAAAGATGTTTCAAAATCGCCGGAGGGCAGCGGCTGCCCTTCAAACAGATCCGTAACCGCTTTGATGGCGTCTAATTGATACTGTTGGCTGCTATCGAAATGTAATTTCATGATCCCGGCGGCTAAATTGTTTTAAAATCTATTCCGGCGTCTTTTAGTTGCAGCATTGTATTTGTTTTTAACTGGTCATTGCCGGCAAAAAGTTTATCAAGGGCAATCAGCTTTTTTGGATTGGTAACAATGACCTGCCGGATCATAGACTCGTTAATGTTATGCAGGGCTATTACTATTTCGCCATCATTTACGAAATAAAGGTTATCAGCAAACACCACTTTATCAGTAAGTGAATAACCCGATTTCAACATCAATTCATATAACATGCCCTGTGCCGAACCCGTTTCATTCACAGGGTTAGTAAAAATATCCAACTGCTGCAGCAAATTCTCTGCATTTATTTCACTGCCCCGCCAGATCCTGAAGTTGGAAGGGATCAGTTTGAAAACTTTAAAACCCGGGCCTTCACTTTCCTTTTCAATATTGGCGATAAGCAGGTCTGTCAATTCTTTCGAACTCTTTACGATCAGTTTTTCCGGTTTGTTATTTTCGTTTCTGATCTTTTTAATTACCCGCCTGATCCTCTCTTTGGAGATATCAGCAATAGTTTTATAACCGGCTTTGAAAGCCTCACTTTTTTCTTCGCATAATTCGGGAAGCTGAACAAGGATAAATTTGCGGTTACCATTATCGGTTTTGTTTTGCTCGAGCACTGCATGTGCCGTAGTACCCGATCCGGCAAAAAAATCTAAAATGATATCATTTTTATCAGCAACAAATTCCAAAAAACTTTTCTCGAGCAACTCGTCTTTCGGAAACTTGAAAATATCTCTTCCCATCAGGTCGCTTAATCTTTTTGATGCAGCTCTCCCATCATTATAGATCACACTTCTAAAAGACTCTTTAGAATCTTCTAATCTTTTTTTAGGTTTGATCAATACTGTTTCATCTTCGCCAAAAACCACGTCACCATCATTTATTAATTTTTTTAAAGTATCCTCCGGATAGCGGAAACCTTTTTCAGGTATTTTACATGCTTTGCCTGTTACAGGGTGAACGACCTCATAGAAATAGCCGCCAAATTTCGGGTTGGCAATATCCGCATCATGAAAAACACCTTTTTCATCAACATTGTTATAGTGTAAAAAACCAGACAGGGATTCTTTGTTTTGATTGATCCATTTCCTTAATTCGATTTGTATCGATTGCGGATCATCCCATACCGGTTTTAATTCTGCATACTTTTGTTTTATCCGGTCTGCTTTTTCGGAATCTTTTTTCCAGACAGAATGCAGGCTCTTGTTTTTGCAATAGACCAACAGATACTCATGTTCATTTGCGATCAAACTCGGATTATTGTCCGTTGCTGTTTCTATTACTACCTGGGAAATAAAATTCTCTTCTCCGAAAATTTCATTCATCAGTAAGCGGAGATTATGGATCTCATTGTCATCAATATGGATCAGGATCACGCCATCATCGCGCAAAAGATTCTTCGCAAGGAATAGCCTGGGATACATCATGCTCAACCAATTGCTGTGAAAATGCCCGCTGTCTTTACTGTTTTTTCGAAACAGCCCGTCTTTCATCAGATTGCCTTCTTCATCTTTTTCGCCGATCCGTTTTAAATAATCTTCCTTTTTCTCACTGAATTTATCCGGATATACAAAACTGTCGCTGCCGGTATTATAAGGAGGGTCAATACAGATAACCTTTATTTTACCATGATACGATCTTTGCAAAACTTTTAATACCTCTAAATTTTCTCCCTCAATAAATAAATTTTCAGCTGTATCAAAATGAATGGATTCTTCGGGCTGCGGTTGTAAAGTGGCTGTTGTAGGAACCTGTAATATTTTAAAGGCATCAGACTTCCCTGCCCAATTAAGAACATAACGTTCATTCGAAAAATTAATGTCGTTACTGAAAGTTGCTCTTAGTTTTTCCCAATCCAGCTGATCTTCTGCAAACAATTCAGGAAGAAACTGTTTCAATTTTTCAAGATTCGTCTGTACTATATCTAATGAATCACCGTCCATTTCTTGGAGAAACTGTCTTTAAACTGCAATTATATACCTTAAAGACAGTAAATGTATTTAAAATACAGATAACTGTATTATAAAGACAGTTTAAGAATAGCCAGTTCAGGAATTTTGGAGGGTGAAAAAAGAGATAGGAACCCGTATAAGAAAACTCAGGGAAAGCAAGGATTACACGCAGGACAACATGGCTGCGGAGTTAGAAATTACTGCTGGCGCTTACGCTAAAATTGAAAGAGGAGAAACCGATCCGTCCATCACACGTTTACTGCAAATTGCCGATATCCTTAAAGTGGATATTATTTCTTTTTTAAAAGACAGCCCTGCATCGCTGTTTGCAGTTGAAGAACCCAAACTTTCATACGGCGCCTATGCCACCAAAGATGATGTTAACAATCTCACACAAACAATCAAACAACTTCAGAAAGAGATCGAAAAGCTCAAATCACAGAATGTTGTAGGGAAGAAAATAACCACTAAGAAAAAAATTAAATAGGGGCAATAGTCCATAGACCATGGTCCATTGACTATGGACCATGGCCTATTATGGAAAATCAGGGACTTCGGCGTCTTAGTTTAAAAACAATATGGCCGAACTACAACAACAGGACAACCGCAACAAGCGTGGCGGCATCCGCAGCAAAAAATTATCTACCCGGGTAGATCTTACGCCAATGGTAGATCTCGGTTTTCTCCTCATCACTTTTTTTATTTTCACCACCACGATGCAGCAGGCCAATGGATTGAAGCTGGTATTGCCGGATGATACGCCTACTAATGATCCACCGGTTACAGCAGACAGCAAAACCATTTCACTCATTCTGCAGGACAATGATGTGATCCACTATTACCAGGGATTACACAAAGAAAAAGTTCAGTCAACCAATTATTCCGTTGCAGGGCTTCGTTTGGTGCTGCAACAAAAATTGAAGGAAGTGCGCAATCGTTTTGGTAACAGCGATGAAACCGTTGTACTCATTAAACCCACTTCATACGCCAGTTACCGGAACATTGTTGCGGTGCTGGATGAAATAAAGATCACCGGCGTAAAAAAATATGTTTTAATGGAACCATCAACGGCAGAAAATTCCCTTTGAGGCAGGGGAAAATTCCCGTTTCTTTTCAAACTGTTAAATTATTGGCATTATAGTTGCAATATTTGTGCAGCGGGGGTGGCTGATCATGTGTCAATAGTATGTCCCCGGTTCATTAAATCAAATTTGCAACGGCTTAAACAGAAAACATGTTCATTCAAAATTTACAACCGGGCCTCATCGAAAACCTGAGCTATGTTACCGTACTGGCGGATAAAACAGGCCGCCTGGTATTAAAAGTACTTGATATCGACGGGCGCATTGCCAAAACAGTAGTGGCAAACATCAACGAAGGAAAACAACAACTGGAGCTTAATATGGAAGACCTTAACAGCGGCCGCTATGTAATGAACGCTTTCTGCGGCGATACTTTTTTGAAGTCTATCCGGTTTGTAAAACAATAAAGTCTTTTTTCAATTGGGGGTATATATATGGGTCCTGCTGAAAAGCGGGACCTACTTTTTTTCATAAGCTGCTATCCTTTGTTTCACATTTTCGCGGATGCCCAGGTAAAAAAGATTCATATCAGCGATATGATAATTCTTTGTTGTGAGGAACACATTACCCAAAAAATGAGGCTTATCTGTCCACAAAACACCACCGCTTATTTTTGCATTTGAAACGTTCTTTACGAGTTTATTAAAATTCAATAACAATCCACCCTTGTTCAACAACCTGTTTGCATTTGGTATCTGTGCGTCCCAGGTAATTGGGTTGGTAACTATGCTGACAAATTTTTCATTCATTACATAATCCGGTTCATAGCCTTCTTTAAAAGTGCGCCAGCTGCAGGCGCAACCAGTTTGGCCGGGTGTGTTGCATGGTTTGATCGAACTGAAATAGTCAGGTTCCAAAGGCATACCTACTAAATAAGCAACTACCAGTTTTTTTTGCAGTTCAGTTCCATCAAACAATTCTTTCAATAAACGTTTGGCATGCGTGGTTCCCTGGCTATGTGCGGCAATGACAATCGGCCGGCCATTATTATTGTGTTGTAAATAATACAGAAATGCGGCTTTCACATCCTGGTAGGCAAGTTCAAATGCGGCGAGCGCCTGCAATGTATCCTCTGCTGTTACAGGAAAATAACACGAAAGGTTTGCCTGCCGGTAACGTGGTGAGTAGACCCTGCCCGCTTCATTAAAAATACTTGCCTGGAACAGGATGGTGCTGTAATCTGTTTTGGCATTCAGTTCGGCATTATCAACCGGTGCATTCAGGCCGAGCAGGCTTTTCTTGTCTGTATAGGTGGTGGGATGAATAAAGAAAATATCAACCGATGTATCGGGCCGAAACCCTTCGCGCAGCGGGAGCGGAATGCTATCCGATGGATCCCATTTTACAGGATGCGCCGCCCAATGATCCAGCCTGCTGTAATCGGGAGTACCCGCCGGTGTAGTAAATGTATAATTCGATGTGAATTGTTGGTATTTATTGCTGCAGGAAGTTATCAGCAGGCAAATAATAATAACAGCAATAAAACGTTTTTGTATCATATACTAAAGTTGATAAAAATCTTTCAGAAAGCTATGTTATCTACAAATCCGTACTATTTGCCGGTTCTTTTGTAATTTTCCAGACTGATTTTGTTTTTATTTTTCACTTAAATCTAATACTATGTCTATCCCGGTAGTTGACCTCGCAGATTTTCTCAGCGGCGACCCGAAACGTAAAGCAGATTTTGTTCAGTCGCTTGGCAAAGCTTATGAAGAAGTTGGTTTTGTTGCAGTAAAAAATCACGGTGTCCCCGATGAGCTGATCGCACATCAATATGAATATGTTCAGCAGTTCTTTGCACTTCCCCTGGAGAAGAAACTGGAATATGAAGTAAGCGGCCTAGCCGGACAGCGCGGCTACACCAGCTTTGGCCGCGAACATGCCAAAGGCAGCGAAGCGCCGGATCTGAAAGAATTTTTTCAATACGGGCAAACCGTAGAAGACAATGACCCGATCAAATCCGAGTATCCGGATAATGTTTCTGTAAACGAGATCGGCCCTTTCAACAAAACATTATTTGATGCATACCGCAACTTTGAAAAAAGCGGAACCGCATTATTACAGGCCATCGCTTTATACTTAGGGCTTGACGAACATTATTTTGATAAGTATGTACACAATGGAAATTCTATTCTCCGTTGTATTCATTATCCGCCCATCACCAATGAACCTAAAAGTGCGATACGTGCCGAACAGCATGAAGACATCAACCTGATTACCTTATTAGTAGGTGCATCAGCCGATGGCTTGCAGATATTGACCAAGCAGGGTGATTGGGTTGGCGTAACATCCTTACCCGAACAGATCGTAGTAAATGTGGGCGATATGCTTCAACGCCTCACCAATAATAAATTATGCAGTACCACACACCGCGTGGTAAACCCGGCAAGGGAATTATGGCATACCAGCCGTTTTTCTATGCCGTTCTTTTTACATCCACGAAGTGAAATGGATCTTACATGCCTGGATAGTTGTATCGATGCGGCTCATCCCAAAGCATATCCGGATGCAACCGCCGGTGAATATCTGGATGAAAGGCTAAGAGAGATAGGGTTGAAGAAATAGCCTGAACCCGGATCACCGGAAATAAATTTTACCGCGCCTTTGCGCCTTTGCGAGAAAGTTTATGCGCAAAGCGCAAAGGCGCATTTTTTTTCACAGCCATAAACCATTTTCGCTTTCTCCGATCTGATCGGTCATGCAAGATCCTGATTCAGATATTTATTGTTGAGGCACATCATTTTTAATTAATTTTCAACATAAACCAAGATCCCCGTAATGGTTTTAGCGCGCCATACCCCTTTTTTACGAGCCGTGTTCTGGCACAGTATCACTGCTTTTGGCGGTCCGCAGGGACATATGGGAATGATGCTCAAAACATTTGTGCATCGCCGCCATGATGTAACAGAATCGGAACTGATCGAATACAATGGGTTTTGCCAATTGCTTCCCGGAGCATCTTCCACACAAACACTTACGCTGATCGGTTATAAAAGAGGCGGCCTTTCTCTGGCGATACTTACTTTATTGATATGGATCTTGCCTGCCTGTATATTAATGGGCGGCGTTTCTTTTCTACTTGATTATTTTGATGATATGGGTTTAACGGTTGGCGTATTCAAATTTGTACGGCCAATGGCGATCGGGTTCATTGCCTATTCTACATTCCGGATATTTGGTATTGCGGTAAATAATACTATTACAAAAGTGATCATGGCAGTGGCAACCATTGCTACGTTCCTTGCTTTTAAAACGCCATGGATATTTCCTGTATTGATCGTTGCAGCCGGTATTGCCACCAACTTCAGCGATAAACGGATACCGCAGAAAGGTATTCTTCCCAAAAAAATAAAATGGGGCAATATCTTGATTTTTATTGCACTGTTTGGTATGGCCGGGTATTTATCTGAAACCGCCAGCAGCCAGAACTGGCGTACGCGCAGGCCCATCAACCTTTTTGAAAATGCATATCGTTTCGGCAGCCTTGTTTTTGGCGGCGGCGATGTATTGATACCATTGATGTACGAACAATATGTAACACGCCCCGAAACAAAACGGGTACAGGAAACAAAAAGGGATGTATTGAAAATAAGCCGTGAAGATTTCCTGACCGGCTCCGGAATTGTACGCGCTATTCCCGGCCCCGTATTTTCGATCGGCTCATTCGCCGGGGGAATGGCGCTCCGCGAACAAGGCCCTGCCATGCAACTGTTGGGTTGCCTCATCGGTTCCATTGCTATTTTCCTTCCGAGCGCTTTACTGGTACTGTTCTTTTTTCCCGTGTGGCAGAACCTGAAAAAATATGCGGTCATCTTCCGTTCATTAGAAGGCATCAATGCCGCTGTGGTAGGAATTATGGGCGGTGCAACCTGCTATCTGGTACAGGATACATTTCTCGGCTCACTCATCAATGGAAAGATGATCGGTATATGGGATCTGCTTATCGTTATCGCAACCTTTCTTCTCCTTAGAAGCAACCGGGTTGCCGCTCCGTTTATTGTACTGGGTTGTTTATTGATGGGCTGGCTGCTTTAGATAATTAGTAATTAATAGTTAGTAATTGGTAATTGAAGGCGCAACGCAATCGAAAGAAAGAAAACAACATTGCACCTTTGCTTCCTTTGCATCTTGGCGTAAAATTAAAGTATCGGCAACATCCATCATCTTTAAAAAACGCTGAACCATTGGGTGTAATTACGAAAATCCTGTATATTAGAGGATGGTCACACTAGCACTTTACAACTTAAAAGGTGGTGTAGGCAAAACTGCTGCCACTATAAACCTGGCGTATTTAGCTGCCAAAGAAGGCTATAAAACATTGATATGGGATATGGATCCGCAAGGCTCCTCCTCCTTTTATCTGGGTGCAAAAGCCGGAGCCAAAAATGAATCGCGCAAATTGCTGAACAGCGAAATGGATCTGCTCGATGCGGTACAGAACTCAGCATACGAAAACCTCGATATTATTCCCGCCGATCTTTCTGCACGGCATGCAGACGTTTTATTAAGCGAAATGAAACAATCCAAAAGAAAGATCGCCTCACTGCTGGGCGGCCTGAAAAAAGAGTATGATGTGGTGATACTGGATTGCCCTCCCGGTATTTCTATTTTACACGATGCCATATTTTCGGGTGTAGACTGGATACTGATGCCGAATATCCCTACTACATTATCCATCCGTTCATATGAAACGGTGGCGGCCTATTTTAAAGAGAATGATCTTGACCTGTCGAAGATCAAATGTTTCTTCAGCATGGTTGACCACCGCAAAAACCTGCACCATGAAGTGATGAATACTTTTTACAAAGACAAGTTCTTCCTCAAAAGCTATATACCATATTTAAGTGATGTAGAAAAAATGGGCATCAACGAAGCGCCTCTTGAAACCTTTGCTGCCAGCAGTTATGCGGCGCAATGCTACCGCGATCTGTGGAAAGAAATTAAGAAAAGCTGTATTGAAGATTGACCGGATTTGCGGGGAACGATAAAAATTCTGAAACATGGACAGATCACTCACCTCCTGGTATAGCCCCGCATTGGGAAAAGAAATGCCGATCGCTTCTTATGGTTATTATGGTTTTGCTTTGTTGCTCATACCAACTGCTGCTGCAGATTATCTTGAATACGAAAGGTTTCAGCTGATCGATGCTTTGGCACCTTATATCAATACCGGCAAGATCCGTGTATTCAGCATCGATAGTATGAACAAAGAAAGCTGGATGAATAACGAGATGGAACCCGCACATAAAGCCATCCGTCAAAACCAGTTCAATGAATATGTGTTCAATGAAGTGGTCCCTTTTATACGCAACGCTACCAGCCAGGAAACAATGGTGTATACCTGCGGCGCATCTTTTGGCGCATTGCATGCAATGAATCTTTTTCTGAAAAGGCCGGATATCATCAACGGCGCTATCAGCATGAGCGGTGTATATGATCTTACAGAATATACCAAAGGATTTTTTGACGACCAGGTTTATTATAACAGCCCCGAGCATTACCTCCCCAATCTTGCCGATGAATGGTATTTAAACAAGATCAGGGCAAGCCATCATATACATATCTATACCGGCAGCGGTTCTTATGAAGACCCCGACGCATCTAAGCGTTTTGCAGGTGTGCTATATAATAAAGGCATCTGGTACGATCTCGATGTATGGGGTGCCGACATTACACACGACTGGCCCACATGGAGAACGATGTTGCCTTATATTATCGATACGAAGTTTTAGTTGACAGATGACAGTTGGGAGTTGACAGATATTTTTTTGAAACTGGATAATTCTGTCAACCGTTATCTATAACTGTGATCTGATCTGCAAAAGCCACGTTAATTCCCATTACAAACCTTGTACTCTCAAAGCCCTGCTTTAATATTACAGCCTAAAACACCGACTTGGGAAAAAGGCTACCTGTTATTTTGTTTATGCTGATCGTATCGGGTTGCCTGTTGCAAAAAGCGAACGCGCAGTATATTACGATAAGTGGTATTGTGTATGATATTTCTGCACGCCGCCCGCTCGAAGCAGTTGGTGTGGTAAGTTCATCGGGCCATGGCGCCATTACCGATTCTCTCGGAAGATATTCCATTACCGTTCTCGCAAAAGATTCTATCTGGTTCTCACTTATTGGCAAAACCACTGTTAAATACCCGGTTGATACGATCGCAAACACGGATCACTTTAATGTGATGATCCATGTACGCTCTACCGAATTGCCGGGTGTTACAGTGCGTAACAGTTATTATAAGTTTGATTCCGTTCAGAACAGGCGCGATTATGCCAAGATATTTGATTTCAAAAAACCAACACTCAGGCTGAGCAGTAACCCGGGTTATAATCCGGGTGGCTTAACAGTTGGGTTTGACCTGGATGAGATCATTAACATGTTCCGTTTTAAAAGAAACAGGGGCATTCTAAACCTGCAGAAAAGATTGCTCGACCAGGAACAGGACAAGTACATAAGCAACCGTTTCAGCAAACAGTTTGTGCGAAAGATCACCAAACTCCAATCGCCCGAACTGGATACATTCATGGCGCGTTACCGGCCAAATTATGAAGTGCTGTTGTTATTGAACGACCTTGAACTGGGTTATTATATCGAGCAAAGCTATAACCAATATAAATCCGCAAAATATAACTGGAAAGGTGCGTTGAGAAGGAAGGACGAATGATATTTTATTCCGATATTTAGGTATAAACTTTTGCAGATGAAGAAATGGATCACAGCCTGTGCCTTTCTTTTTTCCCTCATTTTTGTTGCTGCACAGGATCATTCGGGCGTGTGGCAGGGCACATTAAAAATTGTAACGCGTGATGGCCGCGATCTTCGCTATAAAACGATCGCCAAACTGAATCCCGTAACGGGTAACCCGATCATTCCTGATACTGCCTGGTATCCTTACGATATCGTTATTGACAGCAATACGGTTCATACCCGTGCCAAAATGGAGATCATACAGTCGGGCAATAAAATGCTTGTGCAGCTGATCTCTTATGCAATGGACAACCGCCAGGTTACTATGTATGAATTTTCAGGAGGGCCGAAAGGGAAGGATCATTTTTTATTAACGGGTAAAACCAACCTGGTAAATGAAACACAGGGAGAGGTTCCGCTATTTAATCTTGACGGAAAATTTTCCGATACAAACGGGCTCTCTTATTTTAAAGGGATCTGGCGCAGCCAGTTATCCGGAAATGTATTGGGTTATTTTGTTTTTGAAAGAACAGCCGAACCGTTTACGATCAATCCTGAACTGGTGCATAGGTTTTTAAATCCATCAAACAAAGAGATCGGCCCTGAAGAAATGGCAAAGCTACCGCTGGCAACGCCATTGCACGACAGCATCATCACCACCAGTTTTTCCATAGATGCAAGCGTGGTTGATAACGGCATACCGGATAATGACACATTAAGTATCTGGCTGAATGGAAAATTAATTGAGGACAATGTTGTGCCCGGAAAAAAAATGTTTTTATTCAGGGCCACGCTGGATGAAAGAAAATGGAACCAGTTAACCATCCGTTGTAAAAGCGAAGGAAAAATAAAAGGCACCGGCATATTGCTTAATATGAATACGGACGAAGCATTACTGAAATATAATTTAGTGATGTATCAACATGACCAGGTAGATTGGGTGATCGGCCGCGCAGAAAAGAAACAACAGGATCTTAGCCCGTATAAAAAGACTTCGGTAGTTCAAAACAAATGAAACGGCGGGGATCGGGATCGGATCTTACCGGCAGCAATAGCCTACATTGCTTTCTCCAGATAATTTAACCAGCCATTTTTGCCAGCCCTTTCCGGTCCGGAAACAGGTAAACAGGCAACATATAAAAACGAACAACTGTTTTCTTTCCTGGATTTGTACTGCAAAAGCATCAAACTGCCCATTACACCGAATTATTTATATAGCTGAACCGTTCAATATTATTATGGCATTCGGATATGAATTGTTTTTATCTTTAATCGATTTTTAAACTTTAGCCTTTGAAACGTTTGTATGTTATTCCGCTCAGTTTGCTTTTACTGACTGCCTGCAAGAGCAAACCGGAAGCCGCCGCCCAAAAACCAAATGCCGCCCAGCAAGCAGTAATCGTAGATGTGATCGTTGCGTCAGCGCAGGATATCAGTAACTCAATTGAGGCCAACGGAACGGTTGTGGCCAATGAGTATGTTGAACTTCACCCCGAAGTGAGCGGGCGCCTTACTTACCTGAATGTTCCGGAAGGAGCGCATATCCAGCAGGGAACATTGATCGCACGGATCAATGATGCTGACCTGCAGGCGCAGATGAACAAATCAAAAGTGGCACTCGACCTTGCCGAAAAAACAGAAGAGCGTTATAAAAAGCTCCTTTCCGTAAAAGGATTGAACCAGGCCGATTATGACGCAGCGCTCAATGCGGTGAACGGTTATAAAGCAGATATCCAGTATACACAGTCACTGATAGATAAAACAGTGATCAAAGCTCCGTTCAGCGGCGTGGTTGGCTTGCGCCAGGTAAGCCCGGGCGCTTATTTATCGCCCGTAAATGTGATTGCCACGATACAACAGGTTGACAAGATCAAAATAGATTTTACGATCCCTGAAGAATATGGAAATATTATACAGAAAGGCGGTACAGAATCATATAAGTAATTGCTGATATCATCAGTAAGTTTCTGCATTGCATTATAACTGGTTCCTTCCGCAGCTGTAACAGTGAAACGTACGCTGTTCCTGTCTTCCAGCGGTGCGATCTCGCTTTTTAAATTACGCATCACAAAGAAAATAATTCCGGCACATGCCAGTACAATGATCCATGCCATCCACCTTACTTTCATAAAGCCGCGCAATAATCTTGTATAGCCGGTTTCCATTCCAACAAAGAAGGGTTCTGTTTTTTTATAGAACCATCCTTCATGGGCGTTCTTTGCACTGAGGTAAACATTCAATACCGGTGTGATCGTTAGTGATACAAATGCAGAGATCAATACCGCTGCTGCGAGTGTTACACCAAACTCGCGGAACAATCTTCCCACAAATCCTTCCAGGAATATTACCGGTAAAAAAACCACGGCAAGTGTAATGGATGTTGAAATTACCGCGAAGAAAATTTCTTTACTTCCTTCCAGTGCCGCTTTATGGATGGGCAATCCTTCTTCCACTTTGCGGAAGATATTTTCGGTTACCACAATTCCGTCATCCACCACCAGGCCTGTTGCCAGTACAATTCCCAGCAATGTGAGGATGTTTACGGAGAAGCCCGATATATACATGATAAAGAATGTAGCCACCAATGAAATAGGGATATCGATCAATGGGCGCAATGCAATAAGCCAGCTTCTGAAGAAGAAAAAGATAACCAATACCACCAGCCCGAAAGAGATCATCAATGTTTCTTTTACTTCTTCAAGCGATTTGCGGATGTTAACCGTATTATCGATCAA
>JABDAP010000039.1 GCA_013289065.1 Bacteroidota bacterium | reverse complement strand
TTTATTGGATCCAGCATCTTATCCAGGCGGCGAAGGAAGCGGGTCTGCTTTTGATTGTTATGCACTGGCATGGGGGATCAACCATAAAATATTAGACAAGGACAAATATTTGCCGGCTGTTAAAAAAGCATGGACAGGTTTACAAACATTACTCACATCAGATGGAAAAGTTGGCTGGGTGCAACCCATCGGCGGCGACCCGCGCAGAAATTTTAATGCAGAAAGCTGGGAAGCATATGGAAGCGGCGCATTCCTGCTGGCAGGAAGCGAAGTGATCAAACTAAAAAAATAAATCACAGCTGAATGGCGGCTCAGTTTGCAAATTCAAAACAAATCAAAACTGCGCCTCCGCGCCTTTGCGTGCTTTTTTCTCACGCAAAGGCGCGGAGGCGCAGTGACGTATAATTATTTTGCAAATCGAAACAAAATATTGAATGGCGTAAATGAATAGTATCATTTTCTGTTGTATATGGCACACCGTTTTTACAGTACTTATTTCCTTTTCGCGTAAACTCTTTTCCCGATCCGGCACAACAAGGCTTGCTGGTTGATACACATTTGCACAAAAATATTTGTGCTTATGAAAACGATCCGTACAGGAAATGTAATTGCTATTTTTTTTGCTCTATTATTTTCTTCCACAATAGTATTGGCAAATGATACAGAAATAACCGGAACCATCACCGGTAAAATAACCACCGCTGATCATAAACCCGCTTCGCAGGTAACGGTTACGCTGAAAGGAACCAATAAAAATACGCTCTCCGATGATGATGGAAACTTTGTGTTCAAACGCATCGCACCCGGTAATTATGAAATTGTTATTTCTCTGGAAGGATATGAAACGATCCATCAATCAGTAACGGTTACCAAGCAAACGGTTTCTCTTTCTATCCAGCTGAAAGTGTCTGTGAAAGAACTGGAAGAAGTAACGGTTGTGTCGGCAAAGGGGCAAAATCAAAAAACAATTTCTGTTGGAAAGTCCGGCATTGCCGCACGTGATTTTCCGCAAAGCATTGTTACCATTGAAGGGCAGGTACTCGAAAGACAACAGGCGCTTACTCTCACCGACATATTGATGAATGTGAATGGTGTTTACATCATGGGCCAGACCGGTGGCACACAGCATGAAGTGGCCGCACGTGGTTTTGCTTTCAACAACACCAATACTTTTAAGAACGGCATGCGTTTTAATAATTCAGTGATGCCCGAAGTCAGCTCGCTTGATAAATTTGAAGTGATCAAAGGCAGCGCCGCCATCTTATATGGAAATGTTACGGCAGGTGGTATGTTGAACCTGGTTACTAAAAAACCTTCGTTCAATAAAGGTGGGGAAATGTCGATGCGTATGGGCAGCTATGATTTTTATAAACCATCTATTGATATTTACGGGCCGCTGGCCGATAGTAAGGATGTTGCCTACCGTTTGGTGTCGAGTTATGAAAAGTCGCGCAGCTACCGGGATAATGTAAATGCAGAACGCTTTTATATCAATCCGTCTTTCCTAATCAAAGCAGGGAAAAAGATTACGGTGCTTGTTGAGGGCGATTATGTAAATGATTCGCGTACGATCGATTTTGGTATCGGTGCGGTGAACTATACGATTCCTAATCTGCCGCGCAATGTTTTTATCGGAACGCCCTGGAGCAATAACAAAGCGCAGGAAGCAAGTATAACCGTTACCACCAACTACCGGCTGAATGAAAACTGGCAGTTAAAAAATATCAGCGGATTTTATAATTACACAAATAATCTATTGGGTGTTACACGGCCGGATGATGGCGGCGGACAAGCCATACAAGCCAATGGTAACTGGGTACGCGGCGTACAGCACAGCGGAACAAACGAAGATTATTATATGACGGAACTGGACTTAACAGGAAAATTCAATACCGGTAAAATCAAACATCAGTTATTGTTTGGAATAGATGCAGATAAATATGAAACCAATACACTTAACTATAATATACTGCCGGTATATGATTCCATAAATATTTTTGACCTGAATAAGTACAAACAGCGCAGCGATATTCCTGCACTGACATTAAATACATCTACGCATACACCACTCAGCCGTATGGGAACGTATGTGCAGGATCTGATCTCACTTACATCAAACCTGAAAGTATTGGCAGGCATACGTTATAGTTACCAGCAAACCATCAGCGATGTGCTGGCCAATGCAACAAGCCTGCATACGGTAACCACCACATTCGCGCATCCGTTCACGCCGCGTGTTGGTATTGTTTACCAGCCGTCAAAAAACATTTCAACGTTTGTGAGTTATGCGAACTCATTTACATTGAATACGGGCATCGATACAAGTGGAAAAGCATTACCGCCATCATACATCAACCAATATGAAGCGGGTATTAAAACAGACTGGTTCAATAAATTATTATCGCTGAATATTACTGCTTACAAAATTGTGAACAGTAACCTTGCACAAACAAGCCTGGCAAATGGAAATACCAATAGCAATATCAAAGAACTTGCGGGAGAAGTAACCAGCAAAGGCGTGGAAGCAGATCTCGTTATGCGTTCAATAAATGGATTGACTGCTATGGCGGGTTACAGTTATAATGATTCGCGCTATACAAAAAGCAATGTGTTCATTATCGGCAACCGTTTGCAATACAATCCGCAACATACAGCCAATGCGAGCCTGTATTATACTTTCAGCAACGGCGCAGTGAGAGGATTAAATTTGGGATTGATGGCATCATATGTAGGTGTGCGCCAGGCAGGGCGGGAGCCACGCGCCGGTGTGGTTAATGATGTGCGCCAGCTGATACCGCTCCCCGCTTTTACACAGGTAGATGCTTCGGCAGGTTACAGCCTGCAAAAAATTTCTTTTCGTTTGAAAATTTCAAATGTATTCAATGCGCTCAGTTATTATGCACATGAAGATGGAAGCGTAAACCCGATCGCACCACGTTCAGTGGCAGCAACGGTTTCATGCCGGTTATTTTAATATTACCACGGAGACGCAGAGGCGCAGAGTTTTTCTCCGCGCCTCTGCGGCTCCGCGGTAAAAAACAAGGATACTTATTTTACAATTCTCAACCCCTTCACAACTATTGAAAATAACCAATCATAAAATGAAATAAAGCAAACATATTTATTTCATATATTGTAGCACATACGCTGTAAACAACTTGAAAAAACGAAACAATTATATTTCCTGGGACGAATACTTTATGGGTGTAGCTTTACTATCCGCGCAAAGAAGCAAGGATCCCAGCACACAGGTTGGTGCATGCATTGTTAGCACACATAACAAAATTGTTGGTGCAGGCTATAATGGTTTCCCGATCGGTTGTGATGATGATGAATTTCCCTGGGATAAACAAGGCGATCTTCTCGAAACAAAATACCCGTATGTATGTCATGCAGAACTGAATGCGATCCTGAATAATATCGGTATGGATCTCAGTGGTTGTAAAATATATACCGCACTTTTTCCGTGTAATGAATGTACCAAAGCGATCATTCAATCAGGTATTACAGAAGTGATCTATCTGTCGGATAAATATAAAGGAACCGATACAGACAAAGCCGCGCGTAAAATGCTGGATAAAGCAGGTATCACTTACCGGAGAGTAAAGACCAACCTTCCCAACCTGGTGCTGTCTTTTAATGAAGCGGATGTGTAATGAAATATTGTACTCTCCGTATTTCAAAACCACTCTCTTTTTCTTCGTTCTTCTCTTATTGAAACTTCAAGATATTTCAATAAGAGAAGAACGAAGAACAGGAGTTTTTAAATGATCCGGCACATCAAAAAAACAAAACCACTTTCCCATTCTCGATCTCAGGATTTTCAATCAACCGCAAAGCGTCATGGATCTCTGTGAAATGATACCGGTGTGTGATCATATCTTTTACCTGCAATTTTCCCGATGCAAAATAATCGATCACCACAGGAAATTTATGGTTATGCAATCTCGAACCCCTTATATCAATTTCACGTGCAGTGATACTTAACTGGTTGATGGCAGAAGGCTCTTTTCCAAACCCAAGTGTAATAATTCTGCCGGCAGAACAAACATAAGTAAGCGCCTGCTCCAATGATCTCAGTGAACACACCGCATCGATCACAAGCGTTGCGCCGGTACCGTTTGTGAGTTTTAAAATTTCTTCGCCAACATCCACATTCTTTGCATTGATCGCTGCATCGGCACCGTATTGCCTGGCAAAATCCAATCTTATATCCATGATGTCGGAAATAAAACAGGTGGCGCCGGATAATTTTACTCTTTTTAAAATACTCAAACCAACAGGCCCTGCGCCCATAATAAACACAACATCATCCGCTGATAATTCTGCACGTGAACAAACCTGCTCAGCAATGGTAAAAGGCTCGATCATCACTGCTTCTTCCCAGGAAAGATTTTCGGGTATATGATAAATACTTTCCTGCGGCATCACAATATATTCCTGGTAACCGCCATCAACATGCACCGATCTTACCTGTAGTTTTCCGCAAACATTGCTGCGCCCGATCCTGCACTGGTAACAGGTTCCGCAACTGATCACAGGATCCATGATCACCCGGCTGCCAACAGAAAAATGCGTTACATCCTTTCCTGTTTCAACTATTTCGCCAACAATTTCATGGCCGATCACTCTTGGATACGTTGCTACCGAAGATGTGCCATGATAAATATGCACATCCGACCCGCAGATGCCACCCGCTTTTACTTTTATCAAAACTTCATTTGGCGATTTGATAGAGGGCATCGGCCTTTCTTCAATTACAATATTATTAGGCGATCGTACACACAATGCTTTCATGTGGATTTATTTTATTCATTAAGCGAGTTCTTTTACTTTGGCCCAGACCTTATCATCAACCGGTATACCCAGTTTCATATTTTCATTTCGTGTCCTCTCCGAATTCTCGCCAGGAAACAGTACTTCGCCATTCTCTTTTGCCGGTACAGACGATTTGATCTGCGCGATGGTTTCATTCAGAGCATGATCAATAAATTCCTGTGTATTAATATTGAGCGGATTGATAGCGATGAATATCTGGTTGCAGCCACCGCAACTTCCTTTATCCAGTTTGGTAATTTCTGCAGTGGTGTTGCCACCGGCAAGTAATGCAGAAATAATATCGAGCAAAACAGCAAAGCCCGAACCTTTCCAGTAACCCATTGGTAAAATGCGCCGCGTTTCTGCGATCGGGCCTGGATCATCGGTCAGCTTTCCATCATGGCCAAACCCACCGGGGTAAGGAAGTTTCTGTCCTTTATCACGTGTGCCCCAAAGTTTGCCGTAAGAATATTGCGACATGGCCATATCAAGAACGATATGCCCTTCCTTCCGTGGAACGGCCATTACAAAAGGGTTGTTGCCGATGCCTTCAGATTTTGCGCCCCATGCAGGCATCACAGATTCGGTATTGGTCCAGCAGATCCCGATATAACCTTTCTCTGCAGCGAGCCATCCATACGTTCCGCCACGCATCCAGTGTGTAGTATTTTTTAAACTCACCAAACCGATCCCGTTTTTTTCTGCGATCTCTGTGGCACGGTTGATCGCAAACATGGCATTTAAAATTCCCGGCGCCATATTGCCATTGTACACTTCGAGCGCACCTAAATTTAATTCGAGTGTTGGCGATGCATGTACATCAACAAGGCCGGTATGCAGATATTCTACAAAACGTTCCACACGGTTCAATCCGTGCGAAGCAACACCATCTCTTGTTGATTCTGTATGTATCTGCGCACAGATATCGGCTTTGTGTTCCGGCATACCGGCTTTTACAAATGCTGATCTGATAGTGGCTTTCATTTCATCGAATGGGATCCTTGTCATGTGTAACTTTATTTTGCGTTCAGCTAAAGTTAATGTGTTGTGATATGTTTTTTTGAATATTATTTCTATTCAGGCGGGTCGCGGTGAGTTTTCATAACACAACATGTTATTTATTGATAATACATATATTTATCAGTGCAACGAAATCGAAAACGGGAGTGTCAATCATCGTATGAAGCAGCGGTTATTTATACTATTTTTCCTGGCGCTCGCAATGGGATGTACCAAAAATTCGCCTGAAGCATCTCTTCTGGGTACCTGGGAACTGCGGTCCCAGATCGGCGGTTTTGTAGGTACTATTTTATATGCACCAGGCAACGGTAACACTTTTCGTTTTATTGATGGTAACATATATACCTCTGTATATCAGTCATCATTAGGAACTGTTTCCCGTTCAGGAACCTGGCAGTTACATCCCGCTAATTCACAGGGTGATCTGATCCTTACGCTTACTTATCAGAATAATAATCGGGTTGTTAATGAAAGGGATTCTATACGCTTGCAAAATGATCAGCTCATCTTTCTTCCAATCGCTTCCTGCTGTGATAATCCTACTACTGTCTATCAGAAACAGTAATGAGTAGAAATATGCATTGATCTTTTTCGGGCTTAATTGAATGCGCCTGAAAGATACAAGTTAAAAGTGATCGGCTTTTTCAATAAAATTTACCCGTACAGTAAGTATTGAAATTTAAAACAAAAGGAATAATAAATTACATTCGGAAAAAATAACTGTTTTGCCAACACTCCTCCAGCAATTTCAAACAGACGGCTTTTTAATACTCCGCGATTTTAATACGCCCGCAGAATGTGATGCATTGATACAACGTGCACAGCAACTGGCGGATGATTTTAATTATAACGGCCACCCATCTGTTTTTCAAACCAATGAGCAGTCAAGAACAAGCGATGATTATTTCCTCGACTCAGGCGATAAGATCTCTTTCTTTTTTGAGAAGAATGCTTTTGATGAATCAGGCGGCCTCAAAACCGATCTCTTTCATTCATTAAATAAAATAGGCCATGCATTGCACGACCTGGATCCTGTTTTTAATTCTTTTTCGCGTTCGCCGCAAATGAAAAAGTTAGCAACTGGCCTGGGGCTTAACGAATGCCTGTTGATCCAAAGCATGATGATCTTTAAACATGCGCGTGTTGGCGGAGAAGTAGACATACACCAGGATGCAGCTTTCCTATATACAGAACCACGAAGCTGCATTGGCTTTTGGTTTGCGCTGGAAGATGCAACGATACAGAACGGCTGCCTCTGGGCAAAACCCGGCGGGCATAACACACTACTGCGTTCCTGGTTCAGAAAAAAAGATGGTGGCGGAACAGAATCATTTGTACTAAATACAGAACCGTATTCAATGGAAGGAATGATACCGATGGAAGTAAAAAAAGGCACCTGTATCGTACTCGACGGGTTATTGCCGCATTACAGTTTGCCAAACACAAGCGGCAGGTCAAGACAGGCATACGCCATTCACACCATCGATAGCAAAGCACAATATCCGCAAAGCAACTGGCTCCAGCGTGACATGAGTAGTGTAAAAGGTTTTTAAAAATGATTCCATAATTTCAAAAACGGTTAAGCCACAGATTCACAGATTTTCACTGATCATCTGTGCTAATCTGTGAATCTGTGGCGAACAGTTTTTTTACTTGTTTTTGCCTATCCTTTAAGCACTTTTAGATTGTGCCGGTAGATCATTAACTTTAAATCCTATCGAACTGAGAATAAAAATTCACTGCTTTATGAATATTGCTTATCATTTGAAAAGAATTGGATTTGCTTTCAGCCTTCTTCTTTTATTCACAACACTATTCAGCCAGAAACCCACAAACACTTTCTCCTTAGGTGATTCTGCTTTTTTACTGAATGGAAAACCATTCCAGATAATTTCAGGCGAAATGCATTATCCACGTATTCCGAGAGAAGCATGGAGGCAGAGAATGAAAATGGCGAAGGCTATGGGTTTGAATACCATCGGAACCTATGTGTTCTGGAATGCGCATGAACCATTAAAAGGTAAATATGATTTTAGCGGAAACAATGATGTGGCAGCTTTTGTAAAAACCGCACAGGAAGAAGGGTTATATGTAATACTCAGGCCAAGCCCATATGTATGTGCAGAATGGGAATTCGGCGGATACCCTTTCTGGCTGCAAAATGAAAATGGATTGATCGTCCGCAGTAAAAATCCGCAATACCTCGAAGCATATAAAAACTATTTAAATGCAGTAGGAAAACAATTGGCGCCATTGCAGATCAATCATGGAGGAAATATTTTAATGGTGCAGGTAGAAAACGAATATGGTTCTTATGGAAGTGATAAAGAATACCTGGAGATCAACCGCAAAATGTTTGTTGATGCAGGTTTTGACGGATTATTATATACCTGCGACCCCGCAGGTGATATAGCCAAGGGCCATCTGCCCGGATTGCTCGCAGCAGTTAACGGGCTCGACAATCCGCAAAGAGTAAAAGAACTCGTTCAGCGGAATAATAATGGCAAAGGCCCTTATATGATTGCAGAATGGTACCCCGCATGGTTCGACTGGTGGGGAACACAGCATCATACCGTTCCCGCAGCGAAATATGTGGGCAGGCTTGATTCAGTTCTGGCAGCTGGGATCTCAATTAATATGTACATGTTTCATGGCGGCACTACCCGCGGTTTTATGAATGGCGCTAATTATAATGACCGGTCGCCGTTTGAACCGCAGATCAGCAGTTATGATTATGATGCACCACTCGACGAAGCAGGAAATGCAACAGAAAAATTTATGAAGTTCAGGGAAGTGATCGGGAAATATTTGCCGAAAGGACAGCAACTGCCCGAAGTGCCAAAGAAGAAAGAAAGTATAGTAATACCATCTATTAAATTAACGGAATCAACCGGTTTGTATAACCTGCTTCCTGCACCTGAATTGAACCAGTTGCCTGTAAGTTTTGAAGATCTGAACCAGGCGTATGGTTATGTTTTATACCATACAGAACTTGATGGAGACAGATCAGGCATACTCAGGATAAAAGACCTGCGCGATTTTGGAATTGTTTTTATTAACGGAAAGAAAGCAGGCACGCTCGACAGAAGATTAAAACAGGATAGTATGTTTTTGGTTTTACCAAAAGGGCAGGTAAAGCTTGATATACTTGTTGAAAATATGGGCCGTATCAATTTTGGCCCTTACCTGCTGAAAAATAAAAAAGGAATTACAAAAGAAGTTACACTGGACAATACAGAAATAAAGAACTGGAAAATGTACCGTTTCCCGTTTGATAACATAAATAATTTTTCCATAAAGAATAATAAAGTACAGGGAGATTTTCCTGTTTTACAAAAAGGATATTTTAATATTGCCGATCCCGCAGATACTTATCTCGATATGCAGGATTGGGGTAAGGGCTGTGTCTGGGTAAATGGACATAACCTCGGCAGGTACTGGAACATCGGCCCTCAACAAACGATTTATCTGCCTGCAGAATGGTTAAAGAAAGGAAAGAATGAGATCGTGGTATTTGACCTGCTGCATGTTACACACGATGCGTTACACAGTTTGGATAAACCAATTTTGAATAAGCTTAATTGAAATAAGCATGTTATTACGAGGGATGAAGCTGCCAGTGTTGCAACTATACTGTCCTATAATATATTGTTTATTACATAAGATTCACTCGCAAGTTTACTTAACCGGTCATCTAATAATTTTAAATAATTAGCTGAACCATTAGAAATACTTACTAAATCAATCAGTTTGTTTACATTGATCTTTTGCAACCCTTTGATATT
Organism: Bacteroidota bacterium; assembly: GCA_013289065.1. Classification (GTDB taxonomy): domain Bacteria; phylum Bacteroidota; class Bacteroidia; order Chitinophagales; family Chitinophagaceae; genus Sediminibacterium. Next base: position 13,869 of record JABDAP010000039.1, on the reverse strand, counting down.
TTCTCTTCTTTCCTCTGATACCATTTGGTTGGTTAAAAGTGAGGGATCTAATACATAATTATCTAATCGTATTGCAGTTAATTTTGAATCATCATTTTCTTTTCTCATTTGTTCAAAACACCTGGAAAGCTCAAAATGGCATGCATCACTTTTGAGTGAATTTTCAGAAGCAATAAAAAGAAGCCTCTTAGACTTGATTACATTTTCGGTCATATAGTTCTGAAGAAAACCCGAAGGATCGTCTTTTTCATACATCGTAACATGAACGCCCAGCAAAATTAAACGATCATAAATATCAGCAACGATAGCTTTGTCTTTGTAACTGTATGATATAAATAAATTGTGGAATAGTTCTTTTTGTGGCTTTACTTCTAATAGCGAAAGAAAGGAAATAAACGGGGCGCTTAATATAAAAAAGTTGTGACATGATCTTATATATTCATATACATCATTGTTTGTAGGAAATATACCTTTAGATTTATTATTATGCACAATATTTGATCTATTAGTGTACACAAATTTTGAAGATATTTTCTGTACCCTTTCTTTTATCGATTTACTTTCATTCTTCAGATCGTTTATTATGGAACTCCTTGTTTTCCCATCAAATAATTCATGGATTTGGTTCTCATTGAATTCATTTACTATTTTCTTCACCTGAATATGAATAAATATGTCAAGTAAAGCTTCTCCTTCGGTTTCCGAACAGTTCCTTTCGTTTAATAATTTAATGAATTGATAGATCCCCTCATTTAATAGGTTCTGTTTTTTTGCATAAAAGCGAAATGAAGTATCGCTTGTTGTTCTGATAATACTGCCAGTCGATTTAACAGAAGAATTCGGGCGATCAGGATAAATCAGCCTGCAATTATTTTCTGCACTTATGAAAACATTCAATATTTTCTCCTCCCTATTGAATAAAAGCGTTTCATCAAATTGATACCTATCTATTAACAAAGGGTGAATTAAAACATTATTTTCTATGAGCGACAAGCCTTTTTTTACTTTATTGATCTCGGCGCTTTGGTATTCTCTGGCACAATAATAGAAATGTTTTAATAGCTTGGTTCTTGATTTAAGGAGTTTTAACAGGCTTGATTTAATTGGCTCATAAAAGCAAAAACTTGCAGTAGTTACAATATCAAAATATTTTTGAATTGATTCTAATGAATTTGTATACAACAAGACATGGTATTTCTTATTTTTCCAGTTAGAATAAATTTCATTTTTTATTTCATCCGAAAAGCCCTCTCTAAAAACCTTGAAATCATATATCTGCTCATTGAGGTTAAGCCGGATTAAATCGCTGTTTGAAATGTCGTTCCAGTTCGAATTGAGAGAACTTACAACAGCTATACATTTAGTTGTATCTATTTCCGGCAATAAAATGGAAATGCTATCTCTGTCTAACCCGAAATGCATATGAAAAGCAAGCGTTTTTTGTCTTTCAGGATTAAACCCATAATCATATCCAATTATATTAAATCGGTCGTAGAAGCTGATCCCATGAAGTTGTTTCATTTTTTTGTTCAAAGAGGGATGTAGTACATAATATTGACACTCGGGCAGTTTCGAATCACTCAATGTGTACTCGCCGACCTTTAAAAATGATTGTTTGAAAATGCCATTGGGCTGGTCTTTCCCGGCAAATTCACTTTGAACTGTACCAATTAGTCCCAACCGATAGAAATATGAAAACGCATGTTCGAAATTTGTATCCGATTTAATTTTCTCATCTAATAGTAAATAGTCGTGAAAGCTTATTACATTATTGATAGCTTGTTTGCAAAAAGACTCAAATATCTCTTTTTCAAAGACTGGAATAATTTCATTGGTAAGCTGATCGAAGAGGGAATAGCTTACCTGGTTAATTGCACTGCCTACAGCTTCATAGTTTTTAAATTCATTTTTTTCTAATTTGCTTAATTCAGCCCCCATGCATATAATTTCTCTCGGTCTTCCATATGTATGCCGGTAAATAAAATCAAAAAAATCTTCTTCTTTCTTTTTGCCATCAATATCTTCTATAAACTTATGTGGAATTTTAGCGTACCCTACGAACCCGCGTATTTTATCCGAATCTGATGGAAATGTTAACTCCTCTTTCGGCATAAGTAAAATATTTTTTATAAAAATGTCTTTTATTTCATTTTTGGTGTATTGAAGAAATAAACAATAACTATCAATTTGAAGTTTTTGGGGATCATTGAAATTATTATAGGCCTCACTTCTGATTGTAAGAAATATTTTAACGTGATTATTAATAGAGCAGATATCTTTCGCTACTGATAAAAGTGATAGTTGTGCATTGATCCAAAGATTTGCTGAAATTATATTGCCATCTTTTTGAGCTTCAAAGCCAACATAATTATCAAATGCTTCATCTACATTGTCAATAAATATTGCAATCTGGTTTGCTGAGGAGTTATCTTTTAAATTCCTGATTGCTGGTTTTAAATCTGAAGCTACATAACTATGTAACCTTTCAATTTGCCCTCTGCGTTGAAGAAACATGCCTAAGATCTCACCCAGGCTACCCGTATTTTTACCTATGACTTCAACTAATTCGTTGGGGATGGAATTGCTCTTGAAACTTCTTAGGATCAGGGTATATAAACACAGTTCCCAGGTCTTTTTCCAAACAGCACGTTCGTTGAATTTTATCAATTCTTTGTCTGAAAAACTGATTTCATTACTTACAAACCTTTCACATAAAGTATTTGACGGGATAAATTTGAAACCAGATTCTTTATCCCTGAACAGTTGGCTTTTTATTTTGAGCAGATATGTTTTCCCTAACCCCTTCGGAGCTACAATAAACATCTTTTTACTATCCATACTTAAGAATTCATTAATTGCTTTTGTTGCAACCATTACATTCCCAAGCTCTCTTGTATTTATTTCCCCCAAGTCTATGCTTGACGCATCAATAGTCCATGCTTTCATGATTATACTGTTATTTATTTTTGAAATAAAATGTAAACTGAAACCAGTGGGGGGGAGGCGGACAATTGGATATGAAATAGTAATATATGTGTATTGCTAATAATTTCCAAATTAAGATCAAACTATTTGATTGGCTTCTTTGCCGATAAATCATTCATCAAATCTTTTTCGCTTACTGTTATGAGTAATGAATGTTTTTAAGCTGAGTCAGCATTCTCCGAAAATACAGTGGGCTTACTTCGGAAATGCAAAGAGAGTTTAAATAAGCCGGATGAATTCATTGAACTGTGAACACACCTGTTCGTTGAAGCAGAAGGCGCCCCTGAAGTAGAAATGTATCTCGATAATAAAGCAAGGGTCGGGCTGATTATGCTGAATGATCCGAATCACATCAAAATAATTATTTCATAACGGATCGATATAAAATACAATTATCCGGTAGCAAAAAACCCGCTTTGTAAAAAAGCGGGTTCAGTATCCTTCATACAGATTTATTCCTACCAGATCTTTATCCTTTGGTCATCAGGTTTATAATTTTTATCGCCGGGTTGTACATTAAATGCTTTATAAAAAGGCGCAAAGCTCATCAATGGGCCATTCACACGCCAGATGGCCGGCGAATGCGGATTGGTGTTAACATAGGTAAGCATAAATGCATCCCTTGTTTTCACCCTCCAGATCCTGGCAATAGATAAAAAGAAACGTTGATCCGGTGTAAACCCATCGATCATTTCATTTCCCTGTCCCTGCTTTGTCATTTTAAAAGCATCGTAAGCAATGGCAATGCCACCATTGTCTGCAGTATTTTCACCTAATGTTAGTGCGCCTTTAACATGAACATTATCCAAAACAGTGAACGAACTATACAGATCCACTACCATTTTTGTTTTTGCTTTGAACTTGTCGTAATCTTCTTTTGTCCACCAGTTTTTTACGTTCCCGTCTTTATCGTATTGCGCACCCTGGTCATCAAAAGCATGCGTCATCTCATGCCCGATCACCATGCCGATCCCTCCATAGTTAATGGCGTCGTCTGCAGCAAAATCAAAATAAGGAAATTGTAAAATGCCGGCAGGAAAAACGATCTCATTAAAAGCCGGATTATAGTAAGCGGTAACGGTAGATGGTGTGGTACCCCATTCCGTTCTGTCAACGGGCTTATTCAGCCTTGCCAGTTGAAACTGGTATTGATTCCTGCCAAGCGAAAGTAAGTTCTCAAAATATTTGGTTCTGTCGATCTGCACCTTATCATAGTTCCGCCATTTATCAGGGTAACCTATTTTTTTGGTGATGGCATATAATTTTTCTTTTGCTTTCTGTTTCGTGCTGTCGCTCATCCAGTCAAGATGGTTGATCCTGTTCTCGAAAGATTTTTGCAGGTTGTTCACTAATGCAAGCACACGTTTTTTTGCGTCCTCATTAAAATATCTTTTTACATACAATTGCCCCAGGGCCTGCCCCAAAAGGCCATCAACATTTTGTGTCATGACCTGTCTGCGCGATTTCTGCACAGTTTGTCCGGACATCACTTTTGCAAATTCAAACGAAGCGTCCGTGAATGGTTTGCTAAGTGCGTCGGCATAGGTTTTCAAAGTGCCTGCTTTCAAATAGATCTTCCAGTCATGTATCGAAATTGATCCCAGTAACTCGTTTAACTTCCCGTAATAGGCAGGCTGGCCAACATCAATAGAGTCGGTCTTTGCATCCAGGTTTGCAAGCAGCGCCCGCCAACCGATGTTCGGTTGTGTTTGATTGAGTAATGCAATGGCTGTTTTATTGTAATTGGCTTTAACGTCTCTCAGTTCAATATTTGTTTTATGCGATGCGGCAATTTGTTTTTCGATATCATAAACGATCGTTGCATTTTTTTCGGCCGTAGCCCGGTCGCTGCCTGTTAATGTAAACAGGTTGCCGAGATATTTTTTATAAGCCTGCTGGATGCGAAGGGTAGACGAATCTGTTTTAAAATAATAATCCCTGTCAGGCAAGCCGATCCCTGTTTGATAAATATGCGCAATATTGATACGGCTGTTCTTATCGTCGGGCGAAATGCCGAAGCCGATAATGGAGCGGTTGCCTGTCTTCATTTCAACCGCTACGAATTTGAGCAATGATGGCACATCGCCGATTGCATCGATCCGTTTTAATGTTGGCTGAATAGGTTCATAACCGCGCCGGTTAATGGTTATAGTGTCCATACCCGAAGCGTAAAAGTCACCAACTTTCTGGTCGATGCTTCCAATGGGATGACTGTTTTTTGAAACGCTATCCAGTATATGTTGCAGTAATTCTTTTTGCGGAATATTCATGAACGAATAAGAGCCCACACCTGTTTGATCGTCGGCGATCCTTGCGGTATCATACCAGCGCCCGTTCACATACCGGAAGAAATTATCGCCCGGTTTTACAGAGGTATCTATGCCACGAACATCTACAAAACTCTTTTTTGGGGAATCAAAGTTCTCCCATGCGCCGGCCAGGGCAAGAATAAAAGTGAGGTAAAGATATTTTTTCATAAACAGTGTTTGGCTAAAGATAATGATATCTCCTTACGCAGTTATTGGTTGCCCTGTTTCATGCATAAAAAAACAGGGCAGTAACCCGCCCTGTTGTATAATAACTTCTTTCGTATGGGCTATCTCAGAAATATTTTTTTGCTCAACTTAATTTTACCCATCGTCACTTGCACCACATATACACCAGATGAAAATTGCTGATTGTTTACATTCACTGTAGTCTGGCCCCGTCCTATCTCATTTGATTTCCGTGAAAGCACCCTGCCATTCAGATCGTATACAACAATACTAACATTGGCAGGACTCTCGAACGAGAATGTAACGTGTATCACTTTATGATCATCACCCCATACAAAAAAACTGTTTTTTGAATTGGGTGTGGGCGAGGGTATTGCAGTAACAACATTATCGAAGATGTTCAGTGTTTGTGGTGTATTATCTACTGTGAAACCGTTCGTTGCACTTTGTAAAGCGATCACCACGGTTTCAGTAGGTTCTTTGATATTATCATTTATAGCTATCACCGGTACCGTTACTGTGAGCGCTCCCGCAGGGATCACTGATGTTCCGGGGATCGCATTATAATCCGTTCCATTAATGGCAGTGCCGGTGAGTGTAAATGTTACTGTTGTGGCTACTGATGATGGATTCGTCAAAGTAATTGTAAATGATCCATTGGCTCCGCCCTCAGTCGCATTAACAATATTCGTTACACTGGCCTGTGATATATTACTAACTGAATTATTGATAAATACTGTACCCGGACTGGCACTCGTATACACAAAAGAAAGTACACCTTCACTGGAAGACCTTATCGTCGAATCTAATACCGTTTCTGTATTAGATGTCACTGTTACTTTAAAATCTGTATTTGGTGCTACATCAGTTATCAGGTCGTGGTGACTCCCGCTTATTGCAAAAGAATAATTCATCTTGGTACCGGCAGCTATCGTTACCTGTTTAGGGAAGACAGCTGTCCAACTTGTGTCTGCAATAGTGGTAGTGGCCGATTCAAAACTTCCCCCATCTGCATAAGTAACATTACTCATGGAAGCCTGGGTTTTATCTGTTGCCTCGAATACATAGAAGAAATTATCCTGCAGCGAGCCTGTTTTCGTTACCTGGAAACTTCTTTCATCCGGTTTTTGTGGATCATCAGGAATCGTTATCGGTGCAATCACAGCAGCAGGTGTATTTGGCAACAGGCTCTTAAAAAACAAATTACTGTTACCTACCGTTTCTGTATAGACACTACCATTTTGTGATGGCGCTCCGGGGAAATTCAGATTGAATATCTTCTTTACATTCACGTTCTTCACATTGGCCTTGTCATGCACGATAATAATGCCGGGGCGCACATACAACACAGATCGTATGGCTGCTGTTACAGAGTTGGCCGTACCGAAATTTGATTGATAAGAAGAGGTGAAATCAGCCTGGCTGTACACGTAACTTTTAGCGGCCTCATACTTTGTTACCTTATTGGCAGTGCCCCAATCGCCTTGTCCGGGAGGATAAACGGAAATATTTCCTGCCCCGCGATCATCGAATAACAGCGTATTATTATAAATAGTTGACAACGCACCATATTGTCCGCCATTGATCAAAAGATAATCGGCCCCTCTTTGAATAGAGAAATGCCCCTGATCCAAATGCTGGTGGTCGTATAACATGTTATCAGCAACAAAACTCAGCCATACTGCGTTAGTGCCCCAATCAGAACGTGCATACACCGGACTCGACACTTTGCACATATACGAAAGTGGGAAATCTGTTTTATAATCCTTTGTTGCACCGGCCGGGATAGGGCTGTAATTCAAATCTTTTAAATACTGTCTTGCATAAGGGGCCATTGCATTATTCGGCAGATCGATCAGGTAAGTATTGATCATATCGGTCATCGGCCTTGCCGGATAAGGATCCCAATCCCCTCCATCGTAAAACGTTTTTCTGTCGGGCTTAGTGCCATGAATACTTGCCCTGATCATATTATCCGTCCATTCTGTTTGGCCAAGCAGGTCGGTGCCGGTTACATCTTTATATAAAGCAAATAGGTTGATAATATCACTGAAAGTTGCCTCGGTATATTGTCCTTGCGGGCCATATCCTCCCGGAAGCTGTGTATTCAAAGCTTTGAATATCTGGTCTTCTAAATAAGCCTTAGTATCATTTTTATATTGTTGCACAGAAGGGTTGATGCCATCCGTACCATAAGCTGTATAAAAAGTTGCGGTTACAAGGCCCTCAATAAAATAATTGCCAAAAACTACTCCGCTATTTTCATAACCATACTGCTTGTACCAGGTAAGCTGTGCATTCAATATATTCACAAACTCAGCCTTGAGCGCTCCGGTTAATCCATTATAATTATAAAGAAGGTCGATACCATATGCCAGTCCCGGGTTAAATGTTCTCATTGGGTACCCGTCATCGGGCTGTACAGAGGATAAACCTCCCATGAGATTTCCTGTTTGATTATAATCGGCATCGATCATTCTTACAAAAACAGCCTCGCCGGTAGCCGGAGCAGAAGTAAAACTTATTGTACCGCCACTCACCGTAAAGCCTGTTGAAGTAGGATCCGATGAAACAGCACCTGAAGTCTGTGTTACATAATAAGTAGCACCGTTGGCAGGATGATTCGTTCCCCAGATCAGTGTATACACGTCAGTCCCGTCTTTGAACAGGAACTGGTAATCTGTAGAGAGATAATTCGCTCCTCCGTTGTTGGTATTGCTTATTTTTAATATGGGCTGAAAATCGAATAACGGGGTCTTGTTGCTATTATACACAATAGGATTGGTAACGATAGGCGATTTAGTAACCTGTATGGTTGATCCTGCCAATTGCGTACTAAACGGCAAAGTGAAATTTTTTGTTGATCCATCCCCAAATCCTATAAACTGGAAGCCATCATAAAAACTGTACTGATCCCTTTGCGGCCCGCCATAATTATGGTGATGTGCTAATACCTTCATTAAAGCAAGTGCTTTCCTGGCATATTTGTCTGCTGTAGAAGGATCACTGTTTTGTAACACCTGGTAGGCTGTAGCATAGTTGATTAATGCATCATGCCAATCAAAACCGGCATAGCCCGGGTCAATGATCTTATTCAGGTTATTACTGCAAAAAGATTTGATCGTATTCCATTCCGTATTACCTGATGTCTGTAATGCGCCCAGGTGAGATGGTGATAACAATATGGGATGCGTTTGAGCGGTTAACCGGGGGGAAGAAAAAGAAATGAGTAATGTCACAAAAAGCTGGTAGAGCTTTTTAATAGGGTTGGATTTCATAAGAATAAAAAAATCTGGTGATAACGGGGCGCGAAAATATTTAAGTTTTTTTATATTTATTATTTCGCCAAAACGGAAAAACGCCGTTCTCCTGTCATTGTTGGCCGTTTGTCCAATAAGTATCCGGAAGAAATTCCATCAACGTTAATGATTCGATCTTTCTGAATAATGCAGCCTCGTTTCGGTCATGCAAACCGGGTTAATTATTATTCAATAGTTATGAAAGGATAAAGATTTCGGAATATCTTCCAGATACGTGTTATCCGCGTGCTATTAGATAGTATGGAGTTAGAACCGTTACTAAAACGTTATTACATGACACAAAAAAATCCCATCAGTTCAATACTAATGGGACTTCAGTGAAATTGTTTCGTAGCCGGTACGGGAATCGAACCCGTCTTTGCCCCGTGAAAGGGGGCTGTCCTAACCGATAGACGAACCGGCCGTTTGTTTTATCGGGACGCAAAAATAGGCTCATGGCCCTTTTCTGCCAAAACATTTTTGAAATCGTGTGTTACAGCTATTTCCAGGAGCAATGACTCGTGATCGATCAAATAAAAGCCTGAGTTGTGAATTGTGAATTGTGAGGCGTGAGTTGTGAGTAGAAAGTTCACCATTAACCACTCACGTCTGACGCCTCATGATTCACGCCTCACGATCAACGCCGTTAATCAAAAAATATCATTACAAATCTTTGCAATCATCGTAAATTCGCCACTCATTTTTAATTTTTAATCTTTAAATACGGAATTCATGAGTACAGTTAAAGTTGCCATCAACGGTTTCGGGCGTATCGGCCGTTTGGTTTTTCGCCAGATCTACAACATGGAAGGCATTGAAGTGGTTGCCATTAACGACCTTACCAGCCCACAGGTATTGGCACACTTATTAAAATACGACAGCGCCCAGGGCCGCTTTCACGGTGTTACAGTTACGTCAACCGAAGATTCAATTGTTGTTAATGGGAATACGGTAAAAATATATGCACAAAAAGACCCTTCACAGATCCCATGGGGAACACACGGCGTGGATGTGGTGATCGAATCAACCGGTTTCTTCGCAGATAAAGACAAAGCACAGGCACATATCAAAGCCGGCGCAAAAAGAGTAGTGATCTCAGCACCGGCAACAGGCGACCTGAAAACGGTTGTATACAATGTAAACCATTCAATACTCGACGGAACCGAAACCATCATTTCCTGCGCATCATGCACAACCAATTGCCTCGCGCCAATGGCAAAAGTACTGAACGATAAATATGGTATCCTCACAGGTATCATGACAACCATTCACGCATACACCAACGACCAGAATACTTTAGATGCACCGCATCCGAAAGGAGACCTGCGCAGGGCAAGAGCGGCAGCGGCCAATATTGTTCCAAACAGCACAGGCGCAGCAAAAGCGATCGGTTTGGTATTGCCTGAGTTAAAAGGAAAATTAGACGGCGGCGCACAACGCGTTCCAACCATTACCGGTTCATTAACTGAATTGTGCAGCATACTCGGTAAAAAAGTAACTGCCGAAGAGATCAATGCAGCCATGAAAGAAGCAAGCAACGAAAGCTTTGGATACAACGAAGATGAAATTGTAAGTACCGATATCATCGGAACACATTTCGGTTCATTATTCGATGCAACCCAAACAAAAGTTGTCACAGTCGGCGATTCGCAATTGGTAAAAACCGTTAGTTGGTACGATAATGAAATGAGCTATGTGAGCCAATTGGTACGCACAGTAAAATATTTCGCAGGCCTGATCTCTAAATAAGTGGTTGGCCGGCAGCGGGAATTCTTTTCAGCTTCCGTTGTGTCACTCACTTCAACGTTCGGAACATTTATGAGCTGTTTGACAAACAACAAATAACAATTGATTATAAAAGGGCACATAGAAAACTATGTGCCCTTTGTCATTTTCAACAGCAACCCTGAAAAACAGCGATCCCGAACCAAATTAAACATCAGTCCCTGTGGAACGGCCTCTTTGGGTTCGGTGACGAGCGAAGCGACGTCATTCAAAATGATGCGCAGCACATTTTGAAAGTAGCCAAAGTAGCCGTGGAACAGGGACAAGGCCCAGCGGCCATGAGCGACATGGTTCACGAACAAGAGTGTGTAACATTTTAGAATGATTTATGAATTACCTTTAATAAAATGCAGCATAAAACACAGAAATCCCAATAACCATGAGCCGATTCACCGACCACAACTTCAAAGGACAAAAAGCATTGATCCGCGTAGATTTCAATGTGCCGTTAGATGCATCATTCCATATCACCGACGACACAAGAATGCGTGCAACCATCCCAACCATTCAAAAAATACTGGACGATGGCGGAAGTGTGATCTTAATGAGTCATCTCGGCCGTCCAAAAGATGGTCCGTCAGAAAAATATTCACTCAAACACCTGGTAAAACGTCTCAGCGAATTACTGAATGACAGGATGATCAAATTTGCAGATGATTGTGTAGGGCCATCGGCAACAGAAATGTCTGAATCATTGAAGCCCGGCGAAGTATCCATGCTTGAAAACCTCCGCTTCTATAATGAAGAAGAAAAAGGCGATGTAGATTTCGCAGAAAAACTAAGCAAGCTCGGCGATGTATATGTAAATGATGCATTCGGCACCGCACACCGTGCACATGCATCAACAGCCGTGATCGCACAATTTTTCCCAGGCGATAAAAAAATGTTCGGCCTTTTAATGGATGCAGAAGTAGCCAGCGCAGAAAAAGTGATGCATAACAGCGAGAAACCTTTTACGGCCATTATCGGCGGCGCAAAAGTGAGCGATAAAATACTCATCATCGAAAACCTGCTCGAACGGGCAGATAATATTATTATCGGCGGCGGCATGGCATATACATTCATGAAAGCAGAAGGCGGTAAAATAGGCAGTTCGCTTTGTGAAGAGGATCGCCTCGAAACCGCGCTTGCCTTATTAAAGAAAGCAGAAGAAAAAGGCGTATGCATACATCTTCCATCCGATTCTGTTATCGCCGATAAATTTGCAGCAGATGCAAATATCTCTTCCGCCCCAAGCAATGAGATCCCCGACGGATGGATGGGCCTCGATATCGGCATGAATGCATGCGAACAATTCACCAACTGCATCAAACACTCCAGAACCATTTTATGGAACGGCCCGATGGGTGTTTTTGAAATGGAAAAATTTCAACACGGAACAAAAGATATCGCAACAGCCGTTGCAGCAGCCACACAGGCAGGCGCATTCTCATTGGTTGGCGGCGGCGACAGTGTTGCGGCAGTTAACCAATTTGGTTTTGCAGATAAAGTAAGCTATGTATCCACCGGCGGTGGCGCATTGCTCGAATATTTTGAAGGAAAAATTTTGCCGGGGATCGCAGCTATTAACGACTAACGCAGAACGCCAAACGCGCAATGCTTAACGCGCATTTTTTGCGTTCGGCGTCAAGCTTTCGGCGTTTAGCGTTTGTTTCTGTAATAATTCAACCGGTTTTCCGACAAACAAGTAAATTACATCTAAATCAATTTGTATGAGTACAAGAAACATTACCCTGATAGCTATTCTCGCCGTGATTTTATTGCTTGGCGGTTGCGGCTGCAGTAAATACAATAGCCTTGTTACAGGAGATCAAACCGTTAAAACTGCATGGAGTAACGTAGAAACAAATTATCAACGCCGTACGGATCTGTACAGCAGCATTGTAAAAACTGTTTCAGCATCGGCTAATTTTGAAAAATCAACATTGACTTCAGTTATTGAAGCAAGAGCAAGTGCTACGCAGGTTAAAGTAGATATCAATGATCCGGCTACATTACAAAAATACCAGGCTGCGCAAGGCCAATTGCAAAGCGCTTTTGGCAGGTTAATGGCAGTAGCGGAATCTTATCCTAATTTAAAAACCACGCAGGCTTTCCAGGACTTCCAGGCACAGATTGAAGGAACGGAAAACAGGATCAATACTGCACGCCGTGATTATAATGCTGCTGTAAACTCCTATAACCTGAGTGTAAAAACTTTTCCGAATAATCTTTTTGCAGGCATGTTTGGATTTAAAGAGAAAGCATATTACCAGGCAGACGCCGGCTCAGAAAAAAACCCGGATATAAAATTCGATCTTAAATAATTTCCATGTTCGGACTATTCAAACAAAAGCCTGTTGACCATTTTTCTGAATCAGAAAAAAAACTGATCGTGCAGGCTATTGAAAAAGCCGAACACAGAACCAGCGGGGAAGTAAGGATATTCATTGAAAGTCATTGCAAACCCGATCCTGTTGACCGCGCAAAAGAAGTGTTCGCTGAATTGAAGATGTTCGAAACAGCTGTAAGGAACGGCGTGCTGGTATATGTGGCAATGAAAGACAGGAAACTGGCCGTATACGGCGATGAAGCCATTCATACAAAAGTGGGTGATGTTTTCTGGAACGCCGAAGTAAAAAAAATGCTTGAACATTTTAATAAAAGCAATTATACAAATGGTATCGTTGAGATCATTCATGCAATAGGAGAAGCATTATCCACGCATTTCCCTTATGATGAAAAGACAGACACCAACGAATTACCGGATGATATCGTATTTGGAAAATAAAGCGGTTGGGCCGTTGAAGCGGTCAGGCCGTTTTATATAAACAGCATATCGCTGTTAAATAAAATCAATGAAGAAATTATTTTTCATACTCCTTACATTTTTTTCTTTTGCGCTTGCATCAGCACAAAATGTTTTACCCAGGCCCGATCCGCCAAGGTTGGTGAATGATGCAGCCGGCGTACTTTCTGCAGAACAGGTAGCGGCACTCGAACACAAATTGGTTGCCCTCGACGATAGTACCTCTAACCAGATAGTAATTGTGTTGATCAAAACACTTGGTGATAATAACATCAATGAATATGCAACCAAACTTTTCCGCGCATGGGGCATCGGAAATAAAAAAACCAATAATGGTGTGCTTATTATTGCTGCCATTGATGACAGGAAAATGTGGATAGAAGTTGGTTATGGTTTGGAAGGCGCTATTCCCGATGCTATCGCCTCGGATATTTACCATAACGAAATGGCGCCGGAATTTAAACAACAGAATTATTACCAGGGGCTCGATAATGCGGTCAATGCATTAATTAAAGCA
>JABDAP010000038.1 GCA_013289065.1 Bacteroidota bacterium | reverse complement strand
AATGCTGGTAAGATTTTTAAATGTGATATAACCTTTCATTTTATTGTTGCCCCATTTTTTCCAGTTCAATCCTTTTGCATCGAGAAAAATATAGAGTGTTCCGTTCCTCACTTCTGTTTTGATGCGTGCTTTTATCTCATCGCTGCTGGCGCTGATGGCAACCGCTTCTTCACTGCCCTGCGAAATATAGAGGTCGATAGAACCCGATACATCGATCGCAGAAAAACCAGTCACATTGCGTACCTCAGCATTTGCATCCACCACAAGGTTCTTTGCCTCCTGGGCCTGTATATGCAACAGCCCAAGGCTCATGATGGCTGTTAATACTGCTAGCTTCATCGGGGTATTTTTTGGTATAACGGTTTTGTACGGATAAAGTTACAGTTGGGATGCATTAGCCGATTGCTTATTTTTGTGCCGGATCATTCCTCGGGGTGCTGTCTCCCGCCGATAGGCGGGATCCGGCTGAGATAATACCCGTTGAACCTGAACAGGGTAATTCCTGCGAAGGGAAGGTGTACACTTTTTTTAATACCTCTCCGTTAGCTATTCCCTGTTCCCATTATTGACTTTTAAAACGTAAAAAATGAAAAAGTTTTTGGGAACAACCATTTTGACATTTATCACCATCATTGCCTTTTCACAATCCGGCAAGAACACTGTGCAGGGTTCGGTTTCAGAAAGCAGTACCAAAGTTCCGGTAGCCGGAGCAACCATCCGTTTAGGTAACAGGCAAACCGTTGCGGATGAGCGGGGGCATTTTATTTTCAGTAGAATTGATCCCGGCACGTATGAACTCAGTGTAAGCAGCCTGGGTTATAAAGAATACACGCAAACCGTAAAAGTGAGCAGTGTGAATATGAATGTTGATATCGCATTGGTATCAACCGCTCTTTTCCTGCAACCGCTTGAAGTAAGATCGGTGCGTGCATCGGATAAGGCGCCGTTTGCAAAAACAAATATCAGCAAAGACGAGATCGCTAAAAAGAATCTCGGGCAGGATATCCCTTTCCTGCTTGATCAAACGCCATCCGTTGTAGTTAATTCCGATGCGGGCAACGGCGTAGGTTATACCGGCATTCATATCAGGGGAACCGATGCTACACGCATCAATGTAACATTGAACGGCATTCCCTATAATGATGCGGAAAGCCTCGGTACCTATTATGTTGACCTGCCCGATTTTGCTTCTTCCGTAAACAGCATACAGGTACAACGCGGCGTGGGTACATCATCCAATGGCGCCGGTGCATTTGGCGGCACGATCAATTTATCAACCAATGAATACAATGAAAAAGCATACGGCGAATTCAACAATAGTTATGGTTCATTCGCTACCTGGAAAAACACTTTCAAAGCAGGCACCGGTTTGATCGGCGGGCATTTTACGGTTGATGTAAGGCTGAGCAATATTGTAAGCAATGGTTATATCGACCGGGCGAAGAGCGACCTGAAATCATTTTATTTCAGCACGGCGTATATCAATAAAAAATCATCGCTGCGGCTGAATATCTTTTCCGGAAAAGAAAAAACCTACCAGGCATGGTATGGTGTGCCGGAAGATGTATTGCCAACGAACAGAACCTACAATCCCGCAGGAACAGAAAAGCCGGGTTCGCCTTACGACAATGAAACGGATAATTATACGCAAACACATTACCAGTTATTCTTTAACCATTCGTTCAATACAAAATGGTCGTTCAATACTGCAGCATTTTTATCAAGGGGAAAAGGTTATTACGAAGAATATAAAGCGCAGCAGTTATTTGCAGATTACGGTTTGCCGGATATCAACCAGGGCGGCGCCACACTTACGCAAACGGATCTTGTAAGACAAAGATGGCTTGATAATTATTTTTATGGACAGATCGCATCGCTGCAATACAAAGACAATAAAGATGAATTGACCTTTGGCGGCGGATGGACAAAGTATGACGGCAAACATTATGGAACTGTTACGCAGTTACAATTCGGAACTGTTCCTCCGCCCGGCTATCATTATTACGATTATCCTGCAACAAAGACCGATGCTGATCTTTACACGAAATGGCAACACCAGTTATCCGAACACTGGACAGGTTTTGCCGACCTGCAATACCGCCATGTAAACCACAATATGCAGGGCTTTGAAGGAAACCCGGCATTGAATGTGGACAGGAGTTTTGATTTTATAAATCCGAAGCTCGGGATCACTTACCGAAAAGGAGATGTACAAACTTATTTCAGTTATGCGTTAGGCCATAAAGAACCCAACCGTGATGATTTCCAGGCGAGCCTCACTTCTCAACCCAAACAGGAAACCCTGCACGATCTTGAACTGGGAATTGAAAAGAAGAACAGCGCTTATCATTTGGGCGCAACTGTTTATTACATGTATTATTATAACCAACTCGTATTAACAGGCCAGATCAATGATGTAGGGGCATATACAAGAACAAATATTCCGCACAGCTATCGTTTGGGGATTGAACTGGAAGCCGGGGCTGTATTTAATAAATGGCTCAACGTAACAGGCAATATCGCTTTCAGCAAAAATAAAGTGGCTTCTTATATTGAATACATTGATAATTATGATACGGGCGGGCAAAATGCAGTGTCGCATAAAAATACCGACATCTCTTTTTCTCCTGCCATTGTTGGTGCAGCTACCATTAATATATTACCCGTGCAAAATGTTGAGCTAAGTTTGATCAACAAATATGTAAGCAAACAGTACATGGATAACAGCCAGAATGAAACAAGGAAACTGAATGGTTATTTTGTTGAAAATTTCCGCGCCAGCTGGACGATCAGGCATGTTGTGTTTTCGGAGTGGCACATTATAGGGCAGGTAAACAATGTGTTCAATAAACTATATGAACCTAACGGATATACCTACAGCTATATCAATAATAATGTTCTTACAAATGAAAATGGTTATTACCCGATGGCGGGAACAAATTATATGCTGGGCGTTAATATCCGGCTTTGATTTGAATAGCGAAGTAAAAGATAAGCCGCAGATTCGCAGATTGTTTTAATCCGCGAATCCGCGGCTTATCACTTTTATTATTTCGCGATCCTTTCCTGCCAGGCCAGCATTCCGCCTGAAACGTTTACTACATTTTTATATCCCATCGTTTCCAATATCAAACATGCCTGCCCGCTGCGGTTGCCGCTGCGGCAATAAATATATACGGTATCGTCTTTAAGGTCGTCGATCTCATCTGTCTGCATGGTTTGTACTTTGCCCAACGGCAACAGTAACCCGCCAATATTGAACTCGGCATTCTCATGCGGTTCGCGTACATCTACCAGATGCAAAGATTCGCCTGCATCTATTTTGGCTTTCAGTTCTTCTACGGTAATGGTTTGCATAAATAGTATGAATTGATTATTGTTGTTGTTCTTTCGGAGGCGCGGCACTGCTGATGTACACATCAATTGTTTGCCCCTGTTTTATTTTATTCGGAACCCTCAGGCCGCTTGCGTCCAGTGAATCGCTTAGCACATCAGGTACCTGTCTTATTACAAAGGAAGCGGCAGAATCGCTGATCGAACTCATTGCGGCAATGGAGCCAATGCCAATATGCATGGTGGAAATATAATTGCGTGCTTCATCAAGTGTCATTCCAACCAAATTGGGCACATTCACATCGCCGCCACCTGCGCCGCTACCCAAAACAAAACTGATCGTTGTACCGATCGGAATTTTTGTACCCGGCGCAATCGGTTCACCATTTAATAATTGTTCCAATACGGAATTGCGGGCGATGTCGGGCTTATAACTGATCTCGCCCATTTTTAAACCAAGGCTTTGTAAATACATTTCTGCACTCTTTACCGAGAATCCTGCGAGGTTGGGCATTTCTACCTGCGGCGGTATACTTCGGTTGATGGTGAGATAAATGGTGCGGCCCGATTTTACCGATGCATCCGCTTCGGGCGATTGCCTGATAACGGCCTGTTTTGCGATGCTGTCTATATAGATCGAATCCTGTATGATCACATCAAAGCCTTTTGCTTCCAGTATTTGTTTTGCAGCGATCACATTCTGCCCGGTAACGGATGGTACTTTCTCTACTTTGCCATAACCTGTTAACCATGACAGCGACATAAAAAATATGAACACCAAAACAATGATCAGGCCTATCCCCGCCAATATATTTACCCAAAGGGGTTTCGAGGTTATGTATTTTGAAACTAATGACATGTTGAAATTTTGGAATGGGGAATTGGGAAATCGGGAAATTGAAGGAAGGAAGATAATCAATTCCAAAATCTCCCGATTCCCCAATTTCAAAATTAACTAAACGCCTGCTCGATCACTGCCGAATAAAACGCCTGCAAGCTCCAGCCCATTGCTTTTACCTGCTGTGGTATCACACTGGCTTCGCTCTGGCCCGGAACTGTATTTACCTCCAGCATGTAAGGCTGTTTTGTTTTATCGTTATAAATAAAATCAATACGTACCACACCACGGCAATTCAGCAGTTCATACACATTTTCAGCAGCTGCTTCCAATTGCTTTTTCATGTTGGCATCGATCAGTGCCGGAGTTGTTTCTTCGCTCTTGCCCTGGTATTTCGCTTCAAAATCGAAGAACTCGTTTTTTGTCACGATCTCTGTGATCGGCAACACCATGATGGTACCTTTATTTTTAAAAACACCGATCGTAAATTCTCTTCCGCTGATAAATTCTTCCACCAGCACCTGGTCGTCTTCCTTAAAAGCTTTATCAAGTGCGGCGGGCAATTCAGCAGCTTCATTTACTTTGCTCATGCCGATACTGCTTCCGCCGTTATTGGGTTTTACAAAAACAGGTAAGCTGAGTTGTGCCAGTATTTCCTCGGCAGCAACGGGTGAGTGTTTAAAAAGATGCAACGATCTTGCCACATGAATCCCGCCAAAAGCTGCAACCGCAACCGTATATCTTTTATTGAAAGTAAGCGCCGAAGTAGCTGCATCGCAACTGGTGTAGGGCAATTTGAGCATATCGAAATATCCCTGCAGCTTACCATCTTCGCCGGGTGTGCCGTGAATACATAATAGCACCGCATCGAAATTTATTTTGTTGCCGTTATCATTCACAGAAAAATCATCTCTGTTCACTTTCGACTTTTCACCATTCGCCGCTTCATACCACCATCCTTCTGCATTGATATCGATCCGGTATACTTCATATTTTTGCCTGTCAATATTATTACCAACTGTTACCGCGCTTTTATAACTGATCTGCGCTTCGCCGCTTAACCCGCCGGTTACCAATGCAATTCTTTGTTTCATGTTCAGATTTTGTTGAACAAATATAGTGTTGATGAAAGATGGTTGCTGTAAGAAACTGCGAAATGTTTTTGGCAAATGGGCAATGATGAATGATGAGCTATTCGATCAGATAAAAAATCTGTGAGATCTGCGCTCAAAAAAAAGGTGAAGAAACTACCTTGTCTCTTCACCTCACGTTGACGGGAAATATCACCCGCCGTTACTGGTTGTTGTCTTTGCGTACAACAATTATTAATGCTACGATTAATGCTTTAAAGTTAATATTACCATCAGCCGTTTGCAAGTATTTGCGCCAAAAGTTTAGCACACCGGTTGTGCATTAGATGTGCATTTTCGCTTTCTTGGCCAACAACTCATCAACTGTTTCCCGATACATTTCATCGGGTACGCAACAGTCAACCGGGCAAACCGCCGCACACTGTGGTTCTTCATGAAAACCCTGGCACTCGGTACATTTATTCGGGGTGATGTAATACGTGTCAACACTGATCGGCGCAAAGCGCTGATCTGAGCTTACGCTTGATCCATCCATCAAAGTGAACTCGCCTTTGATCGTGGTTCCGTCAGAAATAGACCATTCAACGCCACCTTCATAAATAGCGTTATTAGGACATTCGGGCTCGCAGGCTCCGCAGTTGATACACTCTTCAGTAATTTTGATTGCCATACAAAATGGGTTTGTTGGGTTAGTGATTCTACATTTGCATTCCAAAAATACGGTTGAGAAATGATTTTACAAGAACGAATTGATCTGATGGCCCGGTTAGGGGATTATATGTTAGGTAATGACGCCGATTGGATGGCCATCCGCGAACGGGCTTTTCGCGAAAACCCGTGGTTCATACCCGAGTTTATCGGCCGGTCGGTTCAAAACATTGCGGAACAGTTCCTCAATCCGTCATTTTTACAGGATTGGGCCAAAGCTTACAGCATCCCTGACAGCCAAAGCTTTCCTAAAACTGTGGGGATCATTATGGCGGGAAATATTCCGCTGGTTGGCTTCCACGATTTCCTGTGCGTGTTCATAAGCGGGCACCAGGCGGTGATCAAAACATCTTCGAAGGATGATATACTGATCAAACACCTTGTCAAAAAATTATACGAATGGGAGATCACGATCCAGAACGTTGTTTCATTTGCTGAAAGGCTGAATGGATGTGAAGCATACATCGCCACCGGCAGTAATAATTCAGGGCGTTATTTTGATTATTATTTTGGAAAGTATCCAAACATCATCCGCCGAAACCGCACGTCTGTAGCGGTTCTCGACAATACCGAAACAAAAAAAGAACTTGCATTATTAGCGGATGATATCCAGTTATATTTTGGTTTAGGCTGCCGCAACATCACACAATTACTTGTTCCAAAGGATTACGATTTTATTCCTTTGCTGGATGCATTACGGAAGTATGAACATTTTATGGAGTTCCATAAATACAAACACAATTTCGATTACCATCTTGCGCTGCTCATCATGGGCAACCGTTTTTATATGAATAATGATACGGTGATATTAACTGAAAATGCATCGCCTTTTTCTCCTGTAAGCCAGGTACATTATGCGTTTTATGAAAATAAACAACAGGCAGAAACTGCTTTAGGGAATAGTGCAGAGGTGCAATGCATCGTTGGCCATGGCCATGTTGCTTTTGGTATGGCGCAGAGCCCTTCGCTCACTGATTACGCGGATGGCGTGGATACGATGGAATTTTTAATACGGCTTTGATATATGATTACTGCGCCTCCGCGCCTTTGCGTAAAAAAAATGCACGCAAAGGCGCGGAGGCGCAGTTGAATTCTCAAACTGGGACTTTACCTTTTACCAAAGCTTTTTTTATAAACGCCAATCTCCCGTAACTTTATGTTCAAGCCGGCTGATCGCCCATTCACCGATGAAGTACGACAATTGCCGTAAATCTTTTGTTAAATGGTTTACCGGGTGAACTGACAATTAAACAGCCTCGTTAATTTGCTATCTGAAAGGCATATAATTTGAACTCATAAGTCTATTAAACAAAAAGGAATAAAAATGAAACTCAAGAACATTTTAGCAGTTATGGCCATCAGCGCCATCACAGCCGTTATGAGTGTGTGGGGATATGGCAAAGTTTTACGCAGCCAATCCGCAGGCATCCAGGACGCGGACAAAATTCCTGCAAACTACGCAGGTTTCTTTGGCAACAATGCACCGGCAGCCGGTGCGGTTGATTTTACCCCGGCAGCAACCAGTGCTACGCCGGCAGTAGTGCACATTAAAACCAAGACTAAAGCAAGACAGGTGAGTAATAGCCAGGGACAACGTTACCGAAATCCATTTGCCGATCTTTTTGGCGGGGATGACATGAGCGATTTTTTTGGCGGCGGCCCGAGAATGATCCCCGAGCAACGTGCAAGCGGAAGCGGCGTGATCATTACAGATGATGGATATATTGTAACCAATAATCACGTGGTGGAAGGAGCGGATGAGATCAATGTAACATTGGCTAATAAAAGATCTTACAAAGCAACCGTTATCGGCACTGATGCAAACAGCGATATCGCTGTGATCAAGATCGATGCTACCAAACTGCCTTATATGGTGTATGGTAACAGCGATGATGCTAAACTGGGACAATGGGTTTTAGCGATCGGATATCCGCTTAACCTTGATGTAACGGTTACGGCAGGTATTGTGAGTGCAAAATCAAGATCTATCGGGATCAATGACAGGCAGAACCCGAATAACTCAGCGATTGAATCATTCATACAAACCGATGCTGCGGTTAACCCAGGCAACAGTGGCGGAGCATTGGTAAATACAGATGGCCAGTTGATCGGCATCAATTCAGCGATCGCATCGCCCACAGGTTCTTATGCCGGCTATTCGTATGCGATCCCTGTGAACATTGTAAAAAAAGTTGTTACTGATATCGTGAAATTCGGAACAGTGCAGAGAGCATATATCGGTATCAAGTATCCAAAAGAAAATATTTCAGACGAGCAAAGAAAAGAACTCGGCGATGGTTACAAAGAAGGTGAAGGTGTGTATGTAACCGACGTTCCTGCTGATGGCGCAGCGGCAGCGGCAGGAATTAAAAAAGGTGATATCGTAACCAAAATAAATGGTGTTACTGTAAGCAGCGGCCCTGAATTGCAGGAACAGGTTACCAGGTTTAAACCAGGTGATAAGATATCGCTTACATATGTCCGTAACGGAAAAGAAAATACTGTTCCGCTTGTACTGAAAAATGTATCGGGCAATACCGATGTGGTAAAAACAACCGGTATTCTTGAAAAACTCGGCGCCGAGCTGGTTGCAGTTGACAGCAAAGTTGCTGCGGCTAACCAGATACAAGGTGGCGTAGTAGTAAAAAGAATTGGTGAAGGGTTACTGAAGAAAACAAGAATGCAGGAAGGTTTTATTATTACCAGCGTTAACGACCAGGAAATAAAGACCGTTGCTGATCTTGATAAAATACTTTCACTGAACAAAGGAAGAAAAGTAAAGATCGAAGGTGTGTATCCGGGATTTGAAAGCACTTATCCTTATCCATTGGATCTGAGTGATGTTGAATAATTACGTTATAGGTTAACAAAAAAAGAGGCTCTTCAGAATGAAGAGCCTCTTTTTTTGCGAGGAGCAAAGCAGCCGGTGTCAGGCATTTAGTTGGGACACAGATTGCTTCGTTCCCGCAATAACGTTTATAGATTAACCACCCGCATGTAATTTTTTTATCTCTTCAGTCAACTTCGGAACTACTTCAAATAAATCGCCAACAATACCATAATCGGCGGCTTTAAAAAATGGCGCTTCAGGATCTTTATTTATTACAACGATTACTTTACTACGGTTTACTCCGGCTAAATGCTGAATGGCTCCCGATATGCCTAGTGCGATGTATAAATTCGGCGCTATTTGAACACCGGTTTGTCCAACATGCTCATGATGCGGCCGCCAGTGTGCATCGCCAACAGGGCGGCTGCAGGCCGTTGCGGCGTGAAGTTCATGGGCAAGGTCGAGCAACACGCCCCAGTTCTCCGGCCCTTTTAAACCGCGGCCGCCGCTTACTACAATATCTGCTTCTGTCAATGGAACTTCTCCGCTTACTTTATTTACGGCTGTGATCTTTATTTTAGATGGATCGACTGCAACATTTAGTGCAACTACTTCAGCGGTTCCTTCACCGGCAACGGTTTTATAACTGTTCGGGTTCAGTGAAATTACTTTGATGGGAGAGTTGATGCTCACATTGGCAAATGCCTTACCCGAGAAAACAGTTTTGCGAACGATAAAACCATTACCTGTATCGGGCAATGCGCAGGCCCCTGCAACAATACCCGCTTTTAAACGCGCGGCTGTTCTTGCCGAAACCGCTTTGCCTGTTTGGTTATGAGAGAACACCACAACATCAGCACCGGTTGCGGTAACTGCTTCTGCAATTACTTTGGCGTAAAGTTGCGCATCAACATGGTTGAGAGTTTCATTAGAAACCTGGTGTACTTTTTTTATACCGTATTTGCCAAGCGATGCAAGGTCATCATTCACTGTCCCGAGCAACAATGCTTCTGCGGTGGTACCCATTTGTTCGGCCAGTTTCGCTCCGTACGTCAGAACTTCGTAAGATGCTTTTTTAATGTGGCCGTCTATGTGGTCGATGAATATTAAAACCATGATGTGTAATTTGAAAATTTGAAGATTTGAAAATTTGAAAATGTATTGTCCATGGGCCATAGACCATGGACAATGTATTATTTCGTGTTGAATAAAGAACTAACGTACAAATGTGCGACGCAAGAAAAGCTGAAATAGTTATCAAGCCGGGTACATAAAAAACTTACTACTTACAACTTATTACTTACAACTTATATCACCCTCGCTTCTTCATGTAACAGCCTTACCAGTTCGGCAACATTATCGGGGCTCACTAATTTAACGCCGGCTTTTGCGGGTGGCAATTCATAATTTACGATGCTGGTGAGTGCGTCGATGGGCGCGGGTTCCACTACCTGTAAGGGTTTGGTACGTGCGGCCATGATGCCGCGCATGTTCGGGATGCGTTGTTCGGCAACACCTTTCTGGCAGCTTACCACAACGGGTAAACTTACTTCGGCAATTTCTTCACCGCCTTCAATTTCGCGGGTAATGGTTGCCGTGGTTCCGTTCAGTTCAAATAAAGTGGCAAGTGAAACATAGGGCGCATCCACCATTTCCGACACCATGCCGGCAATGGATGAACCATTGTAATCGATGGTTTCTTTCCCGGTTAAAATAAGATCGTAATTATTTTTTTTAACTACTCCGGCAATTTGTGCGGCGATATAATAACTGTCGCTGTTATCAGCATTTACCCGGATGGCTTCATCGCCGCCAAGCGCCAGCGCTTTGCGGATGATAGGGTCGCAATCGGCGAGGCCAACTGTGATGAGATGAATAATAATGGACGGGTCTTTTTCTTTTAATTCAATGGCGCGGACCAATGCATACCATTCGTCGTATGGATTGATGATCCACTGAACACCGGTTTCATCAAACTTCGTGTTGCCGTTGATGAAGGCGATCTTTGCGGTGGTGTCGGGCGTTTTGCTTACGCACACTAATATTTTCATATCGCGGAATTTAGATAGTTGTTTATGCAACTATTAGCAAATATAGTGAGGAATTTTTATTTGCCCATGGCCGTTGGTGAATAAAAATGCTATTGCCCATGGACCATGGTTCATGGACTGTGTTACCTTTGCTTAATGGATAGAATTGAAAAGATAAAAGAGTTTCTTGAAACTAACCCAAATGATAATTTCCTTTGCCATGCGTTAGCATTGGAATACATAAAAGCGGGCGATGATGTTAGTGCGAGAGAATTATTTGAAAAAATATTGGCTGCTTCGCCCGATTATGTTGGATCTTATTATCATTTGGCCAAACTGCTGGAGAAAATGGAAGAAAAAAAACTGGCGATCGAATGGTATGAGAAAGGGATGGTGGAAGCGAAGAAAGCCGGGGATAATCATTCTTATAATGAGTTGTTGGGGGCTTATGAGGATCTTGTTTATTAGTCTGGAGTCTGGGAGACTGGAGACTGGAGTTGTAAATGCATATAACTTCAGTCTCCAGACTTCTAACTCCAGACTTTTATTTTATTTTCATTTTTGAAAACGATTGCCATCATGTCAACACAACGCTACGATCCCATCAAATACAAAACACCTACCGGAACAAAATTACATTGCAAGGGCTGGATACAGGAAGCGGCTTTGCGGATGTTGCTGAACAATTTGAATCCTGAAGTTGCTGAGCGGCCGGATGACCTGATCGTTTATGGCGGAAGGGGAAAAGCGGCGCGGAATTTTGAGAGCCTGGATCTGATCATCAAAGCATTGAAGGATCTGAATGATGATGAAACCTTGTTGATACAAAGCGGCAAACCCGTTGCGATGCTGAAAACGCATAAAGATGCACCGCGTATCTTATTATCCAATTCACAACTCGTTCCGCGATGGGCAACCTGGGAACATTTTACAGAACTGGAGAAAAAAGGATTGATGATGTACGGGCAGATGACCGCCGGAAGCTGGATCTACATTGGCTCGCAGGGAATTGTACAAGGAACCTATGAAACATTTGCAGCAGTTGCCGATAAACATTTTGGCGGGTCATTAAAAGGAACATTAAGTGTAACGGCAGGGCTTGGCGGAATGGGCGGCGCCCAGCCATTATCTGTAACCATGTGCGATGGCGTTTGTTTGATAGCAGAAGTAGAAGAGTGGCGGATAGATAAAAGGCTGGAAACAAAATACCTTGATGTAAAATATACAGATATCGACGAAGCGATAGACCGCGCGATCAAGGCAAAAGAAAATAAGGAAGCATTGAGTATCGGCGTTTTGTGTAATGCCGTTCATTTATTGCAGCGTTTAACGGAAAGAAATATCGTGATAGATGTTCTAACCGATCAGACATCGGCACATGACCCATTGATCGGTTATGTGCCGCATACTTTATCAAATACAGAAGCAAATGCATTGCGCGAAAAAGATCCCGAAAAATATATTGCATTGGCATACGACAGCATGAAACTGCATGTTGAGCTGATGCTGGAACTACAAAAGCGCGGTGCAGTTGTATTTGATTACGGAAATAATTTACGCGCACGTGCATTGGAACATGGTTTGAAAAATGCTTTTGATTTTCCGGGATTTGTTCCGGCATATATCCGCCCGTTATTTTGTGAAGGAAAGGGGCCGTTCCGCTGGGCTGCATTGAGTGGCGATGCGAATGATATTGCAGTTACAGATGAAGTGATCACAAAACTTTTTCCCGAAAATAAAAGTATGCAGCGTTGGATGAAAATGGCCAAAGAAAGAATTGCTTTTCAGGGATTGCCTGCGCGCATCTGCTGGCTGGGACAGGGTGAAAGAGAAAAAGCAGGTCTCGCATTTAATGAACTGGTGCGGACAGGGAAAGTAAAAGCGCCGATCGTGATCGGCCGCGACCACCTGGATACGGGTTCCGTTGCATCGCCCAACCGCGAAACGGAAGCGATGCTTGACGGCTCTGATGCTGTTGCCGACTGGCCCGTATTGAATGCATTGGTAAATACCGCAGGCGGCGCAAGTTGGGTGAGCCTGCATCATGGCGGAGGCGTGGGTATGGGTTACAGCATACATGCAGGCATGGTGATCGTTGCAGATGGAACGGAAGAAGCTGCCGCGAGGCTCAGCCGCGTATTAAGAAATGATCCGGGCATGGGTGTGATCAGGCATGCCGATGCAGGATATGATGTGGCAAAAGATACGATGCGTAAGTTTGGATTGGGTATTGAAGAGAGGTTGAAATAATAATGTGTTATGATATTTTGCAGCGAAGAATAGCATGCGGATAACGCAGATGCGGCAGATCTACACGGATCAACAAGGAAGGCATAAAAAATCAGCGCATATCCGCCTGATCCGCGTCATCAGCGTGCCATTTACCTTTGGCTAAACAAACTGCTCCGTTTTAATAGCGCTGCATAATGGAAAATAATAGTAAACAAAAAATAATTCAGCGTACATAAAAGATAAGTTGTTTACACATGGTTTTGTCATTTATCTGTAAGAAGAACAGTATTTAATTTTTCTTTTTTGCCGTTCAATATTTATCCTGATATTTATCGGGTATCACGCCCCGGTATCTATGAAAAAACTTATGCTGTTGCTGCTCTGCGGCATTACTGTTTCGATACATGCCCAGAAACGTGGCCAGGCGCGTATCGATTCATTACTTACAGTTCTTTCCACAATCAATACAGATACGGCGCGCGTCAAAATTTTTACCGACTTTTCTGCTGCGTATGCTGATGTAAATCCTTCCAAAGGAATTGAGTATGGCCAGCAGGCCGTAGCACTCGCAGAAAAAATAAATTTTACCACGGCATTGCCTGGAGCATACGGTGCCATCGGTCTTAACTTTAAGATCAAAGCAGATTATAATGCATCAATCGATTATTATAACAGATCCATTGCAGTTGCTGAAAAACTGAATGATAAAAAAAATATTGCTGCCGGGTTACTGGGTATTGGGGCGGCATATTTGTTACAGGGCGCTTATCCCAAATCGCTTGAATATAACCTGCGTGGATTAAAACAAAATGAAGACATAGGTTACAAACCCGGCATGGCGGCCGCGATCGGGAACATTGGGAACGTATATTCTTACCTGATCGATTATGATAAAGCATTGGAATATTATGAAAGAGCACTGCATCTGCAGGAAGAACTTGGCAATAAATCCGGCATAGCTGCTAACTCAGGTAATGCAGGTTATATCTATCTCTACCAGAAAAATTATGATAAGGCGCTGCAATATATCAACCGCGCGTTGCAGATAAATGAACAGTTGGGAAGCAACAATGGCATTATCGGTAACCTACAGGGCGTGGGAAGAATATATGTTGCGCAACATAATTATTTAAAAGCAGTGGAGAGTTTTGAAAGGTCATTGGCCGTTGCCGAAAAATTGGGTAATAAAATTTCCATTGCGCAAAACCTGCTGACGATCGCAGAAGTTTATCTCGCAGCAGCGAAAGATTCTGTGCCTTCTCCCTTCACAGGCGAACTGTCAACACGAAAAGGTTTATTGGCCAAAGCGCTGGCAAATGCAAACCGCACGATCGCTTTGCGTACGGAGATCAAAGACATGAATGGTCTGAACTTTGCGTATGATACCAAATCAGAAATAGAACTTGCTTCAGGCGATGCGGTTGCTGCATTGGCATCTTATAAAGAACATATGCGTTACCGCGATTCTGTATTCAATACAGAAAAAACAACAGAGATCAAACGCCGCGAACTGCAATACGAATTTGGCAAACGCGAAGACTCGATCAGGTACCGGCAGGAGCTGACGAATATAAAACTGGAACAGCAGGAATTATTGAGTAAACAACAGCAACAACAGATCCAACTGGTAAATAAAGAAAAAGACCTGCAACGGTTATCTTATTTACAGAAACAGGCCCAATTACAAAGTGAAAAAGAACTACAGGGTTCATTACTTGAAAAAAACAAACTGCAGTCAAAGTTATCAAAAGACGCAAGCGATAAAGAAATCGCACAGCAAAAACTGCAGATCAGCTTTGATGAAAAAGTAAAACTGTATCTCGGCCTTGCCGTTGTATTGATATTATTGATCGCGTTCATCGTATATACCAACCAACGGAAAACAAAGAAATTAAACCGCATCATCAGCAAACAAAAAGAAGAATTGGAAGAACTGGGGAATGTAAAGGACAGGATATTCAGCGTGGTGAGCCATGATATGCGGACGCCGGTAAACACACTGATCTCTTTTATAGATATTATTGAAGAAGATGCCATTTCAATAGATAAACTACAACAGTATTCAGG
This sequence comes from Bacteroidota bacterium, assembly GCA_013289065.1. GTDB lineage: Bacteria > Bacteroidota > Bacteroidia > Chitinophagales > Chitinophagaceae > Sediminibacterium. The sequence goes on along the minus strand of JABDAP010000038.1, from coordinate 8,372 downwards.
CGAATTAAAAAATCAGCTCACACATACTTCGGTGCTGATGGAAAACCTGTTGAACTGGGCATCGAGCCAGATGAGGGGTTTTACACCGCAGATGGAAAAGACAGATGTAAAAGAGATCATCGATACAACTGTTGCCGTATTGCAACAACAGGCCGCATATAAAAATACCCACATCATCAATCATGTGCCGGCAGATGTTTGGGTTGAAGCGGATAAAAATATGCTGGCGCTTGTGATCAGGAACCTGGTAAGCAACGCGATCAAATTCACGCATGCGAACGGAAAGATCGAGATCAATTCGTCTGCTAAAAATAATAAGATACAACTAACGGTTGCCGATAACGGAACCGGCATGCCGCAATCGAAGGTGGACAGTTTTAATGATGCGGGATATCTTCATTCGATCGCCAGCAAACGCGGCACACAGGGCGAAACCGGAACAGGGTTGGGATTGATGCTCTGCAAAACATTTATTGCATTAATGAAAGGAAAAATATCTGTTGAGAGCAAAGAAGAGGCGGGTAGTGTGTTTACGGTTGTATTATCAAAAGCGGCAGAGGAATGATCAAATAAGGCACAAAAAAAGGAACGAGGCATATGCATCATTCCTTTCATCTTTTCGATATTCAACGGAACATGATCAGCTTCCTCTCGATCCGCCTGTCTTGATCGGTTTCTTGCCACCGCCGATCGCTTTGGCGCCACTGGGTTTGGCTATAAATTTGGAACCCTGCCCCATACCGCCTTTCGGCCCCTTGCTTCCGGGTTTGCCGTTGTTTTTATTGTTTGTGGGTAATGACATTTTTATTTCTGTTTAATGGTGATAGAATCGATTGTAAGGTAAGTTGATTTTATTTATTTTCAAAAAGGTATAAACGCCGAAAGCTTAACGCTGAATGCTGAACGCAAAAAACAATCTCTGCGACTCCGCAGCTATTTTTTTTCACCGCAGAGACGCGGAGGCGCAGAGTTAGTCGAGGCGTTTCATCAGTTCATTATCTATCTTCTTAAACAAGTGATACGGTTTATACACGCGCCACTCGGGTATTTCCATTAATTCGATGTAATAGTTGAGTTTTTTCTTTTTGAAATCGTATTGCGTTGCTTCGGGCATGTTAAGGGCAACGATCCAGCCGTTCTGTTCGCTTACTTCTTCGTACCATTCCAGGTAATATTCTTTATCGCTGCTGTGAAAATTGAGCACATTCTCTGTGATCAATATGTATTTATAAATTTCCTGTTTATATAAAAGATCCATCACTTCGCGTTTCATTTCCATGATATCATTTTCGATCGCATCGTTCCATTCGCCCAGCAATTCAATAATGGCAAAGTTCAGTTCATAGTCTACATAAATAATTTTCATGTACAGCGTGCGGCTGCCAAAATCATCCCATTGCGGATGGATATAATAATTATAAACCGTTTGCGAAAATTCAAACTCGCTGTATTTCCTCCCAAAGAAAGGAGAGCGTGGGTCTTCCTCGGCAACATACATGTGCCGCCAGTTATAAAAGGGTTCTATTTCGTGCATGTCATCGGCACTTTATCTGTCAAAAAATCTCATCACCTGTACAACTACGGATTGCGGATTTCCGGATGATCTGATTCGTAAATCCGCAATAAAAAATTATGAGGCGGTGGCTGCATCTACTGCTTTCTTTACACTGCCATGTTTTAATAACAGGTCTTTTGCTTTTTCATAATCGGTGAGTGATAATCCATCCATCACCATTTTTACACCGCGGTCAACAAGCTTTACATTACTCAGCTGCATGTTCACCATTTTATTATCTTCTACACGGCCCAGTTGTATCATTACAGAAGTGGAGATCATATTCAATACCAGCTTTTGTGCGGTTCCGCTTTTCATTCTTGTACTGCCTGTAACAAATTCCGGCCCTACTACTACTTCAACGGGATAATCGGCTGCTTTTGAAACCGGCGAATTGGGGTTGCAACTGATGCTTCCTGTTATGATGCCTCTTTTATGGCATTGTTTCAATGCACTGATCACATAAGGCGTTGTTCCGCTTGCCGCCAATCCTACTACCACATCTTTATCGCTTACAAAATGTTTTTCCAGGTCGGCCCAGCCTTTTTCGGTGCTGTCTTCTGCAAATTCAACGGCCTGCGTAATGGCTTTTTCGCCGCCGGCAATAATGCCGATCACCAATCCGTAAGGCACGCCAAAGCTTGGCGGGCACTCGCTTGCATCAACAATACCCAGCCGCCCGCTGGTTCCTGCGCCGATATAAAATAATCTTCCGCCGGCCAGCATTTTATCGCTGATCACGGCAACTAATTTTTCTATTTGCGGGATGGCTTTCGCCACCGCATCAGGAACCGTTTTGTCTTCGTGATTGATATTCTGCAGCAACTCGTGAATAGACATTTTCTCGAGGTGCGTGTAAGTGGAAGCCTGTTCCGTTACTTTAATAAACTCTGACATACCTTTTTTTTATCGGTGATACGCTAATAATCCCTGCATCGGGGCTTTGATCACAGTGCCCAGTTCCAGCTCATAGGTGTTGCAAAGTTCCTTCAATACATCTCTAAAACCAAATGCAATACTGCCTATAAAATGGATCGGCAAGGTCCAGCTTTCCCTGTATTTATACAAATGCGTAAAGAAAAAATCGTTCAGCCCGTCTTCAATAATGTTTTCGATCATATAATGCCCGCGGTTTTCGGCAAGGAAAATAGCATAAGAAGCGAGATACCTGTTTGCCAGCGGCTGTTTATACACATGGTCAAGGATCTCGACCGCAGTTACCTGAAAACGTTTTTCAAAACGCGCTTTCAACTCTTCATCAAACGTATTATATAAAAAATATTGAACCACTTTTTTGCCAAGATAAGCGCCGCTGCCTTCATCGCCCAGAACATAACCCAGGCCCGGGCTGTTTTTTACGATCTTTTTCCCGTCGTAATAACAGGAATTGGAACCGGTGCCCAGAATACAGGCGATCCCTTTTTTCCTGCCGCATAGTGCGCGCGCCGCTGCGAGAAGGTCGGTCTGTACCTCTGTTTTTGCTTTTGGAAAAAGTTGTTTGAGAACTTTTTTTACGATGGCCGCATTTGCCTCATTGCTTAAACCGGTACCATAAAAATGAATATGTGTTACTGCCGTATCTTTTAGTTTCGGCAATAATTCTTTGGAAAGCAGTGCAGTTATCTGTGCGGCATTTAAAAAATAGGGGCTGATGCCTTGTGTGATGATGGTTTTGTTCTTCCCGTCTTTCACCAGCCGCCATTCGCATTTGGTGGCCCCGCTGTCAGCAATCAATATAACCGGCATATCATGTTGTTAAGTGTGAGGTACGGTTTAGAAGTACGAGGTACGAAGTACGAAGTAAAACGAATTAAATCATTCGTACTTCGAACCTTGTATTTCGTATTTGCGAGATACGAAGTAAAACAAACTAAACCGTTCGTACTTCGTACCGCTTACTTCGTACTTAAATTAAGCGCAACTTATGCCTTTCATCCTAAATATCAAACCTTTCGCAGCCATTCGATATTAATATGGATATTTGCGGCTGTTCAAATTCAGGATTCAACGAAGTGTTATTTATGGGAAGTAAAAAATTGCAGGTCTGGCTGCCATTGCTTTTTGCCATTGTTATGGTCATTGGTATGATGATCGGCTACCAGTTAAAAGGCAAGACATCGGGCAACCGTTTTTTCAGCCTTAACAGGGCAAGCTCATTACAGGAGCTGGTGGAGCTGATCAAAACAAGATATGTAGATAAAGTGCCTGCCGACAGCATCAGCGAATTAGCGGCTGCCGAATTGCTGGCGCATCTTGATCCGCACTCGGTATATATTCCGGCCGATAAATTAAAAGAAGTGAACGAGGAAATGATGGGCAATTTCCAGGGCATCGGCGTTGAGTTCCAGTTCCTGGATGATACGGTCAATGTAACGCATGTGATCGATGACGGCCCATCGGCCAAAGCAGGGATAATGGTAGGCGATAAACTGCTGAAAGTAAACGACAGCATCACTGTTGCGGGGAAAAAATTAAAACCCGAAGATATCCGCAAACTGTTACGCGGCGTAATGAATACAGAAGTGAAAGTGCAGTTACTGCGTGGAGGCACCAAAAAAGAATTCGTGATTACCAGAGGTGTGATACCTGTATCGCCGATCGATGCGGCTTACATGATCGATCATGAAACAGGTTACCTGCGCATCAATAAATTTGTAGAAAGAACGTATGAAGCGTTTATGCAGAATATGGAGAAACTGCAAAGATCGGGAATGAAAAAACTGATCCTCGACCTGCGCGGCAATGGCGGTGGCCTGATGAAAGAAGCCACAGATATTGCCGATGAATTTTTAAGCAACGATAAATTAATTGTGTACACAGAAGGCGAACACGCTCCGCGTTACGAATACCGCTGCAAGCGCGACGGCATATTTGAAGACGGTAAAATGGAAGTGCTGATCGATGAAGGCACTGCCTCTGCAAGCGAAGTGCTGACAGGCGCTTTGCAGGATTGGGACCGTGCCACGATCATCGGCCGCAGGTCGTTCGGAAAGGGGTTGGTACAGCAGCCATTTCAGTTAAGCGATGGCAGTGCGGTACGTTTAACCATTGCACGCTATTATTCACCGCTCGGGAGAAATATCCAGAAATCATACAGCAAAGGAAAAGAACAATACGAAGAAGAATTGAGCGAACGCTTTCATAACGGCGAAGTGGTGAAAGGAGATACCTCCAAACCAACCGGTAAACAATTTAAAACACCGGGCGGTAAAATTGTTTATGGCGGCGGCGGTATTACACCCGATGTGTTTGTGCCGTTTGATACAACGCGTATGTCGGCAAGCATGATGAAACTTTATTACAAAGCAACGATCAGCAGTTTTGTGTATAAATATTATGTAGAGAACAAAACATTTTTCAGCAATATTCATTCGCCGGAAGAATTATCTGTGAAATTTGTTCCAGGAGAAAAAGAATGGGAAGGCATTGTAGCATATGCCAAAAAAGATACGATCATGCTAAATGGTACAGATGCCAAAACAAAAAGCGAGGTGCTGAAACGCATACAGATCATGATGGGAAGACAGATCTGGCGGAATGAAGGATATTTTGAAATGAGCAATATGCACGATGTAACGGTTGAGAAAGCGGTGGAGAAGATGAAGCTGTGAGGGTTAGCCATCAGCTGTCAGCCTTCAGCCATGCGTTGTTAGGGAATATTATAAAAATTTGGAAGCTATCGCTCAAGGCTGATAGCTGACAGCTGATGGCTTATAGCTCAAAGCTTACAGCTCCAAATGCATTTTTCTTATTAGATTGCGCCCATAAAACACAAATCAATACAGGATCATGACTATTGAGAATTTTAAAACACTGACACTCGAAGAGAAACTGAAGGAGCTTAAGTATTCCGGAGAATTGCTGGGTTCATACGATCGTAACAGCGAGAACAACGGGCCAAAAACGCCGGGCGATATTTTTGCGTTGTACGATTTCTGGGTATACCTGAGTGATGACCAGGAAATGGTGATCCCATCGCGCAGGAACCCATTGGCGGTAACGGAAGAAGAAGAGTAGAAAGATCTCTTTGAAAAAGAATTCCCCGGATCAGTCTCAGTTTTTTTTAGACAGGCCCGAAATGGATAGTGTATTCTTTTTACTGAAAAAAAATCCCTTAATCGAGGGAATTTTTTATTAAAGCGATGCCCTTAGCGTAAGATAAAAAGGGATCTCGATATGTTGCACGGATTGCTCGAGTATAAGCTGTGCCGTTTTTTCACCCATCATTTGAAAATCCGTTGAAATGGTAGTGATGCCGTTCAGGATGATCTGTTTCAGCGGCGTTTCATTATAGGAGATCACGCCAACATGTTTGCCTACTTTCATTTTGGTAGATAATATTTTCTCGATCAGTATCACCAGGTCGTCTTCCATTAAATTAATATACGCTTCGCCTTCTTTGATCGGTTCATTGGCAATATTATGCACCACTTTATAATTGAATGCATACTGCTGGCAAAAGCGTGTAAAGCCTTTGATGATCTCGCGCGGATGATATGTGTAAAAAGGAACGATGATCTTTATCGTATGGTATTTGCTGAGGTTGGGCAATGCCTGCTCAAGCGCTACATAAATATCCTTTTCAAAATTTTCATACACGGCCCCGTATAAACCATCGATGCCGGGAACGAGTTTATCCAATAAGATCAGTTTGTCTTTCGGTATCAGGTTGATCACATCATGTGCATTTTCACCGCCATCCAGGAAATGCGGGATGATCACATGATGCGTATAATCTTTTTTAGTGTTCTGGATCAGGCGTTTAAAAAAATCGAAATCATTATTATAAATATAGAAATCGATGGAAGCCAGTTCGCCCAGCGTAGTTACAATGGCATCGTAAATAATTTTTTTGTGCGGGCTGAGTTTATTGAACAGTAAAAATATTTTCAGTTGTTGTTTCAGGTTGGTATCCTGCACAAAATATCCTTTGCCCGGAACGGAACCGAGTACGCCGATCTTCTTTAAATATTTATAACCTTTTTCGGCGGTATCCCTTGAGATCTCGAATTCAAAACTGAGTTCATTGATGGAAGGAAGGATCTCATCTTTTTTTATGTTGCCGTCACCGATCGCTTTGATAATGGAATTGGCCAACTGCAGGTATTTCGGCGTGGCCGAATAATAATCTATGAATAAATGCTGGAAAACATTTTTCTTTTTCATGGTAGCAATCGTTACCGTTGGCAGGCAACCTGTTCCCCAAACTTACAGATTCTGACGAATACCTGTTAGTTTATTGAATGTTTTAACCATGATGGTACATGACAGAGAATTTATTATTACTTCTATATTTGAAACTCGTAAATTGAAGCTTAGCCATTCTGAAAACTTTTGCTCATGGGTATCATCCTTGGTGTTATTTTCCATTTTATAGGCGGGTTTGCATCCGGCAGTTTTTATATGCCGTTCAAAAAAGTAAAGGGCTGGAGCTGGGAAAGTTTCTGGATCATCGGTGGATTGTTTTCATGGCTGATCGTTCCGCCGGTTGCGGCATATCTGACCATTCCGGGTTTTGCAGATATCATCCGTAATTCTTCTTCTCAGATATTGGGCGCCACTTTTTTAATGGGCCTGCTCTGGGGTATTGGCGGATTGATGTACGGGCTTGGCGTTCGTTATCTCGGCATGAGCCTCGGTAATTCTGTAATACTCGGTTTCTGTTCCGCATTCGGTTCATTGATACCGGCTATTTATTATAATTATTTTCCAACACCCGGTAAAGAAAACCTGACCATCAGTTTTATGTTTCATAATACCGGTGGCCAGCTCGTATTGCTTGGTGTACTGGTATGTATTATCGGTATTGCTATTTGCGGCCGTGCCGGTATCATGAAAGAAAAAAGCCAGCCCGATGCGATCAAAAAGGAAAGCATCAAAGAATTCAGCCTGGTAAAGGGTTTGATCATTGCGATCATTTCAGGTATACTCAGCGCATTTTTTAATTTTGGTATCGAAGCCGGCAAACCAATGGCTGAAGTGGCCAATCATACCTGGCAGTTAAATCATCCTGATCAGGGCAATTTTCTTTTTCAAAACAATGTGGTCTTTGTGGTGATACTCTGGGGCGGGTTGACCACTAATTTTATCTGGTGCATGATCCTGAATGCGCGCAACAAAAGTTTTGGCGATTACACCAATAAAAAAACACCGCTGAAAGCGAATTATCTTTTTAGCGCATTGGCAGGCACCACCTGGTTCTTACAATTCTTTTTTTATGGTATGGGTGAAAGTAAAATGGGCAACGGGGCCAGTTCATGGATACTGCATATGTCGTTCATTATTTTAGTGGCCAATATGTGGGGCATTGTATTGAAGGAATGGAAAGGTGTGAGCAGTAAAACAAAAACAACGATAACAATAGGTATACTTACCATCATTGCATCGGTGTTCATTGTAGGGTATGGCAACTCGTTGCCGAAATAAAATGATTATTTCAACTTAATTGATACAGGTGAATACAGTTACAGAATTCAAACATGTGAGCTACCTGTGGGATGATGCCAAAGCCGCATCACTGGCAGGCGATGAAGTAGCGTTATTGATATACCGCTCTAACCTGCTGGGCGCTGATCTCCGGTTAACAAATTATGGCGGTGGCAATACTTCCTGTAAAGCCATCACCAAGGATCCGCTGACAGGCAAGGAAACAGAAGTAATGTGGGTGAAGGGAAGCGGTGGTGATCTTGGTACGCTTAAAAAGAACGGGCTTGCAGCTTTGTATGTTGACAGGCTCAACAGCCTAAAAAATATGTATCGTGGCGTAGAACATGAAGATGAAATGGTTGAATTATTCAATCACTGCATTTTTGACCTC
>JABDAP010000037.1 GCA_013289065.1 Bacteroidota bacterium | reverse complement strand
GCCGATTGAAACAGATTTCAACAACGCAGCCATCCGCAATAATCCAGAAAGAAAAGCCATGCTTGCTTCCACTATTGCGCTGGGAAGAGTTGGGCAGGCCGAAGATATCGGTGGCGTGGTGGCGTTCTTATGTTCCGAAGATGGCGGCTGGATCACAGGGCAACGTATCGAAGCATCCGGCGGCGCAGTTTTTTTGGAATGACTTCTCTTCTCATTAGGTATTTATACGCAAATGGTAGTTTTTTTAACTGGAGACAAGATTTATAAAACGGGATTGTTTATTTTTGAAGCAGCATTTTACTTATGGTGATCACAACAACACGCATACAACTCTACGAAATATTAAAACAAAAACTTGGCGGCAAGGAAGCGGAAGCATTGGTGGGTTTTGTAGATGCCAGATTAAAAGAAGCAGATGAATATAATTTGAAAACGCTTGCTGCAAAAGAAGATTTGAAAGACCTTAAGCTGGAACTCAAACAGGATATAGCAGAATTGAAACTTAAAATATCAGATACCAGGACGGATATTGCGCGCTGGCTACTCGCGTTTTTTATAACAATGATGTTGGCCATTATTGGATTGTATGTAAGAAAATGATAAAGCTGCCGCAAAATCTTCGCCCATAGAATTATTATGCTCGCGGTAATTGGCCTGTACATAAAAAAGCAGGCCGCAGATTAAAATAAAAAAAGCCCTCACAGTTTTTGTGAGGGCTTTATCAAATCATATTTAAAAATCCGCGTAACCGCGATCCTTATTTCACTTCTTCAAACTGCGCATCTTCCATGGTATCATTACTCTTGCCTTGTTCGCCTGCAGCATGTTCATGTGGCTCGCCTGTTGGTTGCGCACTTTGTGCGGCGCCGTCTGCCTGTGCTTTGTAAATTTCTTCACTGGCGGCGGTCCATGCGGTATTCATTTCTGCCATGGCTGCATCGATGCCTGCGATATCCTGGTTCTTATGTGCTTCTTTCAGTTTATTCAGGGCAGATTCAATTGGCACTTTCTTATCCGCAGATATTTTATCTCCAAACTCTTTGAACTGTTTTTCAGTCTGGAAGATCATACTGTCTGCACTATTCAGCTTTTCCACTCTTTCCCTTGCTTCTTTATCCGTTGCTTCATTGGCTTTTGCTTCTGCTTTCATTTTCTCCACTTCTTCTTTGCTTAAGCCGCTGCCTGCTTCAATACGGATCTTTTGTTCTTTGCCGGTACCCTTGTCTTTTGCACTTACATGCAACATTCCGTTGGCATCAATATCAAACGTTACTTCGATCTGCGGTACGCCGCGTGGTGCCGGTGGAATACCATCGAGGTTAAACATACCGAGGCTTTTATTCTGGTTCGCCATCGGCCTTTCTCCCTGTAATACGTGTATCTGTACGCCGGGTTGGTTATCGCTGGCAGTAGAATATACTTCTGTTTTTTTGGTAGGAATGGTTGTGTTCGATGAGATCATTGTTGTCATCACACCACCCATTGTTTCAATACCTAATCCTAACGGCGTTACATCAAGCAATAACACATCTTTTACTTCGCCGGTCAATACCGCGCCTTGTATGGCTGCACCTAATGCAACCACTTCATCGGGGTTTACTCCTTTGTTTGGTTTTTTGCCAAAGAATTTTTCAACGATCTCCTGTACTTTAGGGATACGTGTTGACCCACCTACCAAAATCACTTCATTGATATCGTTGATGCTGTAACCTGCATCTTTCAATGCATCTTCGCATGGTTTTAAACAACGTGCGAATAATTTATCTGCAAGTTGCTCAAATTTTGCGCGTGTTAATTTCAACACCAGGTGTTTAGGCACACCATCTACTGCGGTGATATATGGAAGATTGATCTCTGTTTCTGAAGAAGAGCTCAATTCTACTTTTGCTTTTTCAGAAGCTTCTTTCAAACGCTGTAATGCCATCGGATCTTTACGAAGATCGATCGCTTCCTGCGATTTAAATTCATCAGCCAGCCAGTCCATGATCACTTTATCAAAATCATCACCACCCAGATGCGTATCGCCATTGGTTGATTTTACTTCGAAAACACCATCACCGAGTTCAAGGATAGAAATATCAAATGTTCCACCACCTAAATCGAATACGGCGATCTTCTGGTCGGCATGTTTTTTATCCAGACCATAAGCCAATGCAGCAGCTGTTGGTTCGTTCACAATACGGCGAACATTCAGCCCGGCAATTTCGCCGGCTTCTTTGGTTGCCTGGCGCTGTGCATCATTAAAATATGCCGGTACGGTAATAACCGCTTCGGTTACTTCATGCCCGAGATAATCCTCGGCTGTTTTCTTCATTTTCTGAAGGATCATTGCCGAGATCTCCTGTGGCGTATACAAACGGTCATCAATCGCAACGCGAACCGTATTATTGTCACCTTTGGCCACTTTATAGCTCCAATGGCTGATCTCTTCGGTCACTTCGTCGTAACGGCGGCCCATAAAACGTTTTACACTGCTGATGGTATTCTGCGGGTTGGTAATGGCCTGTCTTTTGGCAGGATCACCCACTTTACGCTCACCATTCTTTAAAAATGCCACTACCGAAGGCGTTGTTCTACGCCCTTCATCATTGGCAATTACTACCGGCTCGTTACCTTCCATAACGGCCACACAACTGTTGGTTGTACCGAGGTCAATTCCTATTATTTTGCCCATAATTTTTGAATTTCAGATTTATAATCAGCTTTTACTTGTCAATCATTATGCCACCGGGTATAAAATGCAAAAATGTCAGCTTTTGAACCCCTTGCCGGACATTGTTATGCCTATCACTTAAAATTGGTTTAAATAGGAGGATTTTATGACAGATGGGCCACAACGGAAAGATTATAAATTGTAGCTTTAGCCATCCCCAATAGCCCTGCCTGTTTATGACCTATGAGCATTTGCGGACATTTTAAAATCCTTTCTCTGTTGAACCTGGCTCATTTGTCTAACCCCCGGTAAACTTTGTGTGAGTGATTATTACAAAACTTCCTGTTTTTAAAGCATTCCTGCTTTTGTGTATGTTATTGCTGTGTTCCTTTTCCTGGGCACAACGCCAGAACATACATGGAAAAGTGATCAATGATTTTACCAAAGAGCCGGTTGCTTTTGCAAGCATTTACTGGAAAAGGGCGGGCGTGGGAACGACCAGCGATAGTGCGGGTAATTTTATCATCAAACTGAGCCAGCATTTAGAAGATACGCTCGTTGTTGCTTACGTAGGATTTGCTGATGCATATAAAGCCATCCGGAACGACAGAAAAGATACATCAGCTGTTGAACTGATACTACGCGATCTTAAACTGGCACATACTGTTGAAGTAAGATCAAAATTCAATAAAGGATTACGGTGGTGGAAATTTATTGTTGCCAATAAGGCAAAGAACAATCCTTACAAGTATAAAAATTACGCCTACGAGTTGTATAATAAAATGGAACTCGATATTAATAATGTGAGCCGTAAATATTTTACGGATAAGAAATTATTAAAGCCTTTCGCATTCCTGCTGGATAATATCGATAGTGTATCTGACCACAAACCTTTTCTTCCGATCTATATGACGGAAGCTCTCTCCGATTATTATTATTCTACCGACCCGCATAAAGTACGTGAAGAGATCAAAGCCGCGAAAACGGATGGCATGAAGAATGAAAGCGTGCTGCAATTCATTGGTGGAATGAACCAGAAAATAAATGTGTATGAAAATTTTACCAATGCGATGGGTAAAGAATTCATCAGCCCGTTGAGTGATGTGGGTGATAAATATTATAATTATAAAGGCGCCGATACGCAATATATTTCCGGCCAGCGTTATCTCCATTTATTATTCACGCCAAAAAGAGAAGGAGAAAATACGTTCAGCGGCGATTGCTGGATACATGGCGGCAACTGGGGTATTTATAAGATCAACCTGAATATATCGGCAACAGCCAATATCAATTATGTGAACCGCCTGAGTATTGTGCAGGAATTTGCTTTGCAAACGGACAGTTCATGGATGTTTGCGAAAGATAAAACCGTGATCGATTTTGCACCTTTCGGAAAAGAAAAATTATCTTTTATTGCGAGAAGGACAAGCACGTATAAAGATGTGCGCGTAAATGATCCCTCCATCGATCAGAAACTGGCGGCCAACGCACAAAAAGAAGAAGTGGTTGTTTCGGAAACGGCGCGCGATAAAGACAAACAATTCTGGGAAGATCAACGGCACGAAGAACTCAGTGCGAATGAAAAGAAAGTGTACAAAATGATGGACACGATCAAAACCATTCCTGCTTTTATAAAATATACAAAGGCGCTTACTTTTATTTTTGATGGCCATAAAAAATTGGGCAAGATCGAGATCGGCCCATGGTATAAATGGATCAGCGGCAACCAGCTCGAGCGTTTACGCATGCGTTTTGATCTTGGCACCACTGAAGATTTCAGCAAATATTTGCGCCTGCATGGTTATATCGCTTATGGCTTCATGGATAATGCATTTAAAGGAAGAGCAGATATTACCTATAAATTACCGAATGATAAAGGCGTTACTTTATTTGCCTCATACACACATGATCTCGATAACGGCCGCACGCGATACAATGATGAAGACATAACCACGGATAATATTTTCAGCCAGCTGATACGCAGGCCAGGTATCCCGCAAAAATTTTTGGGCGTTGATGAGATCAAACTGGCTGTTACCAAAGAATGGAAAACTAAATTCTCCGTTCAGCCTTTTATCACACGCTCTGAATACAGAACCTATACGCCGTTGCCATCTACCAGTTCATTGTTTAGTTTTTCCACCCAATCAAATATTGTAAGTTCTGAATTAGGGTTGCGGTTAAGGTATGCGCCGGGTGAAAAAACTTTCTCACGTCACAGGAAAGATGTAAAATTAAAAAGCAACCTTCCGGTATTTGAAGTGCGCGCCGCATGGGCCGTTCATGATCTCTTCCAATCCGATTATCAATACCTGCGTTTGAACGCAAACATTACACACACTACACGCATACCCCGTTGGGGCAAGGTTAGCTATATGGTTTATGGAGGAAAGATCATTACAGATGAGGCATTGCCATTTATGTTACTCGAGATGCATCCGGGCAATGAAATATATTATTACAACAAACAATCCTTTAACCTGATGAACCGGTTTGAATATGTGAGCGACAGGTTTGCAGGTATCAACCTCGAGCATAATTTTGAAAAGAAATTATTGAACCTGTTGCCCTTCATGCGTAAATCGAACATGCGCCAGTTCTGGAACTTTAAATCCGTTTGGGGCGATCTTACGGATCAAAGCCGTGCAGTTAACCGGATCGAATATTATAATGAATACCGTTTGCGTTCATTGCGTGGCGGATTCTATACAGAAGTGGGTACAGGGTTTGAAAATATTTTTAAATTATTACGGATCGATTTTGTGTGGCGCAGTGCACCTTTGCGGAATATTCCTGCCGGGCTCAATCCTAATTTATTTAAATCGAACACCAATGATTTTGGTGTATTTGGAAGCGTACATTTACAATTTTAAATATGCAAACCCTGTCTGCCGATATATATACAAAACTGGTTTCCGCCAAACTATTTATCGATAGGCATTTTGATGAGGCCGTAGACCTGGAAACAGTTGCTTCCAATGCGCATCTTTCCTCTTTTCATTTTCACAGGTTGTTTACAAAAGTTTACCATATTACGCCGCACCAATACCTCACAAAAAAAAGGCTGCAGAAAGCAAAGGAATTATTAAAAACGAATGAACTTAGTATTGCCGGTATCTGTACTGATATTGGTTTTGAGAGCCATGGTTCATTCAGTTCTTTGTTTAAAAAACATCACGGCCTCGCACCAAGGTCTTATCGCAACAAAGTACAGGAGCAAAAGGAAAAAGCGGCGTACCAACCTGCCTGTGTGATACCGCATTGTTTTATTGCACCACATTCCCCGGAAGAAAAATAGCAAGTTTCGAGAAATTTTTTTATTGGTTGTAACATAGCTTCATTGTATAAACAAAAAGATATGATAACAAAAATTTCGCATGCAAGCCTGTTTGTTAATGACCAGGAAAAAGCCCATGATTTTTACGTAACCAAACTCGGGTTTACCGTAAACACCGATGCTACCATGCCTAATGGTTTAAGATGGTTAACGGTTTCACCTCCTGATCAACCGGATATTGAGATCTCGTTACTCAATCCGTTTTCATCAGGTATGAGTTACGATGATGAATCGAAAGCCGCATTCAAAGTATTACTCGATAAAGGAGCGATGGGCGCCGGCGTATTATACACACCGGATTGCAGGGCAACATATGAAGAACTGAAATCAAAAGGTGTAGTATTCAAATCAGAACCCAAAGAACAGTTCTATGGAGTTGAAGCAGTGATCACAGATGGCTGCGGCAACTGGTTTAGTATGACACAGACGAAGGAGCATTGATACGATTTCTCTTTTCTCTGCCCCTGCCCCTAAAGGGGTATTAAATTTTCTTTCACACTGTTCGAACAAGAAAATCATTCTCCCCTTCAGGGGCGGGGGTAGAAAAATATATTCCCCTTTAGGTGCCGAAAGAAGTAGGTTACAAGGATGCTTATCTTTACTAAATGAAAAGCATTCTCATTTTTATTTGTATTCTTTTCTCCGCTTCATTTCTCTATGCAAACTCTGTTGACCTGAAAGCAGGCATGGTTATCAAAACATCTGTAATTGTTAATGCAAATATTTATCAACTTAATGCATCTGCAAATATCAAAGAGCCTTTATTGGTAATTGATGGAAATGATATTACCGTTGATTTCAATCATTCCATATTGCAGGGTTCGAATGATAAAGTAAGGCCGGATGAATTTTATGGGCTTTCTGTTCTTATTAAAAAAGGTTCACATAATATCGTTATCAAAAATGCCGTGGTGCATGGATACAAAGTAGCGATACTGGCCGATAGTGTATCCGGCCTTACCATAGATAACTGCGATCTCAGTTATAATTACCGCCAGCATCTGTTAAGTAACCGCGAACACGAGGATGAGAGCGACTGGATGAGTTATCATCACAATGAAAACGATGAATGGTTACGTTATGGCGCGGCCATTTATCTGAAGAATTGCAGCAAGGCCTTTATCACAAACAACATGGTAACCGGCGGACAATGCGCATTGATGATGACACAATGCGAAAAAACGGAGGTGGCGGATAATAATTTTTCTTTCAATTCAGGCATTGGCATTGGTTTGTACAGAAGCAGTAACAATAAAGTTTACCACAACCGGCTCGATTATAATGTGCGTGGTTACAGTGATGGAAAATACAAACGCGGACAGGACAGTGCCGGTATGCTGGTTTACGAACAAAGCAGTAATAATATTTTTGCTTTCAATACTGCCACACACAGCGGCGATGGGTTTTTCTTGTGGGCCGGCCAAACCACGATGGATACAGGCGAAGGCGGCTGCAATGACAATTTTATTTATGGCAATGATTTTTCATATGCACCAACAAACGGAGTGGAAGTAACTTTCAGCCGCAACCTTATCATGAAAAATATTATGAAAGATTGCGATTACGGGATCTGGGGCGGGTATAGTTTTGATACAGATATCACAGATAATGTGATCGACAGTAACCGCATCGGCATTGGTATTGAACATGGGCAGGATATCAATATTGCATTGAATGGATTTACCGGCAACCAAACGGGAATAAAAATATGGTCGAGGGAAAAGCAACCTGATGACTGGGGTTATTCAAAAAAAAGAAATACCGCGAGCCGCAATTACTGGATGGCAGCTAACCGTTTTACATCAGACCATATTGCTTTTGATGTGATGGGAACAGATACCGTTGTATTCAGCGGAAATACAAAATTGATGGTTGATCAGAATTATGAATTTGGTGACAATATAGACAACATCGATACAACACGCGACGATGAGTTCCTCGATATGGAATACCAGAAAGATGAAAGATTAAAAAGCATCCCGGATAGTTCGATGCCTGCAGCAATTGTTCCACAGGGCAAAAAAAATATACGCATAACCGAATGGGGCCCGTATGATTTTCGTTACCCATTAATTTGGCTGAAAGATATTGACAGCAACGGTTTATATCATTTTGAAATACTTGGCACGAAAGGAAATTGGGAACTTGATAAGATCAATGGTTTCGAGATCGCAAATAAAGGTGACGGAAGTTTTCCGTCTTCCATTTTAGCAAAAAAAATAAATAATACAGGAGAAAGAAGTATCCGGCTGAAATTTACAGGCTCTTCTTTTATAAATATTTTCGGCAAATTACAAGACAAGGAAACCAACCGTTTTTTTGAATACCTTGAATCCCCGCCTCATTAACTATTAACTATTAACTATTAACTATTAACTATTAACCACTCACCACTCACCACTCACCACTCACCTTCCCACCCTCAGCAACTGCTCCGGCCTTGAAAGTATAATTCTTTTGCGTGAGGTAACTGAACGCAACCACGAACACAGTGGTCAATAATTTTGATGGTGTGGGGTACCAGCCAAATACATCAACAAATAATTTCAGGAACCCGTAATTAAGGAACAGGCAACCCAATACCACCATAAAATATTTCCTCAACTGCTCGCGTTTGGCAACCGAAGTTTCCTGGAACACCACATAACGGCTCAGATAAAAACCAATGGGAAATGTAACACAGAACCCAATCAAAAAAGCAGCGATATGCGGGCCGATGGTTAAAAAAGACAGATGTATCGGCTGTTTTTTCAGGATAAAATTATACGACACAAAGAAAAGTGTAATATCAAGTAAAGTATTAAAACCGCCGCAGGCCGCATAGCGAAAGGTTTGCAGCGGCATGACCTTACGGAACAGCGGGTAAAACATATCCACCATACTCAGTACGGCGCCACGGATATAATCATGTAGCTTTCGCATAAACGGCATCGAAGGTAGGGGTTAATTGGTTACTTTTGCGAGCCGAAAATGTTAAGAAATGAGCGTGGTTTTAAAAATAAAAGAAGTGACAGCAGTAGCCATCAACCAGTTATATGGGATCGATCTGCTGCCGGTTGATATATTGGTAAATGCCACCAAGCCAGAGTTTGAAGGAGATTATACGGTAGTGCTGTTTGCTTTTATCAAGCAATTAAAAAAATCTCCCGATGCATTGGGACAGGAACTCGGCGATCATATCACCACTGAAAACCAGCACCTGTTTACATCCTTTAATGTGATCAAGGGGTTTTTAAATCTCACAGTTGCTGATAATTACTGGCTGCATTTTATCGGGGATCAATACAAAAATATTTCTTTCGGATGCGCACCGGCCAATGGCCAGAAAGTAATGGTTGAATATTCTTCTCCCAACACAAATAAACCTTTGCATCTCGGCCATCTGCGGAATAATTTTCTGGGGAGAAGCATTGCAGAAATTCTGAAAGCCAATGGCAATGAAGTAATAAAAACATGTATCGTAAATGACCGCGGTATTCACATTTGTAAAAGCATGATCGCATGGGAAATGTTTGCAAATGGTGCAACACCTGCATCAACCCATACCAAGGGCGATCATTTTGTGGGTGATTATTATGTAAAGTTCAATGACGAATACAAAAAAGAGATCGACGTTTTAAAAACGCAGGGAAAAACACAGGAAGAAGCAGAGAAAGAAGCGCCGGTGATGAAAGCAACGCAACAGATGCTGCTCGACTGGGAAGCCGGAAAGCCTTCAGTGATGGAGCTTTGGAGCAGAATGAACAGTTGGGTATATGAAGGATTTGATGCAACGTATAAAAGGATCGGCAGTGATTTTGACAAGACCTATTATGAAAGCAATACGTATTTACTGGGCAAAGACCTGGTAGAAACAGGCCTGGCAAAAGGTGTATTCTTTCAAAAAACGGATGGCAGTGTCTGGATCGATCTTACTGCCGATGGGCTTGATGAAAAACTGGTGAGGCGAAAAGATGGCACATCAGTTTATATCACACAGGATATCGGGCTGGCAGAGCAAAAACAAAAAGAGTTCAATGCAGGCCAGAGTATTTATGTAGTGGGCGATGAACAGAATTATCATTTCAAAGTATTGAAACTGATCTGCCAGAAATTAGGTTTGCCTTCTGCAGATGGCATGTATCATTTAAGTTATGGAATGGTTGAATTGCCAACCGGCAAAATGAAAAGCCGCGAAGGAACAGTGGTAGATGCCGATGATCTTGTAGATGAAATGATCAATATCGCAAAGCAAAAAACCGAAGAGCTGGGGAAAGTAAAAGATTTTACATCGCAGGAACTGGAAGAACTATATAACACGATCGGCCTTGGTGCATTGAAGTTTTTTTTGTTACGTGTTGATCCGAAAAAGAAAATGGTATTCAACCCCGAAGAAAGTATCGACTTCCATGGATTCACCGGGCCATTCATTCAGTACACACATGCAAGGATAAAAAGTATTTTAAGAAAATCAGGAACCATTCAAAAACAGGAAACCGGAAACGAGCAACTGGGAACAGCTTTACTTCCCTTAGAAAAAGAACTCGCCATCCATCTGGAAATGTTTCCTGTTATATTAAATGATGCCGCAACAGAACACGATCCATCAAAAGTTGCCATATATATATTTAATCTCGCGAAAATCTTTAATTCATTTTATACCGAGCACTCCATTGGCAATGCAGAAACGGAAGAAAAGAAAATTCTGCGTTTACAATTATCGCAATTAACCGCGCAGGTTATTAAAACAGGAATGAATGTTCTGGGAATTAATGTTCCTGAAAGGATGTAAAAAATATTGCCAAGGAATACACAGAAAAAAACAGTGTCAATCTGTGTATTCCGTGGCAAATTTTTCCGGATTGAATGGCCATACTATAAAATCTATAACCGTTTTCCTTTACATTTGCCTTCCCAAAGATGCGGAGGTGGCGAAATTGGTAGACGCACTACTTTGAGGTGGTAGCGGGGTAACAGCCGTGGGAGTTCGAATCTCCTCTTCCGCACTATTTTCGGAAGGAGTTATTTCTTAAAGAAATAGCTCCTTTGTTTTTTAAGCCTTCGGCAATCAATCAGAATAGCCTTTATTTTTCATCTGCTACAGCCTTAAGCACAGGTATGTCCAGTTTGATCATCTTCATCATGGCCTGCATAACGCGACCTGCCTTTGCCCTGTCTGGGTCGCTAAGAAGTTGCGGCAGAATGATAGGCGTTACCTGCCAGTAAAGGCCAAACCTGTCTTTCAGCCAACCGCACGCAATTTCGTTTCCACCATCTTCCAGCAGCTTGCTCCAGTAGTAATCGACCTCTTCCTGTGAACTGCAGTTGATCGTAAGTGAGATCGCATCAGTAAGCGGATGGCCGGGGCCGCCATTCATCAAACTGATCTCCTGGCCCTCCAACAGAATAGTTGCCACCAGAAATGCGCCTTCCGGACCGGGTGCACCCGGCGGGTTGTGGGCAACCCTGACCAGCTTTGAATCTTTAAAAACAGAAAGATAGAAGTTCATCGCTTCTTCGGCATTGTTATCGAACCAAATAAAAGGGCTGATCTTTTGCATAAAATAAAATTGTATGGTTTGTTATTAGCTCTTGCAAACTGTATGCCCGGATAGGCGAAGATGTTAGTTGACAGATGCAGTAGTTTTTTTTCTGCCATCTCTTTACAACAAGATTTCATTATAGATTAATAATGTATTAAATGATAAATAAAATACCGCATCAATATTCATCATACTAAAACAAATACTGCATGTTTGCATTTATAATGCATACACCTATGAATAGGATCCGGACGATCTTTCTCTGTGCAATGGTTACCCCAGCTGCCTATGGCCAGGTTATTAAAACCGACAGGTCAACTTATCAGCATGGCGATACCATAACAATAACCGGAAACTTTCCTGCCTATAAAGCCAATAATATTCATTTCGCTTCACTCTATGTATTTATTGAAAACGTAGATACCAAACGCTGGTGGGCCTATCGTTACCCGGTAGTTGATGGCATAAGCGCTTCTTCTCTTGTTGTTGACAGTATATTACCTGAAGGCAGATATGCGTTCAATTTTCTTACACGTAAACGTTTTTTTAGTATTCAGGGTACCGCGAATAATCTGCCAGGATCTACCTTGAGCTATTCTATGTTGACAAAAAAGAACGACCCTTTTTTCGGCCAAACAACAACCGATGCAGATGGCGCGTTTTCTGTCAGGGGTGTTCTTTTCGAGGATACATGCTCTTTTGTTTTTTCTCCACCGAAGGCCTCACACCCAATTAATCTGAACATAAGCATTGAAACGCCGCTCGATTCAACATTCAGTAGTGATACCAGTGTGATTCAATTTGTATATGTAGGGCATGTTGATACCGCTTCAAAGACAGCCGCAATAGCATCTCAAAAAGACCTGGAAACATACTTTCAATCAAATACCACCTTGCCGGGTGTAACGGTTACTGCTGAACAGAAAAGAAAGGTCGACCTATTTAATGAGGAATACAGCACCGGATTATTTAGAAATGATAATGCCCGGATATTCGATGGATTGGAAAACAACATGATCTCACAAAGCGAAGATATTTTTCAGTTTTTAATTGGAAGGGTTGCGGGGTTGCAGATCTCGATGGGAAACAACGGGAATTATATTTTGCAATGGCAAGGGCCAAGCAGTTTCCGGGGCGGCTCCAATGTTGACGTATTTTTAGATGAGTTCAAGGTTGATCGCTTAACCAGAGGTATTGTGAGCCCATCTGAAGTTGCCATGGTTAAAGCCTATCCGCCACCGGCATTTCTTTCTTCCGGCGGGCAAAAGGGAGCGATTGCCATTTATACAAAGAGAGGTGGCCTTGAAAATTTGATGTTGCATAAGAATAAATTCAAGGTATTTGGCTACACACCGTTGGAAACGGTCTGGAAATAATTGTTCAGGATCAGCGTTGCCCTAACGGTTTTTTTGTTTTCATCGCTTAATCTTACTTTGTAAAAAAAATAGTATGTCAGGTTTTATCATCACATGCCCCAATTGCAATCACCAGTTCGAACCGGGCGATTCTATCCGCGAAGAAATACAAAAAGAACTCCGCGGGCAGATGCAGGATTGGCAAAAGAAAAAAGACGAAGAATTCAGGCTGAAAGAAACCTCTTTTTTACAACAGCTTCAGGCAAAAGATGAAGAAACACACAAACAGGTAGAGCTCGAAAAAAATAAACTAAAAGAAGAGTTGCAGGGATCTATCCGCAGATCCATTGCTGCAGATTTTGAGAACCAGTTAAAAATGTTACAGCAAAATGCAAATGATACCGAAGAGAAATTAAAAGAAGCACGTAAAAAAGAACTTGAATTCTTGCAGAAAGAACAAAGCCTGAAGATAAAAGAAGAAGAATTACAGTTAACACTTCAACGGCAGTTAATAGAAGAGCGCGAGAAACTGAAAGAGCAATTACAAAAAGATGAAACAGAAAGGCTGGGTTTAAAAGAACAGGAATACCAGCTCCGTATGAAAGAACTGGAAAAGCAATTAGACGATCAGAAAAAATTAGCAGAAGAAATGCGCCGCAAATCCGAACAGGGAAGCATGCAATTGCAGGGAGAGGTACAGGAACTGATGCTGGAAGAAATGCTGCAGGCTACTTTCCCGTTTGATAAGATCGAAGAAGTTGGCAAAGGCGTTCGTGGCGCGGATTGTATCCAGGTTGTGCGCAACCAGTTCGGCAACGAATCAGGAAAGATCATTTATGAAAGCAAACGAACCAAAGATTTTCAGAACGACTGGATCGAAAAGCTAAAAAAAGATATGCGGAACCATGGCGCTGATGTTGCTGTGATCGTTACACAGGCCCTGCCGAAAGAAATGGAACGCTTTGGCGAAAAAAATGGCGTGTACATCTGCACATTTGCCGAAGTAAGAAGCGTTTCTCTTTTACTGCGCGACGCTATCCTGAAAATTGCCGACGCAAAAAAAAGCCAGGATAACAAAGGCGATAAGATGGTGATGTTATATGATTATCTTACCGGCAATGAATTCAGCGAGAACTGGAAAGCCATCCGCGAAGGGTTTATGAGTATGAAACTGAGCATACAACGCGAACGTGATGCGATGGAGAAATTATGGAAGTCGCGCGAGAAACAATTAGAGAAAGTTTTGCTGAATGCCGCACACATCAAGGGTTCTGTAGAAGGAATTGCAGGAGCCGATGCGGTTAATTTAAATCTGCTCGAAGACAACGACCCGGTTTTACTTGATTAATACTTTTGAAAATATCGATCCGGCAGACCATGCCGATAAACCTTCTCAGAAGAAACCCATCTTCCCTGTAAATGACGAACTGCGGCAATACCTGATCAAATACGGAAGGGAAGTAAGGCTTCCTGTAAGTTACCAGGATCTGCAACGCTATACATACACGGTTCCGCTAAAAGATAAATTCGGCAAGGAAACTGCGTGGGAGAAAGCTTCTTATGATATGCATGAATGGAAATTCCTGCGCGAAAACCTCGTGCGTATTTATGCGATCTTAAAAACAGAAGGTGATATGAGTTTTATCAATCACCTCGATGTGGCAAGGATCGATTTCTGTTATTTTGGAAACAGCCAGCCTTTCCGCGTACGCATTGTAAATAAATTCAACGATAACTACGATCACTACTATATTAAACAGGCCGATGCGAGCCGTGTATATGGATTGGAGCTGGAACATTTGCTTTCGCCAAACCGCATGGTATATTTTACGGATAAAAAAACGTTGATCGAAGAACATATACCAGGCATCCCGGGCGATATTTTTATCAATGATTATTTAAAAGATTCCAATACCAATCTTATCCGCCTGGCAAAGGAATTTGTAAAATTCAATGAGCGTTGTTTTGTGCATTTGCTGGGCGATATGCGTTCGTATAATTTTGTTGTGAACATTACTCCGGATATTGAAGACTTCCAGTACCGCATCCGCGCCATCGATTTTGACCAGCAATCGTATGAGGGCAGAAAAAATTTATACCTGCCGCAGTTCTTTAAAGAAAATAAGGCCTTGGTTGATATTGTGATCAAACACCTCGATAAAGAGTCCATCGCACAATACCAGGCTGAGGAAAGAACCATGATGACGTTTCGTTTGGTTTCATCGCGGTACCGCGTAAAAGAGATACTGGATATCATGGCCAGCGATATGATCTCAAAAGACGAAAAGATAGAACAGCTGAAAACCGCTCTGGCTAACCATTTTAATGCACCTGCGGCTTTTCAGAAAGCGAAGACCATGGGACAATTGGTAAAAAGGCAATTAAAACAAACATTACAGAAAAATCTTCTGCTCATCCCAAAAACAAAAAGCAAATTCGATGATTGATTTGCTCTGGCTGCGCCCATCTGTGTATTCTGTGGCAAAAAATCAAGATCAACCCTCCGAACAAACCCAAACCAAACTCGTCGTTTCACTCAATCTGTAATGCAGTTGCAACGGAAAAGAAATACCATCTTTATCAAACGACCCATTCATGGATCCGCTCTGCTCTGTTGAAAAATCATGAATGCGCAAAACTTCGCTGAAATCAACATCACCCCTGCCCCACCATTTGAACATGGCTTCTTTGGCGCTCCACAATAAAGTTAACAGCTTTGGTTGCTGGCCGGCTGCATAATCGTTTACAGATTTCAATTCATCAACATGCAAAAATTTATGTTTGATGTTATCGATCCTTGGTGTGATCATTTCAATATCAATACCAACCCTTTCGGTGCTGCTCACGATAGCTGCAGCATAATCGCCGCAATGAGAAATGGAAAAATGAAACTGTTCATCCGGAAGAAATGGTTTTCTGGTATCAGCGATCTCAATTTCTGCATGCGGAAAATCAGGAAATAAAAAAGCCAGCAGATAACGGCCCGCCAGATGCTGCAAACGTTTATGCGGGTGTGTAATACTGCGTTGCAGCGGAACCGAATGCAGAAAAAAATCTTCCGTTTCTTCGATCTTCCATACACCCAGCTTTGTGGTCAGGTTGATATCTTGTTGATAAAACAGCGGCACTGCGGAAATTTAGAAATTAGATTGCAGATGTAAGCTTTATTTGCATCTCCATACATAAAAGTACAACGAATGATCCTGACAGATACACGCATACTCGAAGAAATAGCCAAAGGCACCATTAAAATAGAACCTTATAACCGCGAAGATCTTGGCAGCAACAGTTATGATGTGCATCTTGGAAAATGCCTCGCCACTTATATCAATGAAGAACTCGATGCCAAAAAACATAATAAGATCGAATACTTCGAAATACCTGATGAAGGTTTTGTGCTGCAGCCGCACAAATTTTATTTAGGTGTTACCGATGAATACACCGAAACGCATGCACATGTCCCTTTTCTCGAAGGAAAATCTTCCACCGGCCGACTGGGTATTGATATACACGCCACTGCCGGTAAAGGCGATGTGGGTTTCTGCGGAAACTGGACACTCGAAATTTCCTGCAAACAACCCGTTCGTATTTACAAAGGGATGCCTATCGGCCAGCTTATTTATTTTCCTGTTGATGGCGAGATCGCCATAAAATACAACCAGAAGATCAACGCCAAATACAGCGGGCAACCGAATAAACCTGTGGAGAGTATGATGTGGAAGAATAGTTTTTAGCTTTGAGCTCATGGCTTACAGCTTACCATACTTTTTCTGATACGCGATCAACCATCCGATCACTTCATCATAACTTTTTACGCCTTGTGATTGCTTGTTCATTTTTAAATACTGGTCATACAAACCCGACACTGCCGGTGAAATGCGGTTCCTTCTTTTAAAAAAGAATTCCCTGATCCTGCGCCTGTCTGTTTTTACCAATGTATCCAATCGTTCCCTGTTTTGTTTGATGACCGCTTCGAACTCTTTGAAATCTTTTTCTTTACTATACAAAAAGATCTCTTCGCCCTGCGCATAAGAAAAAAGATCGAGGTAAACAGAATAACGGAAATACACATCGCTTGAAGAAGATGCAGCGAGATATCCTACAAAATTCGCTTCACTCTCACTTGCATAACCAAGCTGGTGCGCCATTTCATGACAGGCGATATACGGGATCAGGATCCTTGGAATATCCGACCGTACCTGCGCTTCGCCTGTAAATGGATTGTAATAACCCGAGAAACCCATATAATCTCCAATGCTGCTGAACAGGCTGCTTTTTACGGCGCGGTTACGATAATCTAAAAAACCATTTTCATCAGATGCAGTTTGATAAGAAACCTGGGCCACACGATAGATTGAATCGAGCGATGGTTCGGGTAGTATGGAGTCTTTTATCTGCCGGCGGCACTCGTTTACTTTTTCGATCAGCTGATCGGTGAGTTGCGTGATGTCTTCCTTCGTGTATTCCGTTTTGCTGATCTTTAACTGGTAGGCAATTCCCATCCGGTCATAATTCAATCCCCAAACTAATTTGAAAATGATATATATCCACAGGAGCGCGTCGGCAAACCGAAACAGGAAATGAATAAACATTGCCTTTGTATATTTCCTCTGAAAGATGAGAATAAAGCCTTTGACCACATAAACCACCAAAGAAATAAAGACCAATGTGTAAATAACATCACCCACGCTAAAAGGCACCCATTTGGTCAGGATCCGCAATGTAGAAGATAACCCCGGATAAAAACCTACCGAATAGAACCTCTCAACCTGGGCAGGGAAATAAGAAAATATACTGATAGCCAATGCTATGATGAATAAAATCCACAGTTTGATCCAGGATTTGGCTGATATCGTGTTTTGCTTCTTCATATATGCATCATATATACAAATATGCCATTAAAAAGCCTATCATTGCCTGTTGGGCAGTAATACGCCCAGGTTCAATTTTCCTTTGGCATTTCGGCTGTTTTGGAGTACCTTTGCAAGCCCTTAAAAAACGGTTATGAGTCAGCGCCGGGAATTCGAGATAGCATTTGTGGGTTTAAAGCCGGGGATTCATGTATACGAATACAGGATTGAGGATAAGTTCTTTGTACCATATGGTGAACAGGATTTTGAACACTGCATCGCCAATATCAAATTAAGCCTTGAGAAGAACAATGGCTTTATGCAGTTAAAATTTGATGTTGACGGAACGCTGGATGTTTCCTGCGACAGGTGCGGAAACACACTGCCCATGCAGCTTTGGGACGAGTTCAACATCATTGTAAAAATGGTGGATGACCCCGAGCCGATGAACGAACAGGAAGAAGACCCTGATGTATATTATATCAGCCGCGGCGAGAGCCATTTGTACCTGGCCGACTGGATTTACGAATTCATCAACCTGAGTATTCCGTTGCAGAAAATGTGCAGCAAGGAAGAAATGGGCGGGCCAAAATGCAATACCGAGGTGCTGGAAAAGCTGAGAAAGATGGAAGAAGAAGCGCAGAAAGACAGCAACAAATTGCTGAAAGGGCTGGATAAATTTAAAAACTTAGAATAATTTTTTTGATACTATAAATTTCGAGATATGCCGAATCCTAAACGCAGACATTCACAGCAACGTAGCGCCAAGAGAAGAACTCACTACGTGGCCCAGGAAGTAACATTGAGCAAAGACAGCACCACAGGTGAAACACATGTACGCCACCGCGCGCACGTAAGCGAAGGAAAATTGTTCTATAAAGGGAAACTGGTAGCTGAAAAAGCTCCATTGAAAGCGTAACCTTTTTAGTTCAACCTCTTAGCTTATTTGCACGATGAATATTGGCTTAGACATGATGGGTGGAGATTTTGCACCGCTTGAAGCGGTGAAAGGCTTGCAGCTATACCTGTCTGACAATACCCGTACGGCTTCTATATTTTGTATAGGTGATGAAGCATTGGTAAAACCTCTTTTGGAGGAGCACCATGTTACATCACCTAATTTGCATTTGATACATGCCCCGGAAGTGATCGGTTACCACGAACACCCAACCAAAGCGCTGAAAGAAAAACAGCGTTCTTCCATTGCCATTGGTTTTCATTTACTCGCAACAGGCAAGATAGATGCATTTATCAGCGCCGGTAATACAGGCGCCATGTTGGTAGGCGCTATGTTCAGCATTAAAGTGATCGAAGGCGTTTTACGGCCAACCATTTCAACCGTTGTACCGAAACTGAGTGGTGGCACGGGTATCATACTGGATGCGGGTTTGAATTCTGACTGCAAACCGGAACAGATGAACCAGTTTGCTGTTCTCGGCAGTTTATATGCACAACACGTTCTCAACATCGACAACCCCAAGATCGGTTTGATGAATGTGGGTGAAGAAGAAGGAAAAGGAAACATTCTTGCACAGGCAACTTATCCTCTTTTAAAAGAAAATACCAAGATCAATTTTATTGGCAATATCGAAGGCCGCGACCTGTTCAACGATAAGGCCGATGTAATGGTTTGTGATGGCTTTACCGGCAATGTGATCCTTAAAATGGCTGAGTCGGTTTACGATCTTGCCCAACAGCGGGGTTATAAAGACGATGTTTATTTCAACCGTTTTCATTATGAAAATTATGGCGGCACGCCTGTGCTGGGCGTAGCAAAACCCGTGATCATCGGCCATGGTATCAGCGAAGCAAAGGCTTTCAAGAACATGATAACCGTTGCTGAAAAAATGATCCAGAGCGAGGTTTGCAGTAAAATGGTGGAATCTTTCAAATCATAACCCATCCGCCCACACATATTTTCCTCTTCCCGAAATCATCTATTTTTTAATTGGTCGTGATCCGCATGATCAAAACTTTACCTTTGTTTCAAACAAGCGTTAGTTTATTATGTGGCTCAACAACATTCTTGAAACGATCGGCAACACGCCTCTTATCAAACTCAATAAGATCACCAAAGATATTCCTGCTACTGTGCTGGCTAAAGTGGATTATTTTAATCCCGGCAATTCCATCAAGGACCGCATGGCGCTTAAAATGGTAGAAGTGGCCGAAAAAGAAGGAAAACTAAAACCCGGCGGCACCATCATCGAAGGAACCAGCGGCAACACCGGTATGGGCCTTGCGCTGGCCGCCTGTGTAAAAGGATATAAATGCATTTTTGTTACTACCGATAAACAGTCGAAAGAGAAAGCCGATATCTTAAAAGCAGTTGGTGCGGAAGTGATTGTTTGTCCAACCAATGTGCTGCCCGATGATCCAAGAAGTTATTACAGTGTGGCCAAACGTTTGGGAAAAGAGATCCCGAATTCAATGTACATGAACCAGTACGATAACCTTGCCAACCGCCAGGCGCATTATGAAAGTACCGGCCCCGAAATATGGGAGCAGACAGAAGGAAAGATCACGCATTTTGTGTGCACGGCAGGAACCGGCGGAACGATCACCGGCGCAGCCATGTATCTCAAAGAAAAAAATCCAAACATTAAAGTGTGGGCGATAGATGTATATGGATCGTTGCTTACAAAATATTATAACACGGGTGAGATAGACATGAATGAAGTGCACCCGTATATTTCTGAAGGCTTTGGTGAAGATTTTGTGCCGCAGAATTATGATATGAGTGTGATAGATCATTTTGAACAGGTTACCGATAAAGACGGCGCGGTAATGGCCAGGCGCATTGCCAAAGAAGAAGGATTGTTCTGCGGATACAGCGCCGGCAGCTGTTTGCAGGGATTGATGCAGTTGAGATCAACCCTTACAAAAGATGATGTGGTGGTTTGTGTGTTTCATGACCACGGCAGCCGTTATGTTGCAAAGATCTATAACGATGAATGGATGATGGAGCGCGGGTTCCTGGATGTAAAAACTTTTAAAGACATCGTTAACGGAAGAAGTGCCAAAAGATTAGTCTCGATTGAACCAAACAATACCGTTGCAGAAGCTGTTGAGATGATGAAGAAATACGATATCGAACAGATACCTGTGATGAAAGGAAATGAAGTGGTTGGTGCAGTGAGTGAAAGCGGTTTATTTCAGAAAGTATTCAGCAACCCCGAGATCAGGAACGCAACAGTGGAAAGTGTGCTGGAAGCTGCATACCCTGTGGTTGATTTTGATACAAAAGTGGAACGGCTCGGAAGCCTTATCACCAAAGAGAATGGCGCGGTACTGGCCAAAGATGAAAAAGGCGAATACCATATCGTTACCAAGTATGATGTGATACAGAGCCTTGCAAAATAATTACCGGCGCAAGCATCCCACACCAATACAATCACGTATTATATTATTATGATCTCTACCCGGCACGATGTATTCTTAACTGTGGCACAGCAAAAAAGCTTTTCAAAAGCCAGCCAGGTATTATATATATCACAGCCCGCTATCAGCAAACACATCAAATCGCTGGAAGAGTATTATAAGACGAAACTGTTTGACAGGAAAGGCATTCTTATTGACCTGACAGCCGCGGGTAAACTGCTTTTTGAAAAACTAACCGAAGTAAAACGCATACAGGAACAAACCGAATTTGAAATATCCAGTATCAAAGATGTGATGCAGGCCAAAGGCGTTTTAAAATTGGGTGCAAGTACAACGGTTGCCTTATATATCCTTCCAAAAGTATTATCGTCATTTAACCAGCATTACCCACAAACACATATCAGTTTACTTAACCGCAATTCAGAGATCGTACTGGAGGCATTACTGAACCAGGAAATAAACCTGGGGATCATTGAAGGGAGGACAAAGATGACAAACGTAGACTACCAGCCATTTATATCGGATCAGGTGGTTGCGGTAAGCAGTAAGAAAAGCCCGATCGCGAAGAGAAAAAATTATGCGCTGAAAGAAATGCTGAACATGCCGCTTGCGATAAGAGAAAGGGGCAGCGGCACTTTGGCCGCATTAAAATATTCATTGGAAAAACATAAAGTAAAGATCAGCGATCTTGATATCAAAGTAAGATTGGGTGGTACGGAAGCATTGAAGAATTTTTTGATCGAGTCTGATTCACTGGGTTTTTTACCGCACCGTTCGGTGATCAAAGAACTAACGTATGGCGAATTAACCGAGATCCATTTTGAAGGATTGCATATTGAAAGGAATTTTTATTTTATCCAGCGCAAAGGCGAGAACAGCGAACTGAATAAAAATTTTATCCGGCTGGCTAAAAAGCTATATAATATATAGTTATAGTTTATAACAACTATGGATGGTAAAGGTTATAAGTAAGTTTTACCTTTAACCTGTGGAAACAGTTATTACATCCCGATCACTTATTGCCGATCTGCATTGCCCCTCCTGCAAAAAAATATACCCGGCATCGGTAATTCAAACTTTTGCATCCTGCTGTAACCAGCCATTGCTTGCGTGTTATCATCTTTCTTCATTATCAAAAAAAATACTGGCGGGCAGGCTGCAAACGATGTGGCGCTATGCAGAACTCTTACCGGTGGCAGATGAAGAAAATATCGTAAGCCTGGGCGAAGGGTGGACGCCCATTCACTCCCTGCAAAAACTTTCCGCACACCTTGGCATCAACAGCATTTTATTAAAAGACGAAAGTGTAAATCCCACAGGATCCTTTAAGGCAAGGGGTTTGAGTGTAGCTATTTCAAAAGCAAAAGAACTGGGCATCACACATTGTGTTATTCCTACTGCAGGCAATGCGGGTGGCGCCCTGAGCGCGTATGCGGCGAAGGCAGATATTAAAGCAACGGTGATCATGCCGGCACATACACCCGAAACATTACAAGAAGAATGCAGGATGTATGGTGCAGAATTGATATTGCTGAACGGTTTGATAGATGCCTGCGGAAAAAAAGCAAAACAACTCGCTGCAGAAACAGGCGCGTTCGATATATCGACCATGAAAGAGCCATACAGGCTGGAAGGAAAAAAAACATTGGGTTTCGAAATTGCCGAACAACTCAACTGGCAATTACCCGATGTGATCATTTACCCTACAGGCGGTGGCACAGGATTAGTAGGCATGTGGAAAGCATTTAAAGAAATGCAGCAACTTAAATGGATCGGCGGCAGGTTGCCGCGAATGATCATCGTTCAATCAAAAAACTGTAACCCTATGATACAAATGTTTGAAACCGGCATTTTTCCTGAAACCTTTACAGCAGAAGCTTCTGTGGCAAACGGGCTGGCCGTTCCCTACCCTTTTGCAAAGGATCTGATACAACAGGTGGTGCATGAAAGCAACGGAACCGCCGTAACAGTTACAGAAGAAGAAATAACCAGTGGCATAGAAGATATCGCTGTTAACGAGGGCCTGTTATTATCACCGGAAGGCAGCGCCACTTATATCGGTTTAAAAAAACTGATCGAGAAAGATTATATCAAAGAAGATGAAACAGTGCTTCTTTTTAATACAGGCTCCTGGTACAAGTACAGGTAAATTTTACCAGCGCCTGAGTTGGCCTTTTGTAAAGATCCATGTTGCCGTAATGATCTCTTTCTGCGGATCGGCCTCATACCATGGGCCAAGGTTTGTGTTTGATGGATTGAGTAATACATGTATATCCTGCGCCGGCATATACCCTTCTGCGAGCAGGTATATTTTTTTACCGGTTTGTTTATTTACGGCCATATCAACCACTATCTCTGCATGTCCCGGTGCGCCGCCTTTTACAAACACATCCCCTATTTGCATTGCAGTAAAATCTTTTACAGGTTTTAGTTGCTGTTCCAGTGTATAGGTTCCGCAATTGATAAAAACGGTTTCCATAAAATGCATGAACAATGTTCTGTTATCAGGAACATTTTTTTCATGATAAGAAGAGAATTGATAAACGGCATGTTCGCCTTTGGGAAAAAGGATACTGTCGTATGATCTTTTTGCATAAAAATATTCAGCGCGCAAACGCATGATGGCATCTGCGCATTGCTGCAGATCTTTGTCGCCGGTTGATATATCTATCACCGCGTAATGAAGCGATTGGTTTGCTTTAGGTTGTTTATTGTAGAGATAAATGGTTTTGTCTTTTCGCAACGGAAGATTTCTTAAATAAGCGGCGAAAGAACTGGCAGCAACAGTAACTCTCTCATATCCGTCGGGTAAAGGGATGTCTTTGACGGAATGCATGGATGGATCAAATGGATCGATT
>JABDAP010000036.1 GCA_013289065.1 Bacteroidota bacterium | reverse complement strand
CTCGGAAGGATGCAGATAATTCACGGGTTATTGCAGCCCTGAGAAATCCAAATGGGCGGTTAACCTATGCACAACTAATCGGCAAAACAAATAACTTAGCTTCCTTATGAGTGACTTCGCAAACCTTATCGGCAAAGCTTTGAATACACCACCTGTGGGAATAATTGAACTTAAACCAGGGGAAAGAACTGAATTGAAGGATATTGACGGGCGATTGATCAAACCAAAAATGTTGAAACTGGACGTTGATACCGAGACAGCAAGTTTATTTCACATACTGATTGAGACTTTTGAGCGGCGCGGGGAAAATGAGGGAATAAATGCAGTTAAAAAGGTATACACGGTAGTGCCAAATGCTTATAGCCCACACATACATATTGGGTCATTTTATGATAAACCATCTGCTATTCATATACCAATTTCGTGGTCTGTCTTTATCACATTGACAACTTCGGGGCAAGAAACAAAAGTAAAAAAAGCCGTATTGGAATACACGTTTGGTACACCATTTTAGATTTCCTGTCTGTACGATATAATATTCCCACTTTGATATACAGAAAATATTCCTGTTTTAAACCCTACATGTAAAGCGGAACATATTATCTCCAAACTTGGTTTTTGCGGATTCCATTGATCAACAGCCCTCTTAACCGTTTCCGGTGTTAGGTATTTCTCGTTTTGGAACATGACTACTTCCTCTCCAAACGTTTCTCCGTTTTGTGCCATTTTCATAATCATAGCAACCTGAAAACAGAGGCGCATCAATTCTTGATTTTCCATCTCTAAATGTTTTAGTTTTTAAAAATTACTTTTGTCAAATTGTCGGGTAGGAGTGACGAAATTGGGCTTAACCTGAATTGCTAAAAACGGTAGAATCGGGGGGGTGGGAACTGCGATATAATTCCCGTTTTGTTAATTACTTTAACGTTCAAACTGAGTCACTACCCTGTAAATAGATTGTTAATGTATATGAATTAAGTTACTATTTAGTAGCAACCAGATCAATATCAGGCTTTGATTCATCTGCCAGCAAAACCTTGCCCCTGTTGGTTCTTACAACCCTGGAGAAGAGTGATATTTCTGTATCGAACAAAAACCTGAAAAAAAGTTTTGTCCATGATGTATGATAAGAAAGCGAATTATAAAATGAAGGCGCATCCTTTCTTATTTGTGGTAACCTGTTCCATGGCACCGATGGAAAATCATGATGCTCATTATGGTAACCCACATTAAAAGCTACTTTATTGAACGGCCCATAGTAACTGTATGTTTCCTGTTCGCCATTGGTGAGGTAATGTTCCTGTATCCACCTTGCGCCTAACGGATGCAGCCCTACTGAAAAGAAAAAACTCAGCATCAAAAATCCCAATGCCCTGCCGCCAAAGAAATATACAACAGCTGCAACAAATAATATCTGAACTGCCCAGTTAAGCACTACCCATTTATTAAAAGGCTTGATCTCCTTTAAACGCGGGAACCTGAATAATTGAAAAAAAGGATAGAACAATAACCAGATCATCTTACCGATAAAAAAATTATTGATCAGTTTTGCTTCCCAGTAATTCGGCAGGTCGCCATCCAGTTCATGTATACCCTGGAAAGAATGGTGTTTGATATGATAGGTTTCAAAAGCAACAGAGCTTGGAAAGATCACCGGCATATTAGCCAGTATCCCGGCGAGCCTGTTGGCCGATGGTTTTTTAAAGATCAGCCTGTGTGCGCATTCATGTATCATTACAAACAAAGCATGATCTGCAAAAGCGCCGATCGTATAGGCAGCAAGAAGAATAAGCCACCATGGCTGGCTGGACAGTAACACACACATCACAATCTGCACACTCACTAATCCAATGATCGCAAAAAAAGTATATGGGTTCTTCCCTATCAGTTTCCGCATTTCCGGAACCTGTTTCAATATTTCTTTTGTACGTATCCTGTGTGGCTCACAACATGTAACATTGACAAAATCAGTCTTCACTTCACGGTTTTTCATTTCCATATTTTGTAAGATAGGATTATTTGGTATCTGGCAAAAAAAATATAGGAAATGTGTAAACAAACTCAATACAGTTTAGCATTTCACTGGCTTTTACAAAGATGATATTAGCAAAGTATCATATATTCATTATCCAAACTAATGCTTATGCTAACAGAAGAAAGCAATACCGTTAATTGGCCTCTCTCCCACAAAATACTTTTCCGCTTCTTCGCCATCTATTTTATTCTCAATATTTCTCCCTGGGAATGGCTGAACCGTATTCCGGGTATTGGTTATTTACTTGGCTTGTACGACCAGGCTTTTTCCTGGATAGTGGAGAAATTCAATACGCTTTGGTTTCATTTTGCGCAAACAACGGTGATAAATAATGGCAGCGGCGACACATCCGTTAATTGGGAATATGTGTTTACTTATCTTATTCTTGCTGCAATTGGAACATTGGGCTGGAGTATTCTTGACCATAAAAGAAAAAATTATACGATCGCTGATTACTGGCTTCGCACAATTATCCGGTACAGCCTGATCATCAGTTGTATCAGCTACGCCATTTATAAACTGTATTATTTACAGATGCCATTCCCGAACCAAAGCCAGCTGGCAACACCGCTTGGTGATTTTTTACCCATGCGTTTTTCGTGGATGTTCATTGGCTACTCCTCACCATACGAAATGTTTTCCGGAGCGATGGAGTTGCTAGCAGGTTTGCTGTTACTCAACAGGAGAACCATTACACTCGGGATTTTTATTGCCACAGCTGTATTTATCAATGTAATGGTATTGAATCTCTGCTATGATATTCCGGTTAAAATATTTTCCATCCATTTAGTGCTTTATTCGCTGTATCTATTGGTGAATGATTCAAAAAGGCTGATCGATTTTTTTATACTGAACCGCCCGGCGGTTTCAAACATTGCGTATCAACCCGGCCTTCCAAAAAAATGGATGCGCATTACACGGATCGTTCTGAAGCTGGCATTCGTTGTGTTCTTTGTTTTGTTGCCATTTTATGATATTCATCAGTATGCGCTTGCGCGGATGAAAACGGTTACGATCAAACCGCTTACACCGGGCATATATGATGTAACAGTGTTTGCCGTAAATAAGGATACGATACCGGGATTACAGTCCGATTCATTACGCTGGAAGGATGTGATCTTTGAAACTGACGGAACAGGCAGTGTAGCCTCAGCTGATACAGCTTTCAGGCAACGGTATCACCGCGGCTACTTTAATATTGTTGTTGATTCAACCAATAAGGTAACAGGCCTCCAGAAATCGTCAAGGTCAACGGGTATGATCGTTAACTTTCACCGCATTTTGTCCGACAGCAATACCATTAAAATATGGGGCAGTAAAAACAGTGATTCATTATATGTTGTCCTGAAAAAAAGCAATCGCCATTTTCAGCTGGCGGAGAAACAGTTTCACTGGATCAGCGAGGCAAACAGGTGATACACGGGGTATGGCATGATTATTTTATTCCATCCTTTATGGAAAAAAGAATATTAGGAATAATACTTTCAATCCTTGGCATAATAGGGTTGATCTACGCCGGTGTTGTTTTCATGAACGCAAGCGGCGGCACCAGAAATATCAAAGCGATCATTTTATTTGGTATCCTGGGTGGATTATTTTTTGTTTCAGGTATCAGCCTGGTGAGAAGTACGAAGGATAAGGAAACCTAAATGAATTTCGCTGCAATCAACGCTGTGTCTCGGCGCCTCTGCGGTCAAATCATTCGCAATGGTTACCTGTTCGATTTTGTACATCTTTTCACCGCAGAGACGCAGCGGTGCAGAGATTTTAAAGAGTAAAATAACGTATTAACAATAACAAAAGAGCCCCGGGAATCCGGGGCTCTTTTTATACATATCATCGACCATATCAGGCAGCAGTTTTCTTGCCCATTCCATTCATCCAGCCAACAGCCGCACCTGTTAATCCGGAAAGAACCGTACCGCAGATAATATCCCCAACAAGGCTATGCAGGCTTGAAATATGCGAATCGCCATAGATCAGCAGATCCTGGCCGGTATTCATTAAAAATCCGATCACCAGGCCACCCATCAGGCCTGCACCCAGGGAAGTGATATTGGCCCACCTGTTGAAAATATAAGAGAGCAGCAACCCCATAAAAACAGAGCCGCCGATCAGCGCCCACCAAACCAGTTCGGAATCGCTGCGCATAACATTGGCAACAGTTCCAGGATGATCATTAAAATAACCCATCATTAATTTTCCGTAAATAAGGTAACCGCCAAAGAAAGAAACAATGCCTCCAACTATACCGGAGACGATAAACTTTTGTGTGTTCATAGCAATCGTTTTGAGGGTAAGAAATATATGACAGGGTAAAATAGAAAGTAGAATTGACATTTGCAATAGCTTACAGGCCTGTAAATGAAAATGTGAACAACTCACAAACCAGGCATCAGAACAGCCTGTGAGCCATTTCTGTTTTTTCCATATCTTGTTTAAAACCCGGCTCCGTCAATCCGCACAATTCGCTAATTCGTTAATAAGAAACAAATATGCAACCGATCAAAACAGCCATTCTCTCTTTTGGTTTATCAGGAAAAGCTTTTCATGCACCGTTCATCGCACTGCACAAAGGGTTTGAATTATGCGGGATCTGGGAAAGAACAAAATCCGACTCGCTTGAATTTTATCCGGATATAAAAATATACCGCTCGCTGGAAGAAATACTGGCTGATGATTCGATCGAACTGGTAATTGTAAACACACCTACCGCTACTCATTTCGATTTTGCAAAAAAAGTATTGGAAGCCGGGAAACATGCAGTTGTTGAAAAAGCTTTTACCACCACTGTTGAAGAAGCGGCCATATTAAAAGAACTGGCGGAAGAAAAAAAATTAATGCTGTCCGTTTTTCAAAACCGGCGCTGGGACAGTGATTTTAAAACGGTGAAAAAAATTATTCAGGAAGGCTGGCTCGGCGAGATCATGGAAGCGGAAATTCATTTCGACAGGTATAAAGAAGAACTCAGCCCCAAGCCACACAAAGAAATACCTGCTCCCGGTGCAGGCATTTTAAATGACCTGAGCCCGCATCTGATAGACCAGGCACTGAACCTTTTTGGCATGCCGCAGGCTGTTTTTGCGGATCTGCGTATGACAAGGCCCGGATCAAAAGTGGATGATTATTTCGAGATACTTTTTTATTATCCCATGCTGAGAGTGAGGCTGAAAGCGGGTTACCAGGTG
Source organism: Bacteroidota bacterium (assembly GCA_013289065.1). GTDB lineage: Bacteria > Bacteroidota > Bacteroidia > Chitinophagales > Chitinophagaceae > Sediminibacterium. Next base: position 19,527 of record JABDAP010000036.1, on the reverse strand, counting down.
AGAGAACCATTCCCGGCTTATGTGATCCATGGGAGGCTCGGATCATTTCTCAAGAGCCGTGGAGATGTGCAGGAACCTTTATTGGTAGCGAATCATAAACCCAATTTAACCGACTGGGGAACGGAGCCCGAATCGGAACAGGGATTGCTTCACACTGAAAAAGATGGCAAAGTAATTCGTGAAAAAGTACCAACGCTTCAGGGAAATTATTATGATTATTATGATGGGATTTTTCAATCGATCCGCAACCATCAACCGGTACAGGTAAGTGCAGCGGATGGCATCAATGTAATGCGGATCATTCAATTGTGTTTTGAAAGTAATGGGGAGAGGAAGGTGGTTAGCTTGTAAATAAAGTAAATAGATAGAGTAGATAAAGTAAATTAGGTCTGTACCTATTGTATTATTAAAATACTCTGCGAAACCTCTACATCTTTGCGGTGAAACAGGTTTAAAAAAATGAGCGGGTGATTATTTCGAAAATTTTTCACCACAGAGGCGCAGAGATGCAGCGTTTGCGCAGAGTCTATAAAACAAAAAAGTTGAAAAGCAATCTTTATCAATTGCTTTTCAACTTCACTATCTACTTCCTACTTTATTTACTTTACCTACCCTATCTACATCTTCTTCGCATCTTCCAAAAACTGTGCAAGCCCATTATCCGTTAAAGGATGTTTCAACAATCCCAAAATAGAACTCAACGGACAGGTACAAACATCGGCGCCCAGTTCTGCGGCTTTGATAATATGCAATGCATTGCGGATCGATGCAGCGAGTATTTCTGTTTTGTAATTCTGAATATCGAATATATGCCGCAACTGGCCGATCAGTTCCATTCCATCCCAACCCGTATCATCAACACGCCCGATGAAGGGCGATACATATGTTGCACCTGCTTTCGCAGCGAGGATGGCTTGTCCGGCTGAAAAGATCAATGTACAATTGGTGCGGATCCCATTATCAGTGAACCATTTGATCGCTTTCACGCCGTCTTTGATCATCGGCACTTTTACAACGATGTTCGGATGGATCGCGGCAAGTTTTTTTCCTTCTTCAACGATCGTGGCAAAATCAGTTGATAATACTTCTGCACTGATATCGCCATCTACCATTTCACAAATGGTTTTATAATGTTGTGCAATGGCTTCTTCGCCTTTAATACCTTCTTTGGCCATTAAAGTTGGATTGGTTGTTACACCATCCAGTATTCCTAAATCGTTTGCTTCTTTGATTTGAGCGAGGTTGCCTGTATCGATAAAGAATTTCATATCCCTTGTTCCCCGGAGGAGAAATTTGATGAAGAAATAAATTTGATTTTTTGCTCCGTTTGTTCCCTTAAGGGAAGAGAAAAAAAATGGCAGGCTACTCACATCGCACCGCTACAACCGCTTATCCTTGCTACATTCCTGTCCTGGGGAGGTTCAGCAGGAGCTGGCCGTGTAAGACCTGCCGCCGCAAAAGTAAGGGTTGAACAGTTATTTTCCCGATTTTTTTCATTGGCCATCGATCAACCATAGACCATGGACTATAGACTATAGTCCATAAACTATTTAATATCCATTTCTTCCGTTTCGCGAATTAATTGTCGATACGCCGATCAGCTCATCGTGCCGGCTGCTGAATGAACGGTAATAAAAAAATATCTCGTATTCATTTTCCGTTTCCCAATAATTGCCATCAGTTATAGATGCTTCAGACCTTGCATTCGGATTCCTGTTGTCTTTGGTTACATAGGTGTAACTGTAATATCCCTGTTTTAAAAAAAGTGTTTTTGTATACACACCTTTTGCTGCATCATATATCATTCGTGAGGTATCGCCTACCTGATTGCCGGTTAATTCTCCCAGTATATAAACCGATTTACCTGCAAACGGCTGGTTGTTAGTGGGTGCAAATGTAAAATGCACATACGCATAATCTGTTTGCCACCATGGGTTCACAGATTCCGTTGTGGCGATCTGGTTCCATCCATCCATGTCTTTAAAAAAAATATAGCGGAAGTTGGTCCGCTCAGGATCCGGCTTGATGAAAATATCGTTGGGCTCCTTTGTTTTATCAACCCTGTCTACCCTTTCGCTCTGAAAACGGAAACTTTCGAGATCGGCAAAACGGTATTCTTTTCCTGCGGGGAAAATGCAATCCTGTTCACCGTTATATTCCATTATGTTATTGCGTATAAAAGTTGGCTGTATATCTTTTACAGCATCATCCCATCGGTTGTTTTGCAGGATCACTACTTTGGTTTGCTGGGGGCTGAGGATATTCAGTTGTTGTGTATTTACAGACATCTGCACTTTCTGGTGTGTGCGCAGCAGGTCGTTATCAAAAGGTTGCTGAACCTGTGCAACGATACTTACTTTGTTTTCAGCAACCATCATACGTTTTGTAAAAGCAAGTTTGGATGTATCGGAATCCAAAAAAACCTTCAGTAAATAATTACCGCTTTTGATGGGCACACAATCCCTCTCAGGTAAAAGCGCCTGGTAGTGTACATATTTGGTAGCAGCAATACTTGATACACGGTATTGGTTCAGGCGGTTTTGTGTAAACCCTTTTATATAATCGAATACATTCACATCGGCGGGCGTCCAGTCTGCATTGCAGAGAACAAAAGTGTAATAATAATTTCTCGGGTAACCGCACATATCATCAAAGTGAAGTTCCAGCTGGTCGCCTGTATTCAGCCCGATGAGCGGCATGCTTTGCTGATTATTCTGCTGAAATAATTTTGGTGTGCGGATATCCGCCATATACACATGATCAGGCAAACGTTGCGCCACTATGGTTTGTGCAGTTGTTACTGCGGCCAGAAAAATAAATAGTTTTCTCATACAGGTAAATCTGCTTTAAACTTACAACATTCTGTATAACTGCAAATGCTTTTGCTGTATTGACAGAGGCTGTGTAGTTTTGATCGAACCAAAATCGTGCCGTTGAACCTGGCCCTTCATATTGCCAAACGTATTGCCTTTAACCGGCAGAGATCTTTTTCCAGGTTTATCATCCGTTTATCTGTGGCTGCAACATCATTGAGTGTGATCGCTATGATCGTTACACTTGCCTTTGTAAATGGATTTCAGCAAACCGTTTCTGAAAAAGTATTCAGTTTCTGGGGGCATGTGCGCGTGCAGAAATACGAACCCAACAAATCACTGGTTGCCGAAGAAACTGCGATCGCAAAAAATGATACGATCGAAGCAGTGCTCAGGAATGAACCCGGCGTGCAGCAGGTACAGAACTTCGCAACCAAATCGGCGGTGCTCGAAAAAAACAAAGAGATCGAAGGCGTTTTATTAAAAGGTATTGAAAAAGAGTATGACAGTTCGCGTTTAAAAAAATATCTACAGCAAGGGCGCTGGCTCAGCTTCACCGACTCTGTTTATAGCAAAGAGATCCTTGTATCTTCTTTCCTCGCTGCACAAGTAAAGATCGATCTCAATGATACCATCACCGTTTATTTTATTTCGAGTATCGATGGTACACGCACTTACCGGAAACTGAAAGTAGTGGGGCTGTATAAGACCGGTATTGAAGAATACGATAAACTATTTGTGCTGGGCGACCTGCGCCTGATACGCCGGGTAAATAACTGGGAGCCTGACCAGACAGGCGGCTATGAAATATTTCTGAAAGATTATAAAATGATCGATTCGGTAAGCAATCGTTTATCCGATGAGTTACCGCCTGAATGGTCTGCAAGAAGTGTGCGTGAAGTATACCCGAATATTTTTGACTGGCTCAATATCCAGGATGTGAACCGCAATGTGATATTTATTGTGATGGCTGTTGTTGCCATCATCAACCTCGTTACCTGTTTACTGATATTGATATTGGAGCGGACAAGAATGGTTGGCATATTAAAAGCGGTTGGTGCAACCGACGGTACCATTCAGCAGATATTTTTATACCATGCAACCGTGATCACATTTGCAGGCATCGGTATTGGTTTTATTGTTGGCGTTGGTATCTGTTTACTGCAACAATATACGGGCTTTATCAAATTGGATGAGTCTGCTTATTATGTTTCAACCGCTCCGGTACATATTATCTGGTGGCAGGTGTTGGCGGTTTGTTTCGGTACGGCAGTGGTCTGTTATCTTGCGTTGATCATTCCAACATGGCTGGTGAAAAAGATCAATCCTGTTAAGGCGATACAGTTTAGATAAGTAAGGCAGCGTTTCAGGAGAAAATATCTGTTCCTGTTACCGGTTGCCGGTAACGTGAAACCGGTAACAATGCTGTTCATGATCGTCACGCTTTCTTCAGATGCGAAACAATAATACCCGCAGCCACCGCAGCATTCAGCGACTCGGCTCCACCCAATCGCGGAATAGTTATGGGATGAGAAATAAACGGCAGCAATTCTTTACTGATACCTTTTGATTCATTGCCGATCACCAATAAACCTTCTGTAACAGGCGGTTCATTATGCATGCTTTTCCCATTCAGCAATGCACCATATACCGGAATTTTTACGGATGCCAAAAGATCATGCAATGATTGATACCAGCAATGTACACGTGTAAAACTGCCCATGGTTGACTGTATCACTTTGGGGTTATATAATTCAACCGTATCATCGCTTGCAATGATCTGTTTGATACCGAACCAATCAGCTATGCGTATAATGGTACCAAGGTTTCCAGGGTCTTGTATTCCATCCAGTACCAGGGTTAACTGGTTGTTCAATATGGGTTCATCCTTTGGTTCTTTCTGTTCAACAATTGCCAGTACCTGGTTGGGCGACTGCAGGCCGCTTATCTTCGCTAACTCAACCTCAGTAACGGTTGTAACATCAAATGGAACAGTATGTTTTTCTGTCCATTCAGCCAATGCATATATTTTTCTAATGCGGTAACTGCTTTGCAGCAATTCATCTGTCAGTTTAATTCCTTCGGCAATAAACAACCCTTCTTGCTGCCTTTGTTTTTTGTGGCATAAAGATTGAATATATTTGAGCTCATTCTTGCTTAACACTGTGTATGCGTTTGAATTTTCATAGGCTTGATTTCCGTTTTATTTTCTTTTTATCACTGCTGATGGCGATGATGAGTTCGTGTTCATTGTTTCATAAAACCGTTGTCACCAATTATCCGCATACCAAACCCTTTGTATTTGGCAACAGCATCACACTGAATGCGAACACTACCAAAGATGAGAAAATCCGTTTAATACAGGAACTGAATAATTACTGGGACGACAGTTTACGTGTAAACAAGATACAGCAATTTGGTTTTTTATATAAGATCAAGAACCCGCCGGTATTTGATTCGGCCAATATAGTAAGATCCATCGGTTTTATGAATGCGTACCTTAATTCGCAGGGATATTATTATGCAACGTTTGCCGACTCTGTAAAGATCGACACAGTAAAGGATCAGTTACGCGCCAACATACACATCATCATTGATGCGGGAAAAAATATCACTATCGATTCCGTATCGTATGATATGGGAGACAGTACGCTGCAAAAACTAACAAGGGATGCAGCAGCTAATACACTATTGAAAAAAGGGGCGCCCTATACCAAACAGGTGATCAGTTCTGAATTGGACAGGCTTGTAAATATTTACCGCCAAAACGGATTTTACCGGTTTACGCGGGAAGATATTCTGGCAGAAGTGGATTCGGTGGATACAAGATTATTACAACTTACCCTCGATCCGTTTAAACAGGCAGAGATCATCGCCGATGCAGCAAAAGCAAGAAAAGAGAATCCTACCTGGGATATCAGGGTATTTAAAGTGCCCACATTTGATTCATCAAGATTGCGGCAATATTATATAGGCAGGTCTTATTATTATCCTGAAACAAAATTTTCAGATAATATTGACAGCCTCCCCAGGCAAAAAGATTTTCTCGAAATAAACCGCCGTAACCTTACTATGCGGTATAAAAAAGGTTTGTTCAATTACCGCCCGTTGCGCGAGCATACCTACCTGAAGAATGGCGACCTGTATAATGAGAATAATTATTTCAAATCGATCAACTCGCTTGGCCAGCTCGGCGCATGGCAACAGGTTGATGCAAAACCACAGATACGCAACAGGGATACCCTTGACCTTTATTTCTTTCTGGTGCCTGCTGTTAAACAGAGTTTTACATTTAACCAGGAAGTAAGTTTAAATACGTCTGATATCGGCCAGACAAATCTCTGGGGGCTTTCTTCCAGCATTTCATACAACAATAAAAATGTATGGAAGAGCGCCATACAATCGATCGCTACCATCACCACCGGAGTTGAACTGAATTTATTAACGGGTAATCAGAACAGTACCTTCCAGACATTTCTGGTGAATGTGAGCCATACCTATGTTTTCCCGAAACTGATCGTTCCTTTTAACAACTGGAAAGCATTGAATAAACTGGATAATAAAAGAACGCTGTTTACCGTAAGCGGATCGTATATAGACAGGAAAGATTATTACCAGTTGCGGTCACTCGTTACAAGCTGGGGATATGAATGGAAAAAAGGAAATAATGTATGGCTCTATAAACCACTCAATGTTGAATTATATGCACTCGACACTTTAGCAGGTTTGGATACTTTGTTCAAATACAATCCATTCCTGCGGGCTTCTTTTAATTCAGGTAAAGTGATCAGCCAGACACTTTTGCTGACAAAAAATTTCACCAATGCAAAACATCCGAACGTTACACATTACATACGTATGGGCGTGGAAGAAGCCGGTGGCCTTTTTGGATTACTCGGCGGTAAGATCAGAAATGATATCTACCGTTATATAAAAGTGGAAGGAGAATATACACAAACGATCAAAATGCAAAAAGCCGAACTGGCCTTTCATGCATTTGCAGGAATCGGGTATAATTATGGCACAGATACCATAAGGGATAAAACGCTTCCTTTCTTTAAACAGTTTTATGCAGGCGGCCCAAACAGTATGCGTGCATGGGGATTGCGGCAACTCGGCCTGGGAAGTTCACGGCAAAGTGAATCGGATACTGCACTGAACACTTACCGCGACCGTTTTGGAGATATGCGTCTCGAAGCCAATATTGAATATCGCTTCCCCATTACAACTGTTGCAGGTTTTAAAATTACCAGCGCATTATTTACAGATATCGGTAACATATGGGATGTACGCAAAAATGCGATCAACCCTGATGCACAGTTCTCTTTCAAAAATTTAGCAAGGGATCTTGCCATTGGTGTGGGTACGGGTTTGCGGATAGATTTTAATTATTTTTTATTGCGTTTTGATTTCGCATATAAATTAAAAGATCCGGGAAGAGAATATAACAATGGATGGGCGACTACTTTCCAATGGTTCGAGAACAGAAAAAATGGTTTGCAGATAAACAACGTAGCCTTCCAGTTGGGCATAGGCCTACCCTTCTGATAAACGTAATTGTTTGATCTCTTCTTCAAAACCTGTTAACTGTTTTGCATCATCAACATGGAATATGCCGATACGCGTTCTTCGCAGGCTGCTCATATAACCGCCAACGCCTAATGCTTTACCAAAATCATTTGCCAGGCTCCTGATATAAGTGCCCGTTGAACAAACAACCCTGAAATGAACAACCGGCCATTCAATTTTTTCGATCGTGAATGAATAAATAGTAACGGGCCTTGGCTCCAGTTTCACATCGATGCCTTTACGTGCGGCGAGATAAACAGGTTTGCCATCTTGCTTTATAGCTGAATGTATCGGCGGCGTTTGCATGATCTCTCCTGTAAATAGCAATGTAGCTGCATGCACCTGTTCGGTTGTGAGATGAGATGTGTCTTTGTGATCCTGCGGTTCACTCTCCAGATCGTAAGTTGGTGTAACGGCGCCGAGTGTAAAAGTACCGGTATATTCTTTTTCCATTCCCATGTATTCATTGATCTGCTTGGTGAACTTACCGGTACAAACGATCAGTAAACCCGTTGCCAGCGGATCAAGCGTTCCGGCATGGCCAACTTTTGACACACCGGTCAGGTTACGCACTTTCCGTACCACATCGAATGATGTCCATCGCAAAGGTTTATCAAACAGCAAAACCTTACCCTCAAGATAAGGAAGCAGGGAAGAGGGAATTTGTTTTTGTTTCATTCAATAGCGTTCCGGGAGAAAAGATGTTGGATGACAGATGTTAGTTGACAGAAAAATTCCAATATCTGTCAACTAACATCTGTCATCTCACATCTTATTAGCGGGCCGAAAGTACGATCAATGTTTTATTGTAGCGAGAAGTATGGCAAAAATAAAAATGATCAGCCCTATTCCAATACAAATGATCAGCAGCAGCGAAACAACTTTATAATAAGTACGCAGGTTGGTCAGCCCTTCATAAAAACTTTGCTGGTCGGTATTTGTTATTCCTTTTTTTACCAGGTTGCCGAACTTAAGTAAAAAGATATAGATCAAAACCGAAAAGCCAACCGAAACGAATGCACCGATGTAAGCGCCGGGAACGCCTTTGATGATTTGAAGCAATGAGGATACTAATGTAGTTGCCATACCCGCGATCGCTATAAACCTTGCCCAGAAAGCGGCCGTGGCAAAATCGTTTTGCAGCCTGGGCGACATATGCAATTCTGTTTTTTCTTCAGTATAATTTTCCATCTTACATAATTTAAAGTGCGAGAACAATGAATTGAATGATTACACTCAGTATAGAAAGTATGCCAAGTATTCCAAAAAAAATAAGGTAATTCTTAAACGCCGATATCCCGTTTTCAAGCGAATGCTGATCCTTGTACTCAATGCCTCTTTTTGTATTGTTGGAAAACCGGAATAAAAGAATGGTGGGATAGATCATGATACATACAATAAGTATCAGTATAATGATAACCGCTGTAATGCCTAATTTACTTAAAAGAACAGAAGTAGAAGTGGAAGCGGAACGCGATAATGATTCCGATATCAGGTCTTTTCCTACCATTATACCCATCAGGGCAAATAACATGAATCCAAGGAATACGCAAAAACAAACGGCGAGAAAACGTGTCCAGTTGGTAGTTTCTTTTAAACAGGCAGCGCATGATTCGTCGATCACCAGTTCGGGGTCAACGGAAGTGTATTGTTCTTCCATAAGCATTGATTGGTTTGGTTTGCAATCCCGGTCCTGGGGGACGCCGGCTGATACGATCTGAAGATATAAATTTTTTATAACAAAAAAAACAATCACACTTTCAAAGCAAATCAAACTGCGCCTCCGCGCCTTTGCGTGCATTTTTTCATGCAAAGGCGCGGAGGCGCAGTAATTATATTTAGTAAGCTCTTGCAAAGAGAACTCTCTGCACAGATGGGTTACCGGTGAGTATGCATTTACCCTCTTCCATTCGATTATTCAATGGAATACAGCGGATAGTAGCTTTGGTGAGTTCTTTTATTTTATCTTCTGTTTCAGCCGTGCCATCCCAATGCGCAGAAATAAACCCGCCTTTGGAATCGAGCAACTGCACAAACTCATCCCATGTATCTGTTTTAGTAATACGGTCATCGCGGAACTGTCTTGCTTTGGCAAACAGGTTCACCTGTATCTCATCCAATAGATTTTTTATGTATGATTCGATACCATCTATGCTCACACTTGTTTTTTCTTTGGTATCCCTTCTGGCAATTTCCACTACATTATTCTGCAGGTCGCGTGCACCGATCGCCATTCTTACCGGAACACCTTTTAATTCATACTCTGCAAATTTCCATCCCGGCCTTGCGTTGTCCGAGTCATCGTATTTAACCGATACCCCCATTGCTTTCAGGTTCTTAACAATAGCCTGTACTTTTTCATCTATCTGCGCTTTCTGTTCCTCGCCTTTATAGATCGGAACGATCACAACCTGTATCGGCGCAATACGTGGCGGCAATATCAAACCATCATCATCACTGTGCGCCATCACCAATGCACCAATGAGTCGCGTGCTTACACCCCAGCTTGTAGCCCATACATAATCCAGCTTATTTTCTTTGTCGCTGAATTTCACATCAAATGCCTTTGCAAAATTCTGTCCGAGAAAATGTGAAGTGCCGGCCTGCAACGCTTTTCCATCCTGCATCAACGCTTCTATGCAATAAGTATCTTCTGCACCCGCAAAACGTTCGTTCGGGCTTTTCACACCTTTTATCACCGGCAGCGCCATCCAGTTCTCAACAAAATCTGCATATACATCCAGCATTTGTTTTGTTTCGGCAATAGCTTCTTCTGCAGTAGCGTGTGCAGTATGGCCTTCCTGCCAGAGAAATTCAGCGGTGCGCAAAAATAAACGTGTACGCATTTCCCATCTTACCACATTGGCCCATTGGTTAACAAGGATGGGCAGGTCGCGGTAAGATTGTATCCAGCCTTTATAGGTGCTCCAGATGATCGCTTCGCTGGTTGGACGAACAACGAGTTCTTCTTCCAGCTTTGCTTCGGGGTCAACGATCAGTTTTCCTTTTTTATCGGGGTCTGCTATTAATCTGTAATGCGTTACCACGGCACATTCTTTTGCAAAGCCTTCCGCATTTTTTTCTTCCGCTTCAAATAAACTCTTTGGAACAAACAAAGGGAAATAGGCATTCTGGTGGCCTGTGTCTTTGAACATCCTGTCCAGCACATCGCGCATATTCTCCCATAAAGCAAAACCGTAAGGCTTGATCACCATACAACCCCGGACAGCCGTATAATCAGCCAGACTTCCTTTGATCACGAGGTCATTGTACCATTGCGAATAATCCTGTTCCCTTGAAGTAATTTCCTTACCCATATGAATTTTATAATTTCTTTAACAAATCAAAACGCTTACAACTGTTAGTCGGCAAAGGGTTTGCTGAACAATTGCAAGATGTATTTCAAGCATCGCAAATGTATGTAACTTCACATTACCTAACCTTCAAAACTGCTGTATGAAACACTCTTTACTCTTATCATTTCTCAGCATTGCTTTTTTGACCAGTTGCTCCACCGCTTTCAAGGCAGGGCAAACACCGGATGATGTTTACTTTTCTCCCGGCCGTTCCGTACCTATCGTAAAAGAAGATGAAACACAGCGACAGCAAAATGCAGAATACCTGGATTATGTAAGCAGTTTGGATGACCGTTACCTCCACATGAAAGTGGCCAACCGCAGCCGTTGGGGAGTGATAGATGATTATGATTACTGGTACGACAGCCGTTATGATTTTGGCACCTATAATTATTACCACAGCCTCAATCCATATACATCATGGAACCCAACCTGGAATCTGGGTTTAACCTATAGTTTATATTGCCCCGGTTACAATGGATGGGGATGGAACAGCCCTATTTATACGCTTGTTAATTATGCGATCCCTTCTTATTCAGGTGGCGGTTATACAGCCGGAAGCAATATCACAGCTTATCACAATAAAACGTATAACAATAGTAACTACGGGTACAGAGATCCTAAAACGGGCGCGTTTACACCGGCCAATAATAACAGTAGCTTCGGCAGCCTTTTAAAACGGGTCTTTAGTTCCGATAATACTACGAGTTACGACAGGCCCACCCGATCGTTTAGTACTACGCCAACCAATTCGGCGCCGGCAACAAGCAGCAGTGCGGGCGGAAGCAGCGGCGGATTTCACAGTACGGGCTCAAGTACCAGTACCGGCCGCGGTGGAAGAGGTTAATACAATTACTTATTATTTTATTCATGATATGCAGTGTGTCGCTGCTTATTCACTACATGCATATCCAAAACTATTCGCATGAAACATTCTTTACTACTCATATTTTTATTCACCGCTTTTGCTGCCATCGCACAAACACCAGATGATGCTTTGCGCACAGCCTGGTTCACACAAAACGGAACGGCGCGTAATATGGCAACCGGCGGTGTGATGGGTTCTTTAGGCGGCGATATCACCGCTAACCATGTAAACCCCGCGGGTATTGGCTTGTATAAGACCAATGAATTTGTGTTGAGCCCCGGTTTCAGTTTGAATAACAACAAATTCAATTATCGCGGTACGGATACTACCAGTAATAAAAACAATTTTAATTACGGGACTACCGGATTCATTATGAGTACATCAAGCGATAACCCGCACCGGAAATGGACAAGCAGTGCAATTGCATTATCTGTAAATGAACTGGCCAATTATAATAACCATGTTCAGTTCAAAGGGTTCAATAATTTCAGTTCATTCACAGAGCAATACCTGGAAGAACTTACGAGAGACAGGGCCGATACCAATGCAGCGTTAAGCAATTATATCTTTGGTTCATCACTTGCTTTCAGGACTTTCCTGATCGATACAACGAGCGGCCCGGGCGGTGCAGTAACGGGTTACCAGAGCCTTGTTCCTATTTCAACCGGCGTAAATCAAATGTATGATGCCGTTACACGCGGCGGTTACCATGAAATTGCATTAGGGCTTGCAGGAAATTTAGAAGACAAAATGTATGTTGGCGGAAGCCTCACCATCCCTATCATCAGTTACCAGCGTGACCTTACTTATAGTGAAACCGATGCTACCGGTAATCCAAACAACCAGTTCAACTCATTTCAATACAAGGAAACATTCAGTTCACGGGGTGCAGGTATTGGTGCAAAGCTGGGAGTGATCTATAAACCGCAGGAATTCTGGCGCATTGGTTTTGCTTTCCATACACCACAGTTCATGAGTTATACGGATCATATCAGTTCATCGATCACTGCCAACACAGAAAATTATGCTGGCATCAGAACCGCTACCAGTAAGGATCTGAACAGTGGCAATGATGGTGAAAGAAAATATGACATGATCACGCCATGGAGAGCGATCATCAGCGCAAGCTATGTTTTCAGGGAGATCAGTGATATAAGCAGGCAACGGGCGTTTGTGAGCGCAGACATTGAATATGTAAACTATCGGGGAGCACGCTTTTCATCGGCGGATAAAGATGATAATTCCCTGGATGATTATTATAAACTGATCAATAACCAGATAAAAGATTCGTATAAAGGCAATGTAAATGTTCGATTAGGCGGCGAATTGAAATTCAATACGATCATGTTCCGTTTGGGCGGCGCATATTATGGCAGCCCTTATGCAGATGCCAACCTGCACGCCAACCGCATACTTGCCACAACCGGAATCGGTTACCGCGATCATGGAATATTCATCGACCTTACTTATGCACTTGTTTTTACAAAAGATGCACAGTTCGCTTATCGCCTCAACGACAGGCCCAATACATTTGCAGAGCAAGGAGGAAACAGGGGCAATGTGATGTTGACTTTAGGATTTAAATTTTAAAAAATTATCTATCGTTTAAAACAAATCAAAACTGCGCCCCCGCGCCTTTGCGTGCATTTGTTACACGCAAAGATGCTGTGAACTGAATTTCTTTGTTCGTACTTCATACTTCTAACCTCCTACTTATTTTGTAAACACCCAAAAGCTGTTTACTTTTAAATATGAAATGGATCGAACGCATCAAACTTCAGCTTCGCGCAAACAAGTATAAATACAAGGATGATATCGGCGGTGTGGATTTTATTTCCAGAACAATCAAAGAAGGGCAAACCGTTCTCGATATCGGTGCGCACAAAGGCGGTTATCTCTACCTCATGCTCCAACTGGTTGGCAAAAGCGGGAAGATCGTTGCATTTGAACCGCAGTCCATTTTATTCAACTATAATACACACTTAAAAAAATTGTTCAACTGGCAGAATGTAACCGTTGAACATATTGCATTATCAGATGTTGAAGGAGAAGCCACTTTATTAGTTCCCACCAATACAAAAAGTAAAACTTCCGCACCCGGCGCTACCATTGTAAACAACCGTGAAAGGAACGATATTGGTTTTACAGAAAAAGTAGCCACCGATTCGCTGGATCATTACTGCAGCACACACAATATTGAACCGGATTTTTTAAAGATAGATGTGGAAGGCAATGAACTGAATATCTTCAAAGGCGGCATCAACACTTTAAAAAAATACAAACCAAGGATCATCGTAGAATGCGATGCAGGTTATGTTGGCCAGGATAAAGTGCTGGAAACATTTGATTTTTTAAAGGCGCTTGGATATTCCTGTTCATTTATTCATGAAGCAGAAAGGCTGCCGGTTGAACAATTCAGTTTCGAAAAATACCAGACACACGGCAATGGCGCTTTCTTCTGTAACAATTTTATTTTCGAGTAACAACGTTCCTGCAATAATTTTTTACTGATGGTTAGTATCGATTCATTCAGAAAACTCGCACTGTCATTTCCGGATGCTGAAGAACAACCGCATTTTCATCTGCGTTCTTTCCGTTTGAAGAAAAAAATATTTGCAACACTTTGGGAGAAAGAGAACCGAGCCATGCTTAAGCTTTCTCTAAATGACCAATCGGTTTTTTGTTTGTACGATACAAAGGTTTTCTTTCCTGTTCCCGGCGCTTGGGGTAAACAGGGCGCCACTTTTGTTGATCTTGGCAAAGTAAAGATGGCGATGTTCAAAGACGCTTTAACATGTGCCTACAATTTCTTAAAGGAAAAATCTGCGCCGAAGTCAAAAAGAAAATAATAAAATTTACTGAACCTGTTGCATCACTAATGAAAGGCTTTTTTCTGAAGGCGCCATCCATTGTATCTCTTTGTCTTTTGCAAACCAGGTCATTTGTCTTTTTGCATAATGGCGTGTATTGACCTTGATCTGTTCAATAGCTTCTTCCAAACTGCTGTTGCCATCAATATGATCAAACAGTTCGCGATAGCCAACGGTTTGCAGTGCGTTGTGCGAACGGAACGGCAGCAATGATCTTACTTCTTCCGGTAATCCTTCCTGTATCATCAGATCCACGCGCTGGCGTATGCGTTTGTGCAATTCTTCTTTGGGCAACTCCAACCCTATTTTAATGATACGGAAAGGCCGCTCAGTTTTTTTTGCAGTACGGTATACCATGATCGATTGCCCAGTTGCATATAAAACTTCCAGCGCCCGCATTAAACGTTGGGGATTCTGCTGTTCGGCCATTTCCCAGAAACCGGGATCTTTTTGTTGTAATTCTTTTTGCAGCCAGATCAAACCTTTTTGTCCGTATCCTTCTGTTACCTGCTTTCTTACTTCATCCGGAACAACCGGCATAGGGTCTATCCCTTCGCAAAATGCTTTGATGTATAAACCGGTGCCGCCAACCATTACAGCTGTTTTATTTTTTTGAAACATTTCATCAACAGCATGCAATGCATATTTTTCAAAACTACCCGCATTCAGGTCATCGGTTACGGAATGTGATGCAATAAAATAATGTTTTACTTCCGACAATTCTTTTTCCGAAGGGCGTGCCACACCGATCTTCATTTCGCGGTAACATTGCCGCGAGTCTGCAGAAATGATATCTGTTTGAAAATGTTTGGCTAACTCAACTGCAAAAGAAGTTTTGCCCACCGCTGTAGGTCCTGCTATGATAATTATGGTGGGTTGTGGATTCATGTGTATGTTGAAAGAGGTTAAATTTGGTTAAATGGGGTTAAAAAGGTTAAACAACGTCTTTAACCTTTTTAACCCCATTTAACTTTTTTAACTAAGACTAAAATTCTTCTTCGGGTGCAGATTCTTCAGCACCGGCTTCATCTGCATCTATATCTTTTTCTCCTTCTTCACCTTCGGTACCAAAGCCTTCGGCTGCTTCGGAGAGATCGTATTTTTCTTCTATGTCTGCGAATTTATCGCCGAGCAAACTTTTTGTTCCATATTGCTGCGGGCCAATTCCTTCCGTGCGGGTAATGGATGGATAAGTTGTTTTGCTGCTTTCTTCCTTACTGACATTGATCAGCTCAACCAGAAATATCCAGTGTTTTTCAAAATCGTATTCGTAAACAAATTTCTGGTTGGTATCGCGGATCTCTGAACCAATGGCCACATCTGCCATTAACAATGGTTCAACCACATATGGTTTATCATACCTTTCAAAACTGATCTCCCTTCCGCGCTGCCAGTTATCATTGCTGCGAAAAAAAGTGGCTTTATGCTTCGAATCAAATTCGTATGATTTCAAGATCATGAAATGCAGTTCCTGGAAATTCTGTGTGTGTTTGATCACAATGTCTCTGTACACTGCATCATCTTCTTCTAAATATATCCTGAATTTTAATATCGCCATTCGGTTGGTTTATTGGTTTAATTGTTTATTAGTTTATTGGTTTATTGGTTTGATTTACTCCTTGATGAACTAATAAACAAGTAAACCAATAAACTAATTTACGTTGTAAAAATACGTTTTATTCAACGGCCTGCAAATTCAGCTCGGCAGCTTTTTGCAGCATAAAATTGTAGGCCGCATCAAAATCATTTGGAATGATGCCATCCAGTATCGCTTCGCGGATGGCGTCTTTGATCAAACCCACCGGCTTACCGGGTTGCAGGCCAAATTTCTCCATGATCATCTCCCCTGTTACCGGCGGCTGCCAGTTCCGGATCTTATCATTTTCTTCCACTTCCTGCAACCTTTTGTGCACCAGTTCGAAATTCTGCATGTATCGTTTTACTTTGTTGGGATTTTTACTGGTGATATCAGCATTGCACAACATCATCAGGTTATCAATGTCCTCTCCCGCATCAAACAACAAACGGCGGATTGCGCTGTCGGTGATATTTTCTTTGGTTAAACTGATCGGGCGCAGATGAAGCATCACTAATTTTTGCACCAGTTTCATTTTATCATTCAATGGCAGCTTAAGTTTTGTAAAGATCTTCGGAACCATTCTTGCCCCCACCACTTCATGCCCATGGAATGTCCAGCCATGGCCTTCTTCAAATTTTTTGGTAGCGGGTTTGCCAATATCATGCAACAGCGCGGCCCACCGCAGCCAAAGATCGTTTGTGTTCACGGAAATATTATCGATCACCTGCAACGTGTGGTAGAAATTATCTTTGTGCCCTTTGCCGTCCACATATTCAGCGCCATACAACTCAACCATCTGCGGAAAAATGATCTGCAGCAATCCTGTTTTAAAAAGAAGATCCCAGCCAACAGATGGTTTCCCGCTCAGCATGATCTTGTTCAGCTCGTCAGTGATCCTTTCCTGCGAAACAATTTTAATACGCTCTGCATTATCCGTAATGGCCTGTAAGGTTTCTGCTGCAATAGTAAAATGAAGCTGTGTGGCAAAACGAACAGCCCGCATCATCCGCAAAGGGTCATCACTAAAGGTCTGCAATGGCGCCAGCGGTGTTTGAATGATCTTTTTTTCAATGGCATCCATCCCGTTAAATGGATCAATGAGCTCGCCAAAATCTTTTTTATTCAAACTGATGGCGAGTGTGTTGATAGTAAAATCCCTGCGGTTCTGGTCATCTTCAATAGAACCCGGTTCCACATCGGGTTTGCGGCTGTTATAGTTGTAACTTTCTTTTCTCGCGCCCACAAATTCCACTTCAAGGTCTTCTGTTTTTATCTGCGCAGTCCCAAAAGTTTT
Organism: Bacteroidota bacterium; assembly: GCA_013289065.1. Taxonomy (GTDB): domain Bacteria; phylum Bacteroidota; class Bacteroidia; order Chitinophagales; family Chitinophagaceae; genus Sediminibacterium. The sequence continues at coordinate 2,178 of JABDAP010000036.1, read as the reverse complement.
AAAATACGCCACTGCAGGTTTCGGATGAAATGATTCTGCCACTTTATGTGCCAATTCAATACCATCGCCCATGCAAACAATATCCGCATCCTTGGTTGCGCGGCCAATGATCTTATCGCGCACAAAACCGCCGATCAGGTAACAGGGCAGCTGCAATTCATCAGCAGCCTTTGCTATCTTTTCAAAAATGATCCGTTCCTTATCGGTAAAAACTATCTGCATATGCCGCAAAGGTAAGGCTGTTTGCGGTTTGTATCATTGAGGCAACACAGTTAATAGCTGTTCGTTGCTGATCAAACGCGCGCAATGGAAATGCCCGAGCGGACAAGCTTTTCTTCCATGCAAACCACATGGGCGGCAACTCAGTGGTTGCGACACTTCAATGATATGGCTGTTATCGGATAATGGCCCAAAACCAAAAGCAGGAATGGTAGAACAGTATACTGCACTAACCGGCGCATTTACGGATGATGCAAAATGCATCGGTGCAGAATCGTTTACATAATTCATCACAGCATCTTTTTGCAAAGCGGCTGATTCAAGAAAACTGAGTTTGCCTGCGAGGTTGGTAACAGTATTATTTTCAGAACCGGCGATTATCTCTTCGCATAACGCATGATCACCGGGAGCGCCAAGAAGATACACATGGATATTTTTTGGTAATGAATTGATCAGTTGTACCCATTGATCCGCCGGGAATTGTTTGGTGAACCATACAGATGCCGGCGCAATGCATATATATGTTTGCTGTTTCCATTCTGCAACTGCTGCCATATCTTTTTCAGAAGGATATAATTTTGGTTTCGCGGCTTTTGCATCTGTGAATGAAGAAATAAGCTGATGATTGCGTTCTGTTTCATGCATGCCTTGATCATCTTCGCTTACCACATGATGGATAACATCTGAAAATAAAAAACTAAAAGGGTTTTTATCAAACCCGATCGTTTGTTTGCCTTTTGAAAAAGCAGTGAGCAAGCCCGTAGCAGCAAAGCGTTGCACATTGACCACCATATCATACCTGCTTTTCCTGATCGTTTTGAGTAACCCGAAAAGATGTGTGTATTTATTTTTTTTCTTGTCCCAGATCAATACTTCATGTATAAAAGGATGCTGCACAAATAAAGATTCATTTCCTTTTCTTACAAGAATATCTAAAGAAGCATCAGGGAAATATGTATGTAGTTTTTCAAGTATCCCAGTGGCAAGTACCACATCGCCGATAAAAGCTGTTTGAATAACAAGGATCTTTTGCATCAATGCGAACTTAATTAAATAATAGCATTCAGCATTGAGTGCCAGCAATCAGCTGATAAAGAAAAAATAATTATTCGTATTCTAATTCATTGCTGAAAAATTCCCAGTCGAATAAAATAAAGCTGGAAGAGATCTTTTTGAGCGAGTCTGACAACCGCCTTTTTTTTCCGCGGTTTGAATTAATGGCATGGCTGTCTATTCCAAGGCGTAACACCGCTTTGATAAAGGATTGCATCTTATCAGTAGGAACATCTAATATAACCTTTGCCATAAAACTGATATTCGTTATTAAATTGGGGAATTTTAATAAGAAATACAATTAAAATTCGTGCCACGCTTATCTATTTCTCAAATTAAAAATGAGTAAGCGCTTCTTTTACAGGTAATTAACGAAAAACGGGAGTTTCGCACAGGTTTATTCACAATTCAGGGGCGGATAATGCTGAGGCTCCCATCCTTTACCCATTCGTTTACTACCCAGCCATCAGGAGACGGTGCAGCAACACGCAGGCGGCCCTTGTCTACTTCTTCTATAACGGCTCTTACGGCATCGGTGTATTCGGTATTCTTTAATAATTCCCGGTTGCCCCAGGCTTCCTGGATCTGAACTTGTAACGACATGCTTGATTTTTTTTGCAAACATATGCGAACTTTAGGTTGTAATTGTTATGTCACAATTTGTAATTTGCAGAAGCAATAAAACAGTTCATCTCATTCATGCTGCCATTTAATAACGATATCGAATCATGCCTGGAAAAACTGAAGCAGGGTGGATTGATATTATATCCCACAGATACCGTTTGGGGAATCGGCTGTGATGCAACAAACCCGGAAGCTGTTGACAGGATCTACCGCCTGAAAAAAAGATCAGACAGTAAAGCGATGATCGTGCTGGTGGCTGATGAAAAAGACATTCTCAAATAT
>JABDAP010000035.1 GCA_013289065.1 Bacteroidota bacterium | reverse complement strand
TATTCTCAATTACTTTGGCAGCTTCTGCTACTTTAATGGATGGCGCGAGGTATGTGCCTGCTGTTATGATAGAAGCATAAAGGGCATCAACTTTTTTTGCTGTTTCAATTGTTGAGCCGGATGTTATTTTCCTGATCTGTGAGATGGTTCTTGTTTTATCTCCGGGATTGATCCGTTCCGGAGAATATCCGCAATAAAAATCAACATTGAACTTCAAGCCGGAATATTCTTCGAGTATCGGTACTGCGATCTCTTCCGTACAGCCGGGATATACCGTTGATTCGTAAATAACGATATCGTCTTTCTTCAAAACCAAAGCAACTGTTTTACTGGCCGCTTTTAATAAAGTAAGATCGGGGGCTTTTGATGCATCAACAGGGGTTGGCACTGTAATAATATATATGTTACAATCTGCCAATTGACCGGGATCGTTCGTAAAAAAAATACCTGAGCCAACATGTAGCTGTTGATGATCTTTCAGCAATGCAGATACCTGATCTTTATCAGCTTCTCCTGTATGATCTTCGCCATTATTCAATGCGGCAATACGTTTCGCGCTGATATCAAATCCTTTTACCTTGTATTTGCCGGCGAAAGCAATTGCCAATGGCAACCCTACATATCCTAATCCAAGTATCGCTATTTTATTTTCCTGCAACGTTGTTTTTTTTATTTATCGAAAAAATTAACGGGATCCTTTTCTTATTTTTCTGATTACCGGTCAAGGCTTTCAAATACAGAATTGTTGCTCAAATATTCCGGGATCATCTTCTTCATCATTTGTACTATTTCCATTTCATCTTTTGCATTTTCTACCAGGCTGATCAGTTTATTCATATCGGCCGTTACTTCGGTATAATCATAGCCGCGCACTTTCGCGATCAAGATCTGGTCGTGATAAGTTGGTATGGTGTTTTCGTCGGTGGTCAATAATTCTTCGTGCAGTTTCTCGCCGGGCCGAAGGCCGGTAAATTTGAGGTTGATATCAACTCCCGGCGTTAGTCCCGATAAACGGATCATTTTATTGGCGAGGTCAATGATCTTCACCAGTTTGCCCATATTGAATACAAAGATCTCTCCCCCTTGGCCCATGCTGCCTGCTTCCAATACCAACTGGCAGGCTTCGGGGATCGTCATAAAATAACGGCTGATATCAGGATGTGTAATGGTTACCGGCCCGCCATGCCTGATCTGCGATGCGAACCTTGGTATCACCGAACCATTTGACCCCAGCACATTTCCAAAACGTGTGGTGATAAATTTAGTAACTGAATCCTTCCCTGTTTTTTGCACCTCGTGATGATACAATGACTGTACATAAATTTCTGCGATCCTTTTTGTTGCGCCCATCACATTGGTTGGGTTCACAGATTTGTCGGAAGAGATCATTACAAATTTCTGCACTCCGTACTGCACGGCGAGGTCGGCAATATTTTTTGTTCCGAGAACATTGGTGGCTACCGCTTCAAATGGGTGCAGTTCCATTAACGGTACATGTTTATAGGCTGCGGCATGATACACATAATGCGGTTTGCATTCCCGGAAGATCTGTTCCATCCGTTTATAGTTGCGTACATCTGCAATAAAATACCTGAACACATTATTGTTTTGAAATTCGCGCAGCACCAGCTCTGATTCATATAAAGCAGTTTCTGCCGTATCTACCAGTATAATAGCATCCGGATTGAATTTGGCGAGTTGCCGTACGATCTCATTACCGATCGATCCGGCCGCTCCTGTTACGAGTATGCGTTTGCCCTTTAATTGTTTTTCAATGATATCATTGTGGATCTGTATCGGTTCTCTCTGCAGCAGTTCTTCAATTTTTACACCCTGGATCTGGCGGGTGGATAATTGCCCGTTGAGCCACTCTTTAACCGGCGGCGTTAATAAAGGCTGCGATGCGGTAATGGATCTTCTGATCCTGCTCCAGTATTCTTTTGGTTGTTATGCCTTCATCGGTTGCGCCGTATATGATGACATTTTTATTATCCATTTTCAGGTTCCTGAAATACGAAAAGAAATATTTTATGGCAAGACGGTAAACGATCAGTAATACAAAAGCAACAAAGCCATTGATCACTAGTATGGTGATCGATATAAATGATTTATGAAAAAATGCAGATGCTACCAGGTACACAACAACAAACCCGGAATTAATGAGTATTACCGCGATAAATATTTTAAACGTATCCTGCGTGGTAGTAAGCCTGATGATACCCGCATATGTTTTTAAGACAACGAATACAAATGTGCTGATGGTTATTAAAATAACTGCGTTCTTAAAAAAGATCGTTCTGTCGATGGAAGAAAAATTGAATTCATTCTTTACCAGATACGATACCAGCAGCGATAGCACCGATATAAAAATATCAATGATAAAGATGGCCCATTGCGGTAAGATATTGACCCTTTTAAACATTGGTTTTAATATTGCGCATCTTGACTGAAATTATTTTTTGAGTTTTTTATTGCCGTTGCCCCTAAAGGGGTAATAAGAAGATCCCGGCAGCTTCTATACAAATAATTCTTTTATACGTAACACTACCCTGTTCAGATCCGCATCACTAAGATTCGATCCTGATGGGAGGCATAATCCTTTTTCAAATAATTTTCCGGAAACATCGGTTCCGAAAAAAGCCGCGCCGGCAAATACGGGTTGCAGGTGCATCGGTTTCCAGAGCGGCCTTGATTCGATCGTATCTTTTTCCAGGTGAAGCCTGATATCTTCCCGGGTAATGCCATTTGTTTTTTGGGGATCAACCAGTATGCATGTAAGCCACCTGTTACTGAAACTGTTTGTTGCTTCAGGCTGAAATGTAATGCCGGGTATCTCTTTCAATGCAGTTTGATAAAATGTATAATTCGATCTGCGTTGTTTTACGCGTTCATCCAGTACAAGCATTTGCCCGCGGCCGATACCCGCAAGTATATTGCTCATCCGGTAATTATAACCGATATGGCTATGCTGGTAATGCGGCGCATGATCTCTCGCCTGTGTTGATAAAAATTTTGCTTTTATGATCCAGCTTTCATTTTCTGAGATCAATGCACCGCCTGAAGAGGTGGTAATGATCTTATTTCCATTGAAACTTAAAATGCCAAGGTCGCCGAAAGAACCACAGGCTTTGTTATTGTATGTTGAACCTAATGCCTCTGCGGCATCTTCAATAACCGGTATTTCATATCGTGCAGCTATTTGTAAAATGCTGTCGAGTTTTGCGGGCATACCATATAAATGAACCGGTATGATTGCTTTTGGTTTTTTTCCGGCCGATACATACTGTTGAATTGCTTTTTCGAGCATCTGCGGATCCATGTTCCATGTGTCTTGCTCTGAATCGATAAAAACGGGTGTAGCTCCCTGGTAAATAATCGGATTGGCAGAAGCGGAAAAAGTAAAACTCTGGCAGAGAACGATATCATCTTTTGCCACACCCAGCATGATCAATGCCAAATGAATGGCTGCAGTGCCGGAACTGAGAACGGCTGCATGCGGTACGCCTGTGTATGCACAAATATCTTTTTCAAATCCATCAACATTGGCGCCGAGCGGGGCGATCCAGTTAGTGGCGAATGCTTCATCAACAAATGTTTTTTCCGCGTGGCCCATATGCGGCGATGATAACCAGATTTTATTTCCCATATTTCGTCCTACCCGTTATGTTTTATGATCTTTCCCGGAACGCCTACTACCACTGCATTATCGGGTACATCTTCAATGATCGCTGCACCTGCGCCGATGGTGGCCCAGCTGCCAATTTTAATTCCATGTATCACCGAACACCCTATTCCCAAATGGGCTCCTTCCCCTACAGTTACATTACCGCCGAGTGATACATTGGGGCCGATATGTACAAAATCAGCAATGATACATTCATGATCCACAGATGCATTTGTATTGATGATACAATGCTTTCCAATTACTGCATCTGCATTGATGGAAACACCCGCCATCACAACAGTGCCCTCTCCTATTTTACTTCGCTTCGACAAATTTGTTCCGGGATGTATGGCTTTACCGAATTTGTCTTTGCATTTACCGGCGATCTTTTGACGGATCTTATTATTTCCAACAGCAATGATCACAGGGAGGTCTGCGGCCTGTTGCTGTGTTACGGGATAGCCCAATACCTGTTTGAGATCAATATTATTATCGATCACTTCTTTTACTTTATCACCCGATCCTTCAACTAGTTCGATCACTACTTTTGCATGGCCACCGGCTCCGATAATAACATATTCATTATTCATAAAGGGGTAAGCTTAATTGCCTGTAAATTTTTCCATTGTAACCAAAGTTGCTGAATTAATTCCTTCTTTCCTGATCACTTTTTTAAATGTTGCTAAAATGATCTTTAGATCTGTCTGGAAACTGATATGATCAACATACCAGACATCATACTCGAATTTCTTTTGCCAGCTGATGGCATTCCGGCCGTTAACCTGCGCCCAGCCTGTAATTCCGGGCAACACGTTATGCCGTCTTGCCTGTGTTGCATTGTATAATGGAAGATATTCAACCAACAAAGGGCGCGGGCCAACCAGGCTCATATCGCCTTTGATCACATTGAGCAATTGCGGGATCTCATCGAGCGATGTTTTTCGGAGGAATGAACCAAAGCGGGTAAATCGTTCGGCATCGGGCAATAAATTTCCGTTTTTATCTTTCTTTTCATTCATTGTTTTGAATTTGATCAGCCTGAAAATTTTGGCGTGCTTTCCGGGGCGTAGCTGGAAAAAGAATGGCGATGCATCCATTACAAAAAATGAAATGATACAGATGATCAAAAACAAGGGTGATAGTATTATGAATAATAAAATTGACATGAACAGGTCGAAAATCCGTTTGATATATTTTTTATACATGCTTAAAGATCAGTATTCAGTTTTTTTTGCCACAGATTCACAGATGGCACAGATGTTATTTAAAATAGCCTGCCATGATCAGAACAAATAACATTAGGCGGTGAATGGGTTTTCGCCTGTACCTGCAAACAGCTGTTGCCACGCGGAACCTTGATATAATAGATGCATTGTTGTGATCGCGGATTACAGTAATAAAATCCGGATGAACATCGCTGTCGTTATACAGATCCTCGATCATCAGAATATGTTTGCGGTACCAGCCCGAACTGAAAAGATCGAGTAGTTTGGAAACACCTTTCATTCCATTGTTAACGCCATATGCATTGGCGCTGTGCTGGCGGTAAATAATATATGACCTGTCATCAATATACCATCGGTAGCCGCCTATCCGCGTGATAGCGTATGTTGACCAGTCGTGCGAGGCATTTACAGGAATTTGATCATAGATGCTATTGATTCGTTTCTGAAAATATTCAGCAGCATCTTTATGTAGAACCAATGTACAGCCTGCAGAAGCCGCTTCGAGATAATGGTCAAAACGTAACTGTTTATTGGATTTATGATTAAATAAATAGTTGGTTAGTTTAGCAAATACAGATGAACGCTGAATGATCTTTCCATTTGCATCGCCCCGTAATAAATTGGATGCGTAGCAGCTTACCTGTTTGTTGCTGATCATTTTTACGGCTTCGGCCAGTTTGTTATCGAGCCAGATATCATCCTGATCACAGTAAGAAATATAATCGATGTTGTTCAGGTCAAGTTCTGTAACAATGCTGAAAAAATTCTTCGTAACGTTTAATTGCGCCGGCCTGGTGCTGAGTAAAAAAACATTACTATTGGATCCGGCATAACCGTTCATGATCTGAACCGTTGTGTCTGTAGAATTATCATCCCGCACGTACAACGAAACGGCAACATCTTTTTGCCGTAAGACTGATTCCACCTGTTCGCGCAGATATTTCTCTCCGTTATACGTTGCCATTAATACAGCAACTTTTGGAAGAAGGGTATTGTTTTTTTCGTCTGTCATATCACGCACCCACTAATTGTTTCAAATGTTTGAGTAAGGAAAACAACAGGAAGAAAGGGATAGCGGGATATATTTTTTTTCTTTTACAGTAATCGGTATACATGCTCATTTCGCCAAGGCGCATTTTCCATTTGTTACTGCTTAACCCGCCTTGTGTGAGCGGCATGCGGCTTAATGAGCATAAAGGCAGATCAAGATAAACGACAGGAAATTTTTCAACGGTGCGTAAAATAAAATCATGATCCTCTGCCTGTATCATTGCTTCATTAAATAACATTTTGTTATCGGCGGAAACGGTTAAAGAAGGCGTTACCATTGGATTCCGCAACAACACATCGTTTACTTTAACGGGCTTCAACAGCATGTTCTCATGCCATTTTGCAGGAATGTGTTCTTTATCGCTTTGCACATCGAAGCCATGGCCGATCGCGCTGAAAGAATGATCTGCTTCAATACACTGTTTGATGATGCCGATCTTTTCGGGATAAAAGATATCATCCGCATCGAGGAACATGATCCAGGAATATTTTGCCATTTTTATTCCTTTGTTGCGGCTGAATGAAACGCCTTTGTTCTGATCATTCTTTACATACACAATAAGGCCGGAGCCGATCGCTGAAATAATTTCAGCGGTATGGTCCGTACTGGCATCATCGATCACAATGATCTCATCGGGAAGCACTGTTTGCCGAAGACAACTTTCAACAGCTGCAAGAATAGATCTTTCGCCATTGAACACCGGTATTACTATTGAGAATGTGGGTTTGTTGATCATTATTTATTCAGCTTCGGGATAAACCCTGCTTCTGATCCTGCAAAACACTTCGTAAAAAAAAAGGCGCCATTGCGGGCCGTGTATGAGTTTCAGGAATTGCCTCCGTATACTGATCACTTTTTCAACAACGGCTTTACTGAATTCAGGTATCGGTTCATCTATGTAAACTTTTACGCCGGTTGCCACCCATGACCTGGTTCCTGCCAATGTTCTGTAATAAGAATGAAACACATCTTCGCAGTATGCTTTACCGGTAAAAGGGAAAAAGTCTTTTGTTACCAGATCTTCTTTAAATGATAATACACAGCCACCGGGAAGCCAATCTGTGCTGAACAGATCTTCCTTACATAAACTATCATCTACGCCATAATTGATACCCACTGATGTTACTTTTCCCATTTTAGCAATGCCCCACGGCGCTGCACAAATAATATAATCAAAAAGATTTTTTGAAAATGCCGCATGCATATCGTGAATGCATCGTTTGGTATTTTTTCCATAGTAAACCGGCCCGATAACGTTTCCTTTGCCAAGTAGCAGAAGCTGATCAACCAGCATTTTGACCGACTCTTTTTCAAGAAGTATATCATCATCCAATTGCATGACCAGGGGAAAATCAGTTTGTGTAAATCCGAAGGCGCGTTGTTTTACCTGTCCTTTTACTTCTGTTGGAATGATCTTTATAATGCCTGATGCAAATGCTGATACTTTGGATGCATGATCAACCGGAATACAGATGAGTATTTCATCAGGGATCTTTGACCCGCTGAGAAGTGAATCAATTGTTTTTGATAAACATTCTCCGCCCAGGGTGGCGATCACAACAGATACGCCGGTATCGGTTTCACGCAAAGGCGCGGAGGCGCGGTTGGGATGATCCAGGTTATAATAATTTTGTGCTGTTGGGATTGGTGCAGAAAAATAAACCCTGGTATGCAAACAATCCTTTGAATAATTTGGTGATGCCATAAAATATATGCAAGATCCATTTAAAAAATTTCAACCGTAAAAAAGGAAAAACGATCGCCAGCGGTATGGCTGTTACACTACGCTCAGTTACTTTCCAGCCCGTCTTAGCCAACATGGCGGATGCTGTTTTGAGTGTATAAAAATGAAGATGTGTTTTATCAAGCAGCCCTTTCGAGTGATAATTGAACCTTCCGAATAATAAACTGAACCGCACATATGCATTGGCCACATTGGGAAGCGACACCACGAGCAGCCCATCTTTTTTCAGGTTCGTTTTCAGTTTGGATAAAACATATTCCGGGTCAACAAGGTGTTCGAGAATATCGGCGGCAACAATGATATCATAATCCGTATCGAGGTTAAGTGTTTCTATTTTGTTCAGGTCGCCGCTGAAGATCCTGTTGCAAAAAGGTTGTGCGAGATCGATATACACTTTGTCGGATTCCACGCCGTCTACCAGGGCGCCATGATCTTTCAGTCTTCGTGTAAGCGAAGCATCGCCTACACCGAGTTCAAGAATTTTTTTACCTGTAACACCCACGGCCAGCAGGTGTTTGTAGATAAGTGAGTGGCTGGAATAAGGATCATCAAATTTATCAAAATACCGTTGCCCCTTCAGGTTCACATCATATTTGCGGCTGTAATAGATGCCGCGGCGGTATAATAAAAAACCAAAAGAAGTTACCACGCAATTCATACCATACGTGATGCCGTTCACATGACATATTTCATCGCCATAATAAGTTGGAATAGGTAATTCTTTTATGCGCGCTTTGATCTGGTAATTCTGCAATAAGATCTGCGTATCAAAATGCCATTCATTCGAATTTTCCCAGAACGGAATACTCTTTAAAAATTTTACACTGTATGCACGGTAACCTGAATGATATTCAGATAATTTCAAACCCGTTAAGGCGATCTGTATTTTAGTGAGGATGATGTTGCCATAATATTTATACTTTGGCATTCCGCCGAGGAGTGCTGTATCTTTTGTCATCATCCTTGAACCGATCACTACATCTGCTTCATTGTTCATGATGGGTGTATACATCTGCTCAAGAAATTCGGGCGCGTATTGCCCGTCGGCATGCAACATCACTACAATATCCAGTTTCTGATCTATGGCCCATTGATAACCTAATTTCTGGTTGCCGCCATAACGGAGATTGACACGGTTCCTGATCACAACGATCTTGGCAGAATGTTCGTGGTTAAAGTTTAACGCTTTTAATGTTGTTTCGTCAGAGCTGCAATCGTCAACAATATAAACCACCGTCAGCATTTTCCATACGGCATCGGGTATGCGGCCAAGTGTTTTTTCGATGTGGCTTTCCGCGTTGTATGCGATAACAAAAATTCCGATCCGGCAATCCGGGTTGTTCGGGTTATTGGGGATGATATCCATAGTTTGCTTTGATAATAAACTTTTACCTGTATGTGAACGATTTTAAGAAACGCTAAACGCAAGAGTAGTACTTATGGCTTTCGCGTTAAGCGTTCAGCTTTTAGCGTTACGCGCTATACTTAATTTGTTTTTGAGTTTTCAAACCTATACTCTATTATTTTTATTTGACCCTATCCCTGAAACAATAATTGTTGCGAGGAGAACTATATATGGCGTGGCCTGCATAAAATACCTGTCGTTCTCACCGCCAACCAAACAGGAATAAACAACAGCCAAAAGAATAACAGGAATACTTAACAGCAAAAAAACATTGATATGCACTTTCGCCTGTTGTTTTTTTGTTTTGAAAAAATCAATGGCTGCTTCAGGTATGTTTAATAGTACCCTCAGATAAGTTATCCATCCCAATATTGCGAAGAGCAGCGCTGCAAAAATAAACAGCGGTTGTAAAGGAATGGGTGAACGCAAACTTCTGATCCCGCTTCTTGCTAAAAGCGATGGTTTATCTTTTATTGCATTATAAGGAAACAGCGGCCCGTATGCTGCAAAAATTGCCTGTTGAATAAAAAAAGAACGGAACATACCAACCGGATTTTTTTCAATCGCTTTAAAAAACATTTTTTTTGATACGTCGCCATAGATACCGATCCATCTCGGGCTCAGTTCGGGCGAATACCCTGCAAAGCGATAAGGTTTATTAACTGCGTCTGTTGAATCTGCTTCAACTGCAGCTGCTAAATCTATCGAACCGTTTTGGCGTAAGTAAACGAGCAATGGATCGAATTGATAATTCCATACGTTTTTATTTTCCCTGGTGGACGGATAAAAACAAATTCCGAATGCCTGGGCAAGGTTCATCCAGCCATCGGATGGTTTTCCTGTTACGGGATCAACGGGTGGGGTGGCATGGTCGTAGGCCCATATATACCAATCCGGCGCACCGCTTTCTTTCATCACATTGCGGATGCGGTTTACATCATAATTATATGCACGCTGAACAACCATCATCATAGCAGGGCCGCCTTTATTGCTTGTTAATGATTCATTACCGGCCGATTGATTTTTTTTACTTACTGCGATCAAAACAATAGCCGGCAAGATCAATACAACGATCAATGACATTGTGAGCTGTTTGAATTTTCTTTCTGGAAAATATAAACAGGAAATAATAAGAACCAATGAAACCGGTACTATCGCAGAATTTGCCGCTGATTGCGCAACCAATAATGCTGCTGCAACCGATACAAGCAATGCATTGCCAAAACTATTTTTATTCGTAATCAGTTTTACCAATGACCATGCAAACAATGATGTAAAAAATATTGTGTGGTGATCATAATGCATTCCTTCCCACCATAGTTCAAAAGGGATCAGCGCGGTTGAAAATAAAATGAGGATAAAAAAAAGACTTTCGCTTGTCTGAACCGAGCCTTTTAGCAGCATTGAACAAAAGCAGTACCGCCGAAATGTCCATGATAAAAACAAGCAACAGGAATGCTCTTACAGTAAGCGCCGTCTTCACTCCGAATAAAAAGAAAACAAATGCATTGATAAGATAAGAGGCAGGCGGGATCTGCGTAGAAAAACGAAAAAAATCACTGAAATGATCCGTTAATGCCGAGAAAAAAAGAATATCGGTTGGCTGGTATTGATCAAGTGTTTTTGCCGGTGGCAATAAAATCCAGACAATGGCCCGCACTGCGATGCTCCAAACCAGAAGCCATGTTATTAAAGAGTTGATCTTATTTTTAAACATACAATACTTAGGGCGTCATCCTGTCTTTGTGACTTTGCGGCTGAAATTTTTTCTTACAATTTATTTCTGCGATTCCCATTTATTCGTCATCTGTTGCAAACGCGGATCAGAAACCAGCAGGTGCCAAACCAATGCCTGGAAAGATTCTGTATGTGGTGTTACATATGCAGCATTCACCGTTGGAATGATCACACAGGCATCGGCTACTTTAGCAGTGTAACCGCCATCGCGGCCCACAACGCCGATAATTTTACAACCGGTTTCTTTTGCCAGTTTTAATGCGTTCACGATATTGGCGCTGATATTTCTTTCTGCATCGCCGCCGCCGACAGAAAAAACAAACAGCATATCTTTTGCATTCAGGTTACTTACCTGCAACCATGCGGCGTAAGTTGTTTCCCAGCCTTCATCGTTTGTGCGTGCAGTTAATTCGCTTACATTATCTGCGGGTGAGTAAGATTCAATTCCGGCGATCTTGCGGAAATCGTTTACAGCGTGGCTCGCGTGCCCCGCACCACCACCCACTCCTGTTAAAAACAAACGGCCCTTTTGATTGCGCAGGTTGACCAGCAATTCGGTCATTTTTTCAATCTGTTCAACATCGATCTGTTCGAGAATGGTTTTGGCTTCACTTAAATACTGTTTGGCAAATTGCATGACTGGAAATGTATTAGTGTTTGAAAATGTTTTTAATAAGCAATCTCAAAATAATCCTGTAACGGAGCCAAATTTTCGCAACACCTTTCCAAGAAAAGGATAACCGATCAGCAACGGAATATTATTGGGCCGCTGAAATGGTACGTTATACCGTGTTATATTGAGCTTCTCAATTTTATTTTGTGTTGAAACCATTTTATTGGCAAATCCATACGTAAAATATTCAGGTAGTATGGAAAGTGTATTTGCATCATATGATCCATGCGGAAAAGAACAGGAAGTAACATTGGCCTGTAGCTTCTTTTCTATCACTTCTTTGTTTTCATTCAATTCATTTTCCAGCTGTTCTTTTGATAGCCAGGCGAATGGTGTATGTGTTTTGCCATGTGCGCCGATCTCAATTGTTCCTTCTTTAACTGCCTGTTGAAGTATTTCCCATGAAACGGGTTTCCAGTAACCGCCGCCCGGTTCCGCTTCAAATAAATTCAATGGTTTGCTGTTGATGGTTATCTGCTGATCGGTTAATGATAATGGTGAAATTTTATTTTCAAAAAGTTTAGCCCATATCGCATCGATCGATGGTGAGATATTTTCTTTTGTATCAACGCGTTTTTCATAGATGAACCCATCAGAATATATATTAACCGTTGCAGGCAAATGATGGTATAATAAATATTCAAGTGAGAAAACAGCGGGTTGTATTCCTTTGTTTGTCCAGTCTGAAGTAATGAATACTGTTGCTGTGGCATTATATTTTTTCAGGATCGGCAAACCCAGTGTGTACAGGCTTTGCAGGCCATCATCAAAAGTGATCAGCACACCATCTTCTGTAGCAGTACCATTGAGATAAGATGCCAGATCTTTTAGTTTCAGTACCCGGTATTTTTTGCTGCAGTATCGTATGAGTTTTTCGAAATCTTTTTCTCTTACAAAACAATTGGTGTTAGGGCCATATAAAAAATGATCCGGTTTAGATGATACGATGCCATGAAACATTAATGTATATAGCGACCCTTGCCTCATTGATCATTTATTGAAAGAAAATACTGTCGCCGTCTAAAGATGTCATAAACGGCTGCTCACCCTGCGGAAGAAAATCGGCGCGGAAATAACTTTTTTCAATTTTATTAACTGCTATGCCCAAAAGTTTTTTGTATGCAGCTTGTATAGCGTCACTATTCGAACGCATAACCAGCAGGCTTTCCTTATCTGTCTGTTTATATATTTCAGCATACACTTTTTGTATGATCTTTTGCTGTATTTTGGCCGGCAATGGCAAAATGGCTTCATCGATCATTTCTATATAACTGAAATTATCTGCGCGTCTTTTTTTAAATACATAATATCCCTGCACTTCGTTTTTATATTGTACTTCGATCACTTTGTACCTGTGTGCATGCTGTTTATTGCAAAAAAGCCAATGGTAATTTTTACTGCTCCGCACAAAAGAACAGGGATGATATTTTGTAAACGCTGTAAACCATTTATCGGTAGCGGTTGAAAAATCGTTTATTGATTTCACCGATATCTCGTTATTATCACGCGTTATTTTCGTTAACATAAAATGAAATGCCTGCGGGATCTTAAGCAGTGTTCCGATAGATAATATACCCATTCTCCTGAGAGAGAACGGCGACTTGATGTCTTCGCCAAAATAACTTCTTAATACGCTGAGCGGAAAAAGAAAAGAACGTTGAAACCAAAGTGAATCCGCTTTTCTGAAATCGAACATACGTTCAATGATCGTTTCAACAAATGCAAGCGGCGTATTATTCATTAAAACACCTTCCTGCTCAGCCACCATTTTAAAAAGTTCAAGGCTCCGGTTACGGATATTTTTATCAACGTACCAGCTTGTTGGCCAGGAAGACCTTTTTATTTCTCCGTCAATTGTATACTGCACCGGGATATTGCCGAACATTCCGCATATTTTTCCGCTGCTGTTTTCAATTTTATATCCAAACAACGCATGTGTTTCATTGATATTCGGATTATCGATCCATACCCAGTTCAATATTTTTAACCAGTACGCCTCATCATAAATTCCTGCAGTATGAGAAGCCAGGTATTTTGCCACTGCAGAAATATCAGTAAGCTGTATGGCAACGATTTGATTTGTTTCCATACTGCTCAATTGAATCCAAATATGGGCCGGTCAAAAACTGATCTGTCAAGCAACATCATATATTCTTCGCAAAATTTTACAGCTTTGGCATGTTCTGTATTTTTTTCTGTCAGTGAGATGTTATTCGCTGAATGCAACAGGCCGATAAACTCATCAACTTCCTTAACAGTTACTTTCCATGAATCCAGCATATATAATGGATCGATAGAAATTTCATTTTCGAGTTCAAGGCAAACCGGTTTTAATCCGGCTAAAACAGAAAATATCGCGACCGATGAACTTCTGTACAACAGCAGTTGACAATCGGCAAAATCATTATCTATATTCTTTTCAGTTGACAGCCTTACGTTGCCCGGAAGATTCCGCAGTTGTTCATTTTGTTCCTGAAGCTTTTCAAAACTGAGGATGGGATGCAGCCTGAGCACAAATTGCCATTCGGGTAACTGTTTGGCCGCTTCGATAGCATAATTAAAAAGCAAATTACTTTCACGCGGAACACCTTCAGGAGTAACGAGGCATTTTTTAATTTTTGTTTCAGTGAGTGTATCAACTTTTTTTTGTGAACGCCGGTGAGAGCCATAGGGTATTATTGCAGCATCTTTCAATCCGCCTGAAGAAGTGAGAATGCCTGCTGTGACCGTTCCAACTGTTAATACAATATCCGGGTTAAACGCATCACTGATAAACCGTTTTAGGCCGTGTGAATCGGGAAACAGGATAGTATGCTGGTATCCGATACTTTTTATTTTTCGTTTGGCATGCTTTGTTGCGTGAACGATCAACCGCTCCCATGAATGCCCTTCCCATGTCATGAATATGGTTGCTACATTTGAATGATCGATCACATGGATCATATTCGCATGCAGCCTTAACGCATGAAAGCTGGCCGGGGCAAGGGTTTGCAAGGTGGTTTCAAGCAGAAATGATCTTTTATCCCTGTCTGTTTCCTTTAGGTATCTTTTAAAAAAAAGAAAGAAAGAAGAAACACAGTTGCCCAGGATGCGGATCTCAGTTTGTAATCCCAGCCGTTTGGGAATGATATATTTTTTGGGGCCGGACAACCTTCTCTTTTTCTTTGCATTGAAAAAAGAAGTTGTATGGTCGATCAATGCCAGTGTACTTTTTTTGTGTTTATGTTCCGCTAAATAACCAGGCAACTCATCAAAATAAAAATCCGGCGCATCCTGTTTTACCTGCAGGTTGATCAGATGTGATACCATGAGAACATCCAGATCCGGTTGTACCCATGGATGGTTCCTGCGGCCCGATACAAAAGAGATCAACGATAAAAAAAGATTTAAAAAAATGGAGCCGGTAAAGTAGCTGAACACTTTTACCTGCAGCCAGAAATTCCGTTTTTTAAATACAGGAATATATTTAAGCTGGTTGCTCGGATGGCCGTTAAGCACATGCAGCCAAGGTATAGAAATTACCGGCACACTGGAGGCGTACTCTTGTAAAATTGCATCAGCTTCCGTGCAGATAAATGCATATTGTTCGGTAGAAAGCTTATCCAATTTTTTCGTTTTCGGCAATGGTTCCTTTGATAAAACGCAGGGCTTTGTCAAGACATTCCGCTTCCATAGCATTTCGTGTTTCAATGGTTCCGGTAGCTGAATGTGGAGTGAGGATAACATTTTCAAGATCGCAGAGCGGGCCGTTATACGGTTCTTCTTTAAATACATCCAGGCCTGCGCCGGCAAGGTGTTTTGATTTCAATGCATTGACCAATCCATCTTCATCGATCATTCCGCCGCGTGAAAGATTTACCAGCAAAGCGCCCTTTTTCATTTTTGCATAATCATCGCCTGCAATGATCAGTTCGCTTCCTTTGGTTTTTGATGCGTGGATCGAAATGATATCTGCCGCTTTTAATAACGTGGCTTTATCAACCAGTTCAATATTTTTATCAGTGATCGTTCCTTTATCAATAAAAGGGTCGCACACTAAAAATTTTATACCAAACGGTTTACAGAATTCAGCGATCTTTCTGCCGATCCTTCCAAACCCAATGATACCAATGGTTTTACCGCTAAGCAAATGCGATTCGTGCCGCTCCCATTTTTTTTCACCCATTTTATTGGCCTGAACCCGTAAGTTCCTGCTTAATGCCAGATACAAAGTAAGCGCCAGCTCTGCCACGGCAACGGTTGGAACTTCCGGTGTATTTAGTATCGTGATATTTCTTTTTTTGGCAGCGGCAAGATCGATCGCATCTACACCAACACCGCAGCGGACAATACATTTCAACAGAGGCAATGAAGCGAGTAATGCATCATCATACGTTTCCACGCCGGCAAGAATAACCGTAGCATTTGTTGCATTCGCGAGCAATTCTTCCCGCGTAATTCTTTTTCCGGTAGAATGAATTTGGTATGGCAGGCCTGATAAAGCAAGTATCTCTTTTAATGAAGCATCGTGTTCTGCAAAAGTTGATAAAGCAACAAATATCGAATCCATCTTATGTATGTACTGTTTTAAAAATTGTTGAAAGGCTTGTAAGATCAGGGATGATACATGCGGGTTGCGGGTCTTCAAAACCCAATCCGCTGTTACGTCCTATAAAATGAATACCTGTTTCATTTGCTGCGCGCTGATCGCCGTATGAATCACCTATCAATACTGCGGATGAAGCTGTTTGGTTTTCTTTGTTTACTATATCGAGTATGGCGCCGGGTTTTGTCCACGGCGGGCAACCATATACATCTGTAAAAAAAGGCCGGATGTTTAAATGACGGAGTATATGATTCAGGTCATCGATCGGCGTAACCGATGCGAGGTACAAAGGAAGTTTATCCTGCATCGCTGCGAGAAACTCTTTTGCACCTTTTACAAAAGGAGCTGAATACATCAGCTCCAAAGTATATTTTGAAAAATCCGCGAGTAATTTATTTTTCAGATCCATATCACCTACTCGGCCAAGTTTTTCGAGTACGTAATCAAACTTTGTATAACGTGAAACAGAAACATGCTTTTTGTGATACCGAAAAAAGTCTTCGCTATATTCAGGATAGCTATTAAATATTTTTTCAAATGCCCGATCCTTGATATCATTCGATTCAACGATCACGCCATCAAAATCTAATATAACTACTTTTATTTCACTCGCATCAAACATCAACCGATCAGTTTATGCATGTCTGCATGCATGGCGCGTGCACTATCGCCCAGAAACAAAATATCCGTTCCCATAGAAACAAAAGTGTAACCTGCTTTTATTGCCGCTTCGCAATCGCTCACTGCTGTTGCGGGTTGTACAAAATGAATTCCTGCAGCAAGCCCTTTTTTTAATACTGCCTGTAATACTTTTTCTTTTGCCTTCACTACGTCTGGATGTGATAACTGGCCGGGAATGCCTAAAGACATTGACAGATCATAAGGCCCGATAAACGTTCCATCAATACCCGGAACGGATAAGATCTCTTCTATATTATTCACCGCATCGATGTGTTCTATCTGAACGATCACCAATGAATCTTTGTTTGCACGTTTTACATAATCATCAAACTCAACGCCATAGCCCTGCGCGCGTGCAAGCCCTACGCCACGTATTCCCATCGGCGGATATTTACACATGGCAACAGCCAGTTCTGCATCAGCTTTATTATTTACCATCGGAACAATTACACCCGCTGCCCCTGAATCCAGTACAGCTTTGGCCTGTATGGGATCGATGCCCGCGAGCCTTACCAACGGAATGGATCCGCGTTGTTCGATCGCAATGATCATGCGTAATGTTTCCGACACATCAATAGCTGTGTGTTCCGTTTCTACTACAACCCAATCATAACCGGCCATCGCCAGTATTTCCGCGATCGAAGGATGCGCCATCGACATCCATGTGCCGATAGAAGGTTGTTTGTTTTGTAGTTTCTGTTTGATCTTTTCTGCAAGCATACTATAAAATTTTACTGCGCTCTCTCCGCAGCACGATACGTGCAAAAGAAGAGAGGCGTTGCGATTGAAGATATTCTGTAAAGAGCCCGATACCCTGGTGATCGATGCCATCCAGTAAAACATGTAAGGAACGCGGCCAGTTCTCACCGGGTGATTGTAACATTGCCTGGCGTACCAGTTCTACATCAAACATACCCGGTGTACTGAGTTCCAGAATTTTCCATTTGGATGATGCAGTGAAGAGTTCGATCAATCCTTTTACAGATGGCAGGTTGAGTTTATCGGGCGGGATGATCGATGGCGATTGATCCCATAAAGACTGGATCTCGAAACCGCTTGAAACCGGACAGGTCGCAAATACAAGCCCATCAGGGCTTACAACCGATTCAAGTTGCAAGAGAAAATCACGGATGCTTGAAATTCTTTCTAATACATCAATAGCAACCAAAACATTGGTTTGTTGCAGATGCGAGATATTATCAATCGATGAGACCGTATTTATTTTTACAGCGCCGGAAGAATATTTTTCATTTCCATCAGTTATACCGGCAGAAACGATCTGCATGCCTTCTGTTGTTTCTGCGATCTTTTCTATCAATCCTTTTCCGAAAAAAGAAATATCGGTGTAATGGATATTTTTAAGCGGGGTATTGGAAAGGTATTCGGATAAACCATCCAGTATCCAGTTCGCCCTTGGTTCAATGATCTTTGCTTCTCTTGATGCGGCGCTCAGTTTTAATAATTTCTGTTGCCAGAAATTTACAGAGTCGGAACCGGTATACCACCAGTTCAGTTCCTTTTCTGAGGGCCGTGTTTGTGCATACAATGTTTTGCAACTGTTGCATTCCACATAAACAAAACCTGATCTGTTAAAAGCGGGTGTTGATCCATCGCTTTTACAAACAGGACACGAAACCTTTACCCAGCTGGCTTTATCTTTCCAGCGTTCTGCAGTTTCTTTCGCCACTAATTTTTTCCATTCGCCCAGCTCGGCTTTGGGTTTTATTTCGAACTCGGATATTTCATTTACAGATACAACCGTTTTCATTTGCTGCTGTTTTTATCCATGTGAATGATCGGTAACTGGTAAACTTTATCAATGATCTCCATTACTTTCAACGCATCATCAGATGTTCCTTTTTCTATCGGCCGATCGTTGACGATACATTCTGCAAAATGTGCGATCTCTATGTTCCATGAAGGGTCATGATCATAATAACTGGTTTCTTCGCGCGGATTGCCCACTGCAATTTTTTCATTTTGCGAAGGGCGCCGTCCGATCACCAATGTTTCGCGCCCATAACTTCCGGTCTTTGATAATAAACCCGATATCACTGCATAACCTTTTTCACAACCGATCTCTAAACGGAATGTATGTTTCCATGATGTTGCGGATGAATGCAATTGAGCGAGTTGGCCTTTTTCTGTGCGCAAAATAACCACCGCATTATCTTCCACTTCAATATCAAATGCAGTAATGGCGCGCATTCCCTGTACATCTGTAAAATCGCCAACAAAATACCTGAAAAGGTCAAGCATATGAATTCCCTGGTCGAGCAAAATACCGCCGCCGGAAATAGTAATGTCGTTTCGCCATGACTGGCTGTAATCATAGCCGCCACCTTTACCATACACACCGCGTAAAGTGAGTATTGGCCCGAGTGATCCCGAATCAATGATCGCTTTTGCATCAGTGATACCGGGATGATGGCGATGATTAAAACCAAAGATCAGTTTAACAGAAGGGTTTTTTATTTCAGCGTCACGGATCAGTTTAATATCGTGGTAATTCCTGCCGGGTGGTTTTTCGCAGAAAACATGTTTGCCTTTATTCATTGCATACACCGCCACTTCAGGAATGGCAAAATTGGGTGTGCATACAATCACTGCATCAACATCATCATCAACCAGTTCTTTCCATGTTTTATAAACACGTGCACCTTTTGCCATGATCTCTGCTTCGCGGTTCGGGTCGCAGATACCGGCCAGCTCCATATCGGGATGATCCATGATATTTTTGTAGCGGATCTCGCCCATATACCCAAAACCAACAATACCCGTTTTAATTTTCGAACTCATGTATTATTACGTGATTGATTTGAACAGGCCATTTTGTACCGGGTCATTGTTGATCGCCGATTCTATCAATGCAACATCAGACGGGCGGTCAACACCGATCGTTACATAATCAACCACCACACCGGCAATGCGCATACTGTGTTCGATGGCGCGCAGCATATCAACAGATTCTGCGCGTTCCAGAGAAGTTTCAGGCAATGCGCTGAATTTGTTCAGGGCTTCTTTTCTGAATGCCATAATTCCCGTTTGCCTGTAAACCGGAACCTTGATCTGTTCGCGGTAAAAAGGAATAGATGACCGTGTAAAAAAAATCACTTCACCTTTTAAATTGCAAACTGCTTTTACAATATTCGGGTTCGCATGGTCATCCATCGATTCCAATGGCGACAAAAGATTTACGATAGGTAAGGTTTCGTCTGCCAGCAATGGCGCTACTACTGCTGATATTGCACCGGGCATCAGTAAAGGCTCATCGCCCTGTACCATTACTACAATATCGCCCGGTAATTTTTCCATAGCTTCTTCAATTCGGTCTGTGCAACGTTCGTGTGTGTCTTTTGTCATCACTGCTTTTCCACCTGCCTGTTCTACTGCGGCTTTGATCGATTCATCGCAGGTAGCCACAACAACCAAATGCGATTCTTTTGCGAGCAAAGCCCTTCTTCTCACATGCTCGATCAATGGCAACCCCATTATTTCTATCAACGGTTTTCCGGGATAACGGGAAGAAGCCATTCTTGCAGGAATAACGATGGTGATATTATTGTCCGGCATTCTTTGATTTTGGAATTTTGGAAATGGGAAATTTTGAAATTGATTTTTTTATTGAGGTAATACGCCGCAATCTATATTGATACATTGGCCCGTGATGGCGCCTGCTTGTGTTGATGCTAAAAAGATACAGGTATCGGCTACCTGTTGTTCAGTTGGCAGTATACCCAGGGCTGTTTGTGTTTTTGCAAATTCATTTAAGTAGGCAGTAAGATCGCCGCCTTTTGAGGGCGAATCTTTTTCATTCAATGCACCTTCTAATCCTTCTGTGCGGAGATAAACGGGACAAACAGCATTCACTCTTATTCCACGTGCACCAAGTTCTTTGGCGAGTGACTGTGTAATGCCGTTCACACCAAATTTACTTGCGCAATACACAGCGTTGTTGGCGCTTCCTCTTTTGCCTGCCAGGCTTGAAATATTAATGATGGCCGAACCTTTCTGCATGCCGGCAATGGCAGCCTGTGATGCAAACAGCACACCTTTAAGATTTACAGCGATCATGTTGTCCCAGAAATCTTCATCAATCTTTTCCAATGGTTTCCAGCCTGAGTATCCTGCGTTATTAATTAGTACGTCGATCTTGCCCGACCACTTGGCCACCTCTTCAAAAGCTGTTTTTATTTCAGATGGTTTGCTGATATCTGTTTTAAAAAAACGGGCGCGATCGCCCAATGTATCGGCGAGGCCGGTATCGTTTCTTGAGAGGATCGCAACATTATCACCTGCTGTATAGAAAGCCGATGAAATAACTGCGCCCAATCCTTTTGATCCGCCTGTAACAACAACTGTACGATTCATGGTATTGATAACTTAATGTGAAAGTAAACTAAGCCTGTGCCAATGAACGCCATCATAACGATGCAGCAATGGTATAGGCAAGATATTCATCAATTTTACATTTTCAGATGTGCCGCGGCCTGCAAAATATTGATGCCATGGGCATTTTTCATCTATTAAATGAATGTCGTCATTTTTCCAGCCATATTCTTTGAACCTGGTTACCTGCCCATCCGGTAATGTTTTCTCTAAACGGTTGCAGCAGTAAAACAATTTGGTTTTTCTTTCCCGCATCATTCTGAAATAATTATTTACCACACCGATCGTCATTTCCTGCATGGATGCAACATTGATAGCGAGGTCGATCTCTTCTAACGGAAAATCTTGCAATCTTTCAGCCGGGCAATAAAAAAAACCATTCTCATTATTTTCTTCCTTTGTTTTTCCCAGAAGAACATGTTTCTTATTTGCAAAAGCCTGTCCGAGATAATATGCCTGAAAAAAAAAGTGTAGCGCCAAGATCGATCAGAAATATTTTTGCATCGGGATATTTTTCACTCAGCAAAGCCGCCAATATTCCATATCCATCGCCGATGATAAGAATATTTTTTACCTCGATATTATTTTTCGCCGTTTCTTTTTCCAGCAAATATTTTGTACACACCTGCCTGAATGCATCCTGCGAAAAAGAAAGCCCCATTGTTCTTACGAGTTTTTTTGCATCACTGGTTTCTTTAGCGAGGCCGGGATAATTTACTTGAGATAATAATAACCTGTTGCCAATCCAAGCAGCTATTTTAGCGATCAACCTGTTATCATCACTGCCGCCAAAACCATAGCCTTTGATCGTGCGTACGGTTTGATCAGCATTCAGCTCAACTTTGAAATTCTTTGAAAAACTTTTCCAGTGCGCAGACGACTGTTGTGTATCAACAGCGCCTGTATCCGGTTTGTAAAATTCTTTATAAAGTTGAAGCGCAATATCTGCAGCCATGGTATGTATCTATATCGTCATGGCAGTAAAACCGCCATCTACCGCAATTTCAGCGCCTGTTACAAAACCCGCAGCATCTGAGAACAGCCACATTACCGCACCAACCAATTCGGAAGGCTTGCCATATCGCTTCATTCCGGTATGCCCTAAAATTGCCGCTTCTCTTTCCGGTGTGATAAAATTTTTCATCGACCATTCTGTTGGAAAAAATCCGGGACGCAATGCATTTACACGAACGCCTGTTGTGCCCCATTCGCGTGCAAGATTTTGTGTCAGGTTTTTTACGCCCGATTTTGCAACCGAATACGCAAATGCTTTTGATAATGGCGGGCCCGATGATGCAGAACTGATATTAATGATCGAGCCGCTTCCGCGTTCAACCATGTATTTGCCATATACCTGGCACGATAACATAGTTCCGGTAAGCTGTACTTCGATGATGCTGTTCCATTCTTCCACTGCAATCTCAAGAAAAGGCGTTGGCGCATTTCCGCCTGCGCCATTTAATACGCAATCCAGTTGCCCATAATGTTTGATGGCTTCGGATAAAGCATTTTGCAGGTCGGTTACCGACCGTACATCAACTTTTACGGCAATAGCCGTTCCGCCGTTTTGGGTGATATCGTTTACTACCGTTTGTGCAGCTTCAATATTATTATCGCAGCAAACTATTTTCATTCCGGCTTTGGCGAGCCCGCGCGACATTTCTCCAACCAAATGCCCGCCTGCGCCTGTAAGCAGAACAACTTTTCCTTCGAGGTTAAATGATGTTTCTAAAAAACTTTTCATTGATCTGTTATTATTTTTTTATAGCAATTGCACGCAGCCACCATGATGGTTCGTCCTGTTCAATATGTGCCTTGAATGGTTTTACAGCTGCCCTTTCAAGTGGGTCACTTACTTCTTCCAATCCATGCTCCTTTATTGAAAATGGAAACGTGATATTCCTGTATAATAAAAAATTACGCCATTTACTGTACAGCTTATTGAAAAGAGAAGGTTTGGCTTTCAGGTCTTTAATAGTATTGCCGTGATAAGAAGTATGAATTTTTTCAAAACCCCTCCGGGCAAGAAAAATATTCATCGGTTTTTTGTCAAAGAAAAGAAGATGCGGTTCAACAGATCCCTTGTGCTCAAAATCTTTACAGGGCACTTCAATAAATAAGGTACCTCCGGGTAATAAATATTTTGTGCAGGCATTGATAAATTCAGCGGGATGAGAAGTGTGTTCCAATACGTGTGAGATCACAACAAGGTCATAGTTTTGATCAACAGGCAATTCATCGGCAGATGAAAATACTTTTACGCCTGTTGCTTTGAGATTTGGATAACAGACTTCATCCGTTTCAACTCCTGTATACCCTTTGATATCATCATGCCTGCTTAACCAGTGTTTTGCAAACTGTCCACCGCCAGGGCCGATCTCCAGAATATTTCTGATAGATCCATTTTGTTCCTTGTTAAAATGTTCTACATATATCACCCGCAATAAATTAACTGCAGAAATAAACGCAGAAGTAAGTTTGTCTTTATTTACTCCGCCGTGTGCATTATCAAAATAACCGGCATTATATTTTTGCAGCGCCTCTTTATCCGGCATCGGATCAACGAAGATCATTTCACAGTTATTGCAATGTACAATAGATCCGGCCGCAAACAGGGGGTTGTCATATTTATATTTTTGCAGAAATGTAAACCCGTTCTCACTGCCACATACCGGGCAGGTTGTTTTTATATACTTCATTACCTGTTTTTGATAAAACGTGCAGGCACACCGCCAACAACTGTATTTTTCTCAACATCTTTATTTACTACGGCTCCTGCGGCGATCACAGCGCCTTCGCCAATTCTTACGCCCGGCAGAATGATCGCATTGGCGCCGATCCATACATTGTCTTCGATATGAATATCCGCAGACGTATGTTTTTGTTTCATGATCAATGTATCGAGGTCGTCAAAATTGTGGTTGGAAGAATGGATCACCGCATTTGTCCCGATCAAACAATGATTACCGATAAAGATATTGCCGCCTACGGATGCATTTACATTGCAGTTTACATTAAAGAATGTTTTGTTGCCGATAGTGATACTGCCTTTGTCGGCAAAAAAAATACTCCGGCAGCCAATACTTACTTCAGACCCAAAAGAGATATTGTGCAGGCCGCGGAACTGGCACCCTTTTTCTATATAACATTTCGGATCCATTTTTTTGATCCTTGCAGATACAACCAGTACACGTAATTTATTACCGATATAACCCGGCCACGCAAATGCAACCGAATCTATGTATGCAAAGATCTCGGCAATGATTTTTTGAAAAAAACGCATAGATATAAATAAGGTTAACCGATTGAAAAACCTGCTTTTACTGCATCGTTCCTGAACATCTTTACTGTTTCCAGCGAATATTCATCCAGATCCTTTCCAACCAAAGAAAGTTTATTCAGCAGGTCATTCGCAACAGTAATGATCTGAACGCCTGCTTCATTGGCCTGGAATATATTAAACAGTTCGCGCGGGCTTGCCCAGATAATTTCGGTGTTTGGCCGTGTACGTGATATTTCAGCAGCTTTTGCCATTGCAGGCATCGGGTCTCTTCCCGTATCTGCTATACGTCCTGCAAACACTGATATGTAAGCAGGTGCATCTCCTTGTAAACTATCCATTACTTTATTAACCTGCTCAAGTGTCATGAGTGCGGTTACATTTACAAAAACACCCTGTGCAGATAATTTTTTGATCAGTTCGCCCGCAAATTTATTTTCTGTATTGGTTACCGGCACTTTGATATTTACATTCCTGCCCCATGATGCTATTTCCATTGCCTGTGTAT
>JABDAP010000034.1:176-26586 GCA_013289065.1 Bacteroidota bacterium | reverse complement strand
AAAAATTAGTAGGGATATCAAAGTTTTCTGCGAGTACCGCTTTTTCGGAAAGGCCTGAGTAACGCGCAACTTTTGCAGCGATCTCTTTTTTCTTTGCATCAGAAATAAATCCACCCTGTGCAATGGCGGGAAGAAATTCATTAATAGTGAATGCTTCTACTTCAGGTAGATATGCAGTGAGGTCTTTTTTCTGCAGGTCGGCGCTTAATGCTTTATGATACCATGCCGTTGCAGCATAATAAGGTAATCGTAATGCCGCAGCAACAGGGCCGTTTCTTTGTATACCCAAATCGGTTGGCGAAACAAGTATCACACCATTCAGGTAGATCCAGTGCGAGCTTTGCAGTTCGAGTGCAAGGCCTGATACGCGTGCTGTTCCATAACTCTCACCAATTAAATATTTTGGCGACGCCCATCTTTTATAACGGCTGATAAAAGTATTAATCCATTCAGCCAGGTATTTGATATCGGCATTAACGCCATAAAATTTTGAGCCGGGAACTTCTTTGGCAATCTGCCGAGAGAAACCTGTGTTTACAGGATCAACATAAACAATATCCGCCACATCGATCAATGAATTGGGATTGTCTTTTAATCCGTAAGGCTGTACCGGATATCCCTCATCATCCACTTTTAAAATGCGCGGGCCGGTATAACCGATCTGCATCCAAACAGAAGCCGTTCCGGGGCCGCCGTTAAAAGAGATCACCAATGGGCGCGTGCTGTGATCGGTGATATCGGTGCGTTCATAAAAAGTATAAAATATTCCGGCGATGGGTTTGCCGTCATCGTCCCAAACGGGTAATGTGCCGGCGGTAACTTTGTAGGGAACTTTTTGCCCTTTAACCGTTATCTCGTTCCGGGTAACAACGCTCGATTCGGCAACCTGTGTACGTTTTAAAGCGGATGTTGAAGCAGGTTCATCATTCTTTACAATAACAACCGAAGTATCTGTTGTAGCAGGGCGGCGTTCTCCGTTGCCGTTGCCATTGCCCCTGTCTGGCCGTTGTGCAAAAGATGCTGAAAGGATGGCGCTCAACAAAAAACAGGAAAGTAAAAATTTTTTCATGTACAGTTAGTTTGGTATTAGAAGATAAAAACAGCATTCGTTGATTTTCTCTAAGCAGTGAATGCAGTTTAAAAGTATGGAAAAATTGATTGTTGCCTGTGCCAATTACATCAACGCCATTTAAAAGCAAAATACTTACAGGCAGCATCCTGTATATTGCTGATGCCGTGCATTTCGTTGCTGTTAATGATATACAGGTCGCCGGCCGATGCTTTGTATGTTTTGTTATTGATGGTTACTTCGCTTTCACCTTCAATCATCAACATCACTTCCGTTTCTATGTGTGCATGCGGTGCATGGCTGGGGCCTTTATGATCAAGCTGTGTGATATGCATTTCAAAATTTTCGCACATGGCAGTTGCCCTGTTGAAGTATGCAATACCGCCGCCGCGGCCGGAAGGTTTGTACAAAAGCGAATCTGCATTCAGAAATAATGCGCCGCCCGCTTTAGCGGATCTTTCCAGATCCATTGGCTTGATCGACCTGAACTCCATTACATAATAAGTAAGCGGCCCATCGCCAACATTTTCTATCGATTGCATTTCCTGCGGCGGTATCAGTACCACGCTGTTCTTTCCCATTACCCTGCTTTCTTTACCCATGGTAAATTTCATTGTTCCTTCTTTTACGATCAGCACTTCTTCCAGGTCTTTTTGTGCATGTGGCGGTTTTGAGATTGCTCCTTTTTCCTGCGTGGTTGCATGCATTTCCAGGTAAGAGAATTGCGGTGATGTGCCTTCCATAATGCGCCTGCCTTCGCGGCCCTCCGATCTTTTTACAACAAGATCTTTCCAATGATAAACACCGGATGAAATGAATGGTAGCTGTGCCATGGATTGAAAGGAAATAAAATATAAAAAAATAAAGGTTGCTTTTTTCATTGGTTGATCTACGCAGGATGATTTTGTTTGCTGAAGCAATTTAGTGCAAATAAAAATGGGTGTTTTCACTATGTTTTATTCTGTTGTATCGTAGTAGCATTGCTTATCGAAGTTTTATAGCCAAACAGCTTCAAACATGTACCGTTTTTTTCACCCTAAAATATAATACTATGAAACCTCTATTTAAAATTTTTCTCATTGCGGCCATGATCTTTGTTAACAGCTGCAAAAAAGATGATGTTGCTTCAGTTAAAGACAACAGTGCGTATCTAAAAAAACTGGAACTTTTTAAACAGGAACTAAATCCTGTTGTGCGAAAACAGATGTATACACTTTTTAATCCCGATGAAAAGCTTACCTTCTGGAAAGATCATTTTTTGATCGCTGTTAATTTACCTCAATTTAATACAGATGAGAGGAAAGTTACATTGATCAATCTGCTCAAATCATCATTAACCCGGGAAGCATTCAATGGAAATTCGGAGGCGCGGAACATCGCATTGTCGTATACCATTCCTGCCTGGCAACAAAAGGCATCGGGAATATTCAGCCAGGAAGAGTTGGTTGACCTGCTTCTGTACAATTTTCAGGAACCTGCTGAACCACCTTCCGATCTACAAAAGAGAAAACTTAGTTTTATAAACACTAACGATGATACTGAACCTGTAGATGCAGTTGGTTGTTATTGTCATGTAGGAAATACCGGTTATACTTGTAAAAAAACAGTGATAACAGTTGGAATTCCCACTAGTGTATCAATATCTTATGGTATATGTGAGCAGGCGTCTATTGCTTGCACACCAGGCAGTTGGGGATGTGGCTTTTTGTGGTTCGAATCATGCAATGGAAGTCATTGTAATTATTAAGTCAGTAAATAATATAAAATGACTGTTCAAAAAAAACAGCAATTGCTTTTTTCAGGATTAGTTTTTATACATACAATGGTATGCATACTTGCAGGTGCAATCAATTGGTTCAACCAGTTTATGATCGTACCAATTGCAGGGGCATTTACTATATCGATCGTTTATACCAAATTAACAAAGAAATGGTATTGGGTGGCTTCGGCTGTCATTCCTTTTTACCTAGTATTTGTTCCTTTCAGCATTCAATACGGTTCATCTTATCCTATCTGGATTGTCGGTCTATTATGCTGCACACTAACTATTCTTTTATTGAGAATGCGATATAGATCCGTTTCCGTTGTTGGAATTGTTGTAGCTATCGCAATCCTGGGCAGGTTCTTTTTTATGCCTTCGTACTTTGCTTTTTTAGACACCGAAAAGAACCCGGAAAAATACCAGTTGGAGAATGTCAATATTAAAGACAGTGCTGATAAGAATATATCATTCGCTGAATTGCGTGGAAAGATCATTCTTGTTGATATCTGGAATTCTGGCTGCGGTATCTGTATAGAAAAATTTCCTGAGTTGCAAAAGCTGTATGAGAAGTACAAAGCTGACAGCAACATAAAGGTCTTGGCATTGGACATACCTATCGACAGGCCCGGCGATCGAGAACTTGTACAAAAACAGGCTGCGCCTTATTCCTTTCCTAAATTATTTTTTGCAAACAAAAATGAAGCTGACAAATTATATATTAACGGGGTTCCTCTTATATTGATCTTTGACCGTAACATGAAGTGCCGGTATGCCGGTGGCCTTAATACCGGAATGAACATCTTTATTGGCAATGCAGAAAGAATTATCGAAAACCTTAAACAAGAACCATGAAGTGCATACACTTTATTATCATAGGCCTCGTATTGGGCTGTTCCTGTCAGATACAAATACATCCGTATAAAAAGAAGGCGATCCTGTCTGTCAGGAATAAGGTACAGGCATTGGGTTCGATAGATTTTGATTCCACCCGGATTATCCCATTTACTTTATATAATGCAGGTGATAAGGATCTGATGATCGACAGCGTATCCGCATCATGTGATTGTACGGTTCCTGACTTCGTTAAGCGAACTATTCATCCAAAGGATTCAACAGTTTTATTGATCAGCTACAAACCGGTTAATATCGGAGACTTTGAAAAGGCTGTCGTAATAAAATCGAATATAGACAGCAGTTTTACGGTGATCAGGTTTTCGGGCAGGGCAATAAAAGGTATGGTCAACACTGAAAAGAAATAAAACAGCATCACCTGGAAGAACCATGCCCGATGATTATATTTAAAAAGTGCCTTTAAAGCAAATTGCTTTAAAGGCACTTAGATTATGTGATTGCGTGCTGCAGAGGCCTCGGTTGTCAACAATGTTGCGTGTGTTTGTTGCAATAGCTATATATTTTTGTTATTGCCCTGATTATTCTGATCAGGTGGCCGGGTAGGATTTATATTAAGTGGTTGATAACGTAGCAGATTTAGAGGAGGGAGTTTCTTCTTATCCATTATTGGAGGTGGGGGTTTCTTCTTATCCATTATTGGAGGTGGGGGCTTCTTCTTATCCATTATTGGAGGTGGGGGCTTCTCATGAGTTATTTCGCTATATTTAATTTCCTCACCTGCGGAATTTCCTTCATCCCACCCTTTATCGTCAGTACTTGCATGAGCACTAATAGTTTTTTCTATAGTATCAAATATCGCTATGCTACCCGATTTGTCCGGTGCAACATTAAAGACTTCTTTACAAATATTGAATATTGCCTGGAGCGGTATGTCTGTCCTGTTTTTGTATTCGATGTCTTCGCCTTCGCTGCGTTTCATCCATTCGTCACGTATTTTGTTTGTCGAAAAAGCAGTCGACCAGAAGCTACCCATACTTACGCAAAATTTTGGTTCTTCAATAGAATGGGGGCTCTTCTTTTTTAATTCAGCTGCCAAATGGTTTTTGAACTTACTTAAAAAAGCTTTACTGGGTTTATTACCATCCATACACTGCAAAGTATCAAAATGAGCCATAATTGCATGTTTTTGATTGTATGCAACAATTGCAATACAATTTGCTAAACCTTGAGTAATCAATTGTCCCCCTGTTGTAATATCATTAGTTCTGCCAAAGCCCGCAAAATTTTTCGGCATTGACGACGAACTGCTGCTACTGCTACTTGTGGATGCGCTTTTAAAATTTGTCCTGTCGCTCTGTTCATCTGCTATATGCATAGGGGGACTACTACTGGATGCGCTCATAGAATTTACCTGATTACTTGCACTGGCAGGTTCCTTTGGCATGAATCCGCTTTTAAAATTTGCCCAATCACTCTCTTCACCTGCTACATGCGGAAGTGAACTACTACTGGATGCGCTCATAGAATTTACCCGATTACTTGCACCGGCAGGTTCCTTTGGCATGAATCCGCTTTCAAAATTCGCCAAATCGCTCTCTTCATCTGCTACATGCGGAGGTGAACTACTACTGGATGCACTCATAGAATTTACCTGATTACTTGCACCGGCAGGTTCCTGCAGATTTACCTGCGTTACTTGTGGTATTTCTGCTTCTTCCCCTTTGGGTGGAGAAAAACGAGATGGGGACTTAAGGATATCCAAGGCATTGATGTTCCATTTGAGGTTGTTGCTGTTGATATAACCGGTACCCCAACTGATAATAATATTCATTTCAGAAATTGGAACCCCAGCAAGTATTCGATTTATTTCCAAATCAGAATATCCGGATCTGGAATCTTTGATTTTATTTTTAATAAGAAGGAATGTTTGCAGATCTTTACCGGAGTAATCGTCTTTAGATACCATTTGGATGACTCCCATCTGCGAAACAGGCTTTACTCCTTCCTGCTTCTGCACCACATGCCCTGCTTTATGCGGCAGATGCTTTTCATCAGGCAGACCAGTATTATTTTCACCCTTCAGTACA
The DNA here is from genome assembly GCA_013289065.1 of Bacteroidota bacterium. GTDB lineage: Bacteria > Bacteroidota > Bacteroidia > Chitinophagales > Chitinophagaceae > Sediminibacterium. The sequence continues at coordinate 20,816 of JABDAP010000034.1, read as the reverse complement.
GTCATCGACCGATAAGCTTTTAACTGTTGTACACGTGGGCTATTATTTATAGCTTCCTGCGATTTCCGCTGAGCAATTGCTTTAGGCCGATTGTCGACAAATGTATGGGCAGCCTTTCCGCTACTACGTTTTTGAACAGCAACATTAGCGATTGCTACCGATTTATTTTGTTGCGTTTTATCAGCGTATGTGTTCACAAAGAAGGTGAATTTGTTATACAACAAGGTACTCTTTATTTGATACCCATATAACTATGGCTAATTTCAATCGGATAAGGCTAACGTTAAAACCGGTATCAACTCATTTATGCCATCGAATTTGCACCTTGATATCAAATCCATAAAAAAACCGATCAAACGCAACGCCTGAACGGTTTTAAAAGTTAACTGTGGTCCCGCAGGGACTCGAACCCTGGACCCGCTGATTAAGAGTCAGCTGCTCTACCAACTGAGCTACAAGACCGGACGGCAAATGTATAGTAACCTGTTTTATTGCCGCAAATTTTGTTGCTGAAATTTTGTTGGAGCATTTATGCAGAAGCAAGCAGGTCGCCGAGTTGTTTACCGGATCGTATAAGATTTTCCTGCGTTGCTGCCAAAACAGTTTGCAGATCACCTGCTTCATGATTGATGGATAACAGCAGGTCGAAACATTTATTTAATTCTTCGTGAGATTCTGCCGGAACTTTTCCGGCCAATGCGATCACGGGAATATTTTTTTTCTTTGCACGCATAGCTACACCGAACGGGCCCTTGCCTTCCAATGTCTGCAGATCAATGCTTCCTTCGCCGGTAATAACGATACTGGCTTTCTGTAATGCCTGATCAAACCGGGTGATGTCTAAAAAATAATCGATGCCGTTTACCATGCGTGCATTTAAAAAAGTATGCAGCCCTGCCGCAACACCACCGGCCGCGCCGCCGTGTTTAATACCGGCCATATCAATACCCGTAATTTGTAAAGCGGTCTTTGCAAATTGTATGAGTGAATTTTCCAGTTGTATTACCTGGCTTTTCGAAGCTCCCTTCTGCGGGCCGAATATTTTTGCCGCGCCATTTTCGCCTAATAATGGGTTGGCAACATCACACAGAATAATTATTTCACAGCCAGCAATTCTTTGATCGAGACCTGATACATCAATGGAAGAAAGATCAGTTAAACTTTCCGGAAGACTCATCAACATACTGTTGGCTGCATCAAGAAAACGGATCCCGAGCGCCTGTAATATTCCGCAACCGCCATCAACCGTTGCACTGCCGCCAATGCAGAGAATTATTTTTTGCACATTTTTATCGAGCGCTTTTTTTATTAACTCTCCTGTTCCGTAAGAAGATGCATGCAATGGATCCAGTTCATCCTGCTGCAATAGGCGGATGCCAGATGCAGCGGCCATTTCAATAACAGCGGTTTTGCCATCATCGATCAATCCCATTGCTGCCCGGATCATTCTTCCTGATGGATCATGTACCTGTTGGGTAATAAAATTTCCGTTGAATTTTTTTATCAGCAATTCGCCTGTCCCATCTCCGCCATCACCTACCGGAAAACATCCGGTAGTACAGCTTAATTCACTTTGATGCAAGCCTTTTGCAATCGCTTCTGCAACAGACATGGCATCTAAACTATTTTTAAAAGCATTTGGTGCGATGAGGATATGCATATAGTTATAATAATACCAACGATAAAATATATACCATCAATAAAGTAACCAATCCCATTAACACAGTTGCAACAGAATATACTTTCAGCATGGTGGGCATGTCTATCTTTTCAAATTTTGCGATCACCCAGAAATAGGCATCGTTGGCATGCGATACCATCATAGATCCTGCGCCCATGGCCAATACACATAACAGTTTGCCATCGGGCGTTGCAAATCCCAACACCGGCAATAATGGCTGAATGATGGAAGCCGCTGTAATGATGGCAACCGTTGAAGAACCCTGCGCCGTTTTTAACATCGCAGTTAGCAGAAATGGAAATAAAATGCCCATACTCGCCAGCGGTAATGCTTCGCTCAAATGCACACCTACATGCGAAGCGCCCAGTATTGCCCCGAATGAACCGCCGGCGCCAATGATCACTAAAATACCGCCTGCTTTTTCTGCGGCTTCCTGTAACCATTGGTTGACCTGTTTCTTATCTGACAAACCGTTTGCTGTAAGCGCCAATACAATACCCGCCGATAATGAGATGATCGGATCGCCTAAAATGCCAATTGCCTGCAGCCATGTTTTAGCGCCACTCAGATCTATTGTAATAAATGCGCGTATGGCGATCAGCAATACTGGAATGATAACCGGAAGAAATGCCTGAAGCGTTGACGGCAATTCTTTTTGCTGTTCCGTAATAATATTTTCTTCCCGCTCAGGTAAAGGGTATTTACTGCCTGCATATACAGCATACAGGTAACCAATGATCATTGCCGGTATAGCGATCACTATTCCCGCTATGATCAGTTTTCCATAAGATGCACCGATCAATGCTGCGGCTGAAGACACGCCCGGGTGCGGCGTTATGAGGCAATGAACAGAATACAGTCCTGTTGCCATAGATACAGCCATCACCACTACCCTTGTTCCGGTGCGTTTTGCTAATGAACTGTTGAGCCCGCTTAATACGATAAACCCTGAGTCGCAAAAAACCGGGAGGCCAACAACAAAGCCTGTAATACTCATGGCCAGTGCGGGAAATTTATTACCGATCTTTTTGAGGATATAATTTGCCATCACAGTTGTGCTGCCATTCTTTTCGAGTACTACGCCAAGCGCTGTTCCCAGAACAATAATAAAACCCAATGATTTCATGATGTTGCCAAAACCTTCTTTCATAAAAGTTACTACTTCGGGTAAAGAAAGGTTTATACCCAATCCTGTAACCAATGAAGCTATAAGCAATGCAAAAAAAGGATGTAGTCTGAATTTGGTTGTGAGGATCACGATCACCAATATACCTGCCAGTAAAGCAAACAATACCTGGTAAAATGAATTGGTGGCCGCAGCAGCTGGGATCATCCGGTGGAAATTTATCGAAACAACAATTTATTTAAAATTAATGATGATGCGAATAAATAACTTCGCGGCATGAATACATTTGAAACCCTGCAACAGGTTGTCCGAAACAGGCGCAGTACAAAACCTGCCGACATGAATGGAAAAAAGATCGATAATATTCTGATCCGTCATTTACTGGAACTCGCCGATTGGGCGCCGACACACGGCCGTACCGAACCATGGCGTTTTATTGTTTATGAAAATGAAGCGAAACAAAAATTCTGTCACGGCCATGCCGATCTATATAAAGCAAATACGGATCCTGAAAAGTTTACAAATGCCAAATACGAAAAACTGCAGCAACAGGGCGATACCGTTTCGCACATTATTATTGTGTATATGAAGCGCACGCAAAACAACAGTATCCCCGCACTCGAAGAGATCGCGGCTGTATCTGCCGCCACACAAAATATTTTATTAGGCGCCGCTGCATTGAATATTGCCGCCTTATGGAGCACCGGCGGAATGGCGCATCATGATTCAATGAAAAAATTTCTTAACCTGGCTGATGAAGATGTGGTGATAGGGTTATTATATCTCGGGTATTCGGATGTTGATGTGAAAGAAGGGAAAAGAAATGTTCTGCTGGAGAATAAGGTGGTTTGGAACTCGTGAATTGTCTATAGGCCATAGTCCATGGAGCATGGCCTATAGGCAATAATTTATTCTTTCAATTCACCACTCGCCATTCACTATTAAATTGTTTCTTTGTCAAAACCCGCCCATGTCATCAGTTCATAACAAACTTATCATTCTTACAGCTCCATCCGGTTCGGGTAAAACATCGATCACGCGGTTCCTGATCAATAAATATCCGCAGTTGTCTTTTTCTATTTCCGCTACTTCGCGTTCGCCAAGAGCCGGTGAAAAAAATGGCGTGGATTATTATTTTATGAGCGTGGAAGAGTTCCGGAAAAAAATTGATGAAAAAGGTTTTATCGAATGGGAAATTGTTTACGAAGGAAAATATTACGGCACATTAAAAAGCGAACTTGAAAGGATCTGGAACGAAGGCAAAGTTCCCATGCTTGATATTGATGTGCAGGGTGCCGTGCATGTACAGCAAAAATTTGCGGGCGATTGTTTATCGATTTTTGTTGAACCGCCTTCTGTTGAAGAATTAAAACGCAGGCTGTCGAGCCGTGGATCTGAAACGCCTGAAAGCCTTGCTACCAGGATAAACAAAGCCAGTTATGAATTATCTTTCAATCATCATTTTACCAAAACCATCTTGAATGATGATCTTGACAAAGCCTGCGCAGAAACAGAACAGGTGATCAAAGAATTCTTAGGCTGGTAAGTTTGTTTTGCTACATTTAATTTCTTAACCACTCCGTTATGTCATTTCAAAACAGAACCGTTTTTATTACCGGCGCAAGCCGTGGTATTGGTAAAGCCATGGCTCTACGGCTAGCTAAAGAAGGCGCCAACATTGTGATCGCTGCAAAAAGTATTGAAGAGGACCCGCGTTTAGGCGGTACTATTTTTTCTGCGGCTAAAGAGGTGGAAGCCGCAGGTGGCAAAGCACTTGCAGTGCAGGTTGATATCCGCAATGAAGAGCAAATACAATCTGCCGTTCAACAGGCTGTTGATACATTCGGCGGCATAGATGTATTGATCAATAATGCATCTGCCATTCAACTCACGCCAACAGAGCAAACAGAAAGCAAACGTTTCGACCTGATGCAGAGTATCAATGTGCGTGGTACTTTTTTAATGGGCAAATATTGCATCCCACATTTAAAAAAAGGAAACAACCCGCACATCATTACACTATCGCCGCCGATAAACCTGAACCCAAAATGGATGGGCGGGCATATTGCATACACAATCACAAAATACAGTATGAGTATGCTTGCACTCGGCTGGGCCGCTGAATTAAAAGGGGCGGGCGTTGCATCAAATGCGTTGTGGCCAAGAACAACTATTGATACCGCTGCTGTAAGAAATTTATTGGGAGGCGAAGCCTTGGCTAAGATGAGCCGCACACCGGAGATGATCGCCGATGCAGTATATTATATCTTACGCAAACCTGCCATGCAATGTACCGGCAATACTTTTATTGATGAAGAAGTAATGGCTGCCGAGGGTATTACCGATCTTGATAAATATGCAGTAGTTCCTGGCGGACAATTGTATCCGGATTTATTTGTGTAAGGTTAAAATAGTTAAACAGTATCAAGAAGGTTAAAAAAGGTAAATAACTTTTTTAACCTTCTTGACCCAATTTAACAAGTTTAACTTCCTTAATTCTTCTCCACCACTTTTCTATACACATGCATATCAATCGCCTTTTCACTTTTTGCTATTACTACCGTAGCAATGGTGTTACCGATCATATTGGTCAAAGCGCGGCCTTCGCTCATGAACCTGTCAACGCCTATCAATAATGCAAGGCCCTCAAGCGGTATCACTTTTAAAATGGTTAGTGTTGAGGTTAATACAATAAATCCACTGCCGGTTACGCCTGCCGCGCCTTTACTGGTAATGAGCAGGATGCCGATGATGGTTAGCTGTTGTGTTAACGACAGATCAATATTAAATACCTGTGCAAGAAATAAAGTGGCCATGCTGAGATAAATAGTAGTGCCATCAAGATTAAAACTGTAACCTGTTGGGATGATAAGGCCAACCACCGTTTTATTACACCCCGCCAGTTCTAATTTCTCCATAATATTTGGCAACACCGCTTCGCTGCTGCTGGCGCCTAATACGATCAATAATTCTTCTTTTATATAAACCAGCAGCTTCCATAAACTAAACCCATAATACCTGCAGATCAAATTCAACACAATAAAAATAAATACCAGTGATGTGATGTAATACGCAAGCAATAATTTACCCAACACCACCAGGCTTGCAAAACCAAACTTACCGATCGTATATGCCATACCGCCGAAAGCGCCGATGGGGCTAAGTTTCATCACAATATGGATCACTTTAAAAAATGCTTTGCTCAGGCTCTCGAACATGGAAATGATCTTTGCTCCGCCACTTCCCATTTTTGAGATGGCGATACTGAACACTGCACCAAAAAATATTACCTGTAAAAGATCTCCTTTTGCAAATGCATCGATGATATTGGATGGAACGATATGCGAAAAGAATTCGCCCCAGTTCATGTCTTTTGCAGCGGATGTGTATTTGTCGAGGTTTTCTTTTGGCAAATGGCTGGTGTCGATCCCTGCACCCGGTTTTAAAACATTGGCAACAACTAAACCGATGATGAGTGCAAGCGTGGTAACTACTTCAAAATAGATCAATCCTTTCCCACCAACCCTGCCAACTTTTTTAAGATCGCCGGCACCGGCAATGCCCAGCACGATCGTTAAAAAGATCACAGGTGTGATCACCATTTTGATCATGTTGATGAATGTATCGCTGATCAGTTTTGCAGTTGGCGCAAATGACGGGAACAGCGAGCCTGCAAGCACACCCAATGCAATACCAATGATCACCTGGACGTACAATACTTTGAAATATTTCATCGGCAGTTTAGATGGTTGATATGGTAAGCTACAAAACCAAAATCAATTTACTGCAAGAAGAAGAAAATTGCCACAAAAGGCACAGACATCCACAGAAAAATTCTGTGCAATTCTGTGTCTTCTGTGGCAATAAAAATTTAATCAAGTTTCTCCGGCCGCATTTGCGGGAACAGGAGTACATCCTGGATAGAAACCTGGTTCGTCATCATCATACACAAACGATCGATGCCGATACCGATGCCCGATGTTGGCGGCATCCCATATTCCAGTGCACGAAGGAAATCATGATCGATGAACATGGCTTCGTCATCGCCGCGTTCCATCAGCTGCGCCTGCTCTTCAAAACGTTCGCGCTGGTCGATCGGGTCATTTAATTCTGTATAGGCATTCGCTATTTCTTTTCCATTGATCATTAACTCGAAACGCTCTACCAGTCCCGGTTTGCTGCGATGCTTTTTCGTGAGAGGGCTCATCTCAACAGGATAGTCGATGATAAAAGTGGGTTGAATAAAAGTATGTTCGCTTGTTGCGCTGAATATTTCGTCTATCAGTTTTCCTTTACCGATATTACCAGGTACATCGATATGTAATTTTTTACAAACTTCTCTCAGCCCTTCTTCATTCATTTCATTTACATCGATCCCTGTGTTTTCTTTGATCGCATCATGAATGCTGATTCGTTTGAAGGGTGCTTTAAAGTTGATGATCTTATCGCCCAGCGGAATATCTGTAGTTCCATGCAATGCGATCGCGATCTTTTCAAACAACTGCTCGGTTGTTTCCATCATCCAGAAATAATCTTTGTATGCCGTGTACCATTCAAGTACCGTAAACTCAGGGTTGTGTGTTCTGTCCATTCCTTCATTACGGAAGTTGCGGCTGAATTCATATACCCAATCGAATCCGCCTACGATCAACCGTTTTAAATAAAGCTCATTGGCGATACGCAGGTAGAAAGGAACATCCAATGCATTGTGATGCGTTACAAACGGACGTGCAGCTGCGCCGCCCGGAATAGCCTGTAACACGGGCGTATCAACTTCCAGCGCGCCGTGTGCATTCAGAAATTCGCGGATAGTATTGATGAGTTGTGTTCTTTTTACAAACACATTCTTTACTTCGGGGTTGATGATCAGGTCTGCATATCGCTGGCGATAACGGAACTCGGGATCAGTTACTGCATCAAACACTTTTCCTTCCTCATCTCTTTTAATAACCGGCAACGGCTTTAAAGATTTGGTGAGCAGGGTCAGTGTTTGTGTATGAATGGATGTTTCGCCGGTTTTGGTAATGAAGGCATAACCGGTTACACCGATAATATCACCGAGATCCAACCCGTGTTTGACCACATTATCCCAGAAAGATTTGTCTTCACCCGGGCACAGGTCGTCCCTTTTTACATATAGCTGGATGATGCCTTTGCTATCCTGTATCTTGATAAAAAAAACTTTTCCTTTATCATTGATACTCATGATACGGCCCGCCACGCAAACGGATGCAAACTGTTCTTTGGTTTCTTCGGTATAATTTTCTTTGATATCAGTTGAAAAATGTGAAACAGGGTATAAGGGTGCGGGGTAAGCATTGATGCCGGCCTCCTGCAGTTTTACCAGTTTTTCGCGACGGATCAGTTCCTGCTCAGACAAATGTGTTTGACTCATAATTACTTTAATAAGGCGCAAAGATAAGTGCTCAGGAATTAATGCTGAACGCCAAACGCATAACGCTTATCGCAAAATCAAATCAAAGCGTTATGCGTTCAGCATTCAGCGTTTAGCGTAAATATCCGGCACGATGATTTGCATAAACCTATAGACCTGCGCTTCTGTTAACCGGGCCCAGCCGAATTGTTCATACAATCCATGCGCATCGCGTGTGCCGAGCACCCATCTGCGCAATCCCTGCAGATCAGGGTGTGAATGAATAACGGCCATCATCCATTTCGATAATCCTTTGCCTCGGTATTCTTCCAAAACAAAAACATCCGCTAAATAAGCAAAGGTTGCTTTATCTGTTACGAGCCTTGCGAAACCAACCTGCTTTTCGTGATGATACAAACCAAAACAAAGCGAATTGGCAACAGAACGTTCTACCACATCCAGCGGAATATTTTGCGCCCAGTAAGACTGTTCTGATAAATATTGATGAATGATAGGAATATCCAACTTACCAGGATCGGTACTGATGGAATATCCTTCTTTTTCTAAATCATTGATGCTTGTCATGAAACAGTTTTTGGTAAATGGAAGTTTGGTTTAAAACGGTCATATCACCCGGCTGCATATTTTCCAGCGACAGTTCTTCTATGCGGCGCCTGATCAAACGCAAAGTAGGAAATCCTGTTTTTGCTGTCATCTTTCTTACCTGCCTGTTTTTCCCTTCCGTTAATATCATGCAGATCCAGGGTGCAGGAATTTCTTTTCTGAAACGGATCGGCGGGTCTCTTTCGGGTACGATAGGTTCCGTTTCAAATAAAGAGGCTTTGCATGATTTGGTGGAATATGATTTTCCGTCAACATGTATCGTAACGCCTTTTTCTAATTCACCGATCGCTGTTGCGTTTATATCTCCATCTACCTGTACCCAGTATTCTCTTTCGTGTGCAAACTTCGGATCAAGCAATTGGTGATTTAATTTTTTGTCGTTGGTAAGAATTAATAAGCCTTCGCTGTCGTGATCTAATCTTCCAACAGGGTAAACATCTTTCGGCACATCAAAAAAATCGGCGAGAGTTTTCTTTCCTTCTACTCCGGAAAATTGCGAGAGTACGAGATAGGGTTTATAGATTATAGCGTAGTAATTCATACAAAAACAAAAGTCCCGCAGAAGCGGGACTTTGTATATGGATGGGTTAGTAAGTACCGGGAAATAAATTTCCCTACACAATATTAAAAATACTTTTAGCTAATGCAAAAATATTTTTAAACAATTTTATTAACATTTTGGCTGCTAATGTGAATTGCCGGTATATTCAAAGACATTATCCGCATGCATATTTCTTACAGTTTGTTTGTTTTATTTTTTATTGATGTATACATGCATTCGCTGAAACATTGATGAATACAGCGTTTCATCATACATGCATAAAAATATTTTTTTGCTGCATGATCATTCTCCTGATGAAAACATTTTGAAAAAGGATGCCCGGCCAGGCCCGGAAACAGTTAAAAAATATTTTCGCTGAAAGACTAATATTACCTTTGATTTTTCTAAAAAACCGCCATATGAAGTTTCCAGCGCCCGTTTCAGTACAATGGATAGCCGATCTGATACATGCAGAAGTAGCAGGCAATGTTACAAAAGAAGTAACCGGCATCAATGAAATTCATAAAGTAGAGAGAGGCGACCTGGTTTTTGTTGACCATCCAAAATACTACGACAAGTGTTTGAACAGTGAAGCGAGTTTCATCATCATCAACACAAAAGAGGTAGCTGTTCCGGAAGGAAAAACAATTCTGATCGTGAAAGAACCTTTTGAAGCTTACCTGAAGATCGTGAATCATTTTCGTCCGTTTACCGCTGCTGAAAAATCTATCAGTGATGATGTTTCTGTTGGCGAAGGTTCTGTGATCATGCCGAATGTTTTTATCGGGCACAGTGTTGTGATCGGTAAGAATTGTGTGATACATCCTAATGTTTCTTTACTCGATCATACCATTATCGGTGATAATGTTGTGATACAGGCGGGAACCGTTATCGGCAGCGATGCATTTTATTATAACACAAAAAAGGACCGCGATACATGGTACAAAAGAATGCAGAGCTGTGGAAATGTAGTAATAGAAGATAATGTTGAAATTGGCGCCGGCTGCACCATCGACCGAGGCGTTACTGCCGAAACACGGATTGGCAACGGAACAAAAATGGATAACATGGTACACATTGGCCACGATACAACCGTTGGAAAGAATTGCCTGTTTGCCGCGCAGGTTGGTATTGCTGGTGGAACCATTATTGAAGATGGCGTTACACTCTGGGGACAGGTTGGCGTAAGTAAAACACTTACCATCGGTGCCAATGCAATAGTGCTGGCACAAAGCGGTGTACCATCTTCTTTGGCCGGCGGTAAAACTTATTTTGGTTATCCGGCGGAAGATGCCTCTCTAAAAAGAAGAGAATTGGTCTGGATAAAACGTATTCCGGAGCTTTGGAGAAAAGTAATGGAATAGAAAGACAATTTTGGAAAGTGGAATTGGGAAATTTTGGAATTGATATTATACAATTCCAAAATTTCCCAATTCGCAATTCCAAAATCAAACTACATCTTCAGCTCGCCTATTTTTCTTTTTGCATTTACATCATCGGGTTTAAGTGATAACACTTTTTCATACGCGGCGATCGCTGCGTTTTTATTTCCTGTCCTGGCAAATGCTTCTCCTAAACTATCAAATACGCCTGCATTATCCGGATATATAAATGTATTCAGCCTGAACACATTTAATGATTCGGTGTTGTTCTTTGCCGCCAGCAATACATAACCATACGCATTGAATTCGCCGTAGTGTTTACATAATGGTTTCAGCGTTGCGGCAAGCGTCTGCAGTTCTGCATCGCTCATGTTTTTTGCTCTGGCAGCAACTTTCTTGCGCCAATATTCAATTGCGCGGTAGTTGGGTTGATAGGGTTGCTGTTGTACAATAGCGAGCAGATCCTTCTCCAGCGTAACCATGGGTGATTCGATGATCCTGCCCATTTCTTTTTTATCATCATAAATAATAAAGCTGGGTACATGGTGTATGTATTTGTCTTTCTCTTCGTGTTGCGGGCTTTGTTTGTAAGCGCCGGTGCTGTTATCTACAAAGATCAAAGAGATATTGGCTGTAACCATGCCTGCATTCTGCAGCACTTTGATCATCCGCGGCATTTCTCGTTTACTGTCGCCGCACCAGGAGCCAAGGAAAATTTCCATTCGTTTGTTCTGAAGATATGGTTGCAGTTGTTTGGCAGAAACGGTATCAACAATATAACTATTGTAAGAATTATCAAACCATGTTTTGTATGCAGGCCATTGCATAGCGGATAATGATGTGTGGCCGGCGAGTATGGTTTGTCCGGATTCGTTTTTGATCTCTGTATTAACAACAGGGGTTGCAGCAGGTATGGTTGCACGGCGGCAGGCTACAGCCAATACAATGATGGCTGCAACCATGAAAATATTTTTCATGATATAAGGTTAAGTATAAAATAAATAGATACACCGGCCACTGACTGGCATGCCGGTTCTTCAGAAAATGCACACACTATTCTTCGTTAATCTTCATGTCTTCGTGGGTCAAGCGGAACTGTTTGAACCGAGAGGAAACAAAGTCACGAAGGGGCACAAAGTATTATTTGAAGGATATCAAATATTTGTAGCGCAATGCATTGCCTGAAGTAATATGTTTACTTAAGCCTGCGGAGGATGAAATACTGACCGGAGAAATTGTTGAGATACAAATGAGAGATCAGTTGCAGTAATCGTTTTCTGAACTGCTGATGTATTATTAGAAAACCGGTAAGAAACAACACCTATATATTTCCAGTCTGCTTTGAGTGAAATGTCTTTTTCTTTATTTGGCTGATCAGGCGCAACAGGCACAGCTTCTGCGTCCACGATACGGTTACAATCGCATAAACGCGGGTCGCCGTTACCATTGGCCAATACGGTTATCGAACAATCGGCATACGCTAATAGTTTTGCTACATGCGGTGCATATAATGCAAGCGCCAGTATAACAGTGATAACTTTTTTCAGAACCTGGTTTGTGCTTACAAGTTATGTTTTTTTTGTAACTCGGCACAGATACGCTTTAGCGAATCATCAACAGGGTTATAAGCAAAATCTGGAAGGAACCGTTTCAGTTTGCTATTATCAAACCTGACTTTTGCTGCTGCGGTGCGGGCAGTTTCTTTGGTAAGCATCGGGTCTTTGCCTGTGAAAACAGCTTTCACAGCTTCCAGCCTCCATACAATTGCGGCGAGTAAAGGAGTTACTTTTTTATGTGGTGGTTTCCTGCCAAAATTATTTGCCATCTGTGTAAACACTTCGCGGTAAGAAAGGTTATCGGCGCAAAGAATAAACCTTTCAGCGGAAATATTGCTTTGCATTAATAAAACCATTGCTTTGATCACATCGGCTACATCAACAAAACCGCCCGTCCCTTCTGTGTACCAGGGAAATTCATCGTAAGCGGATTTGAATAATCCGGACGAACCTTTTTCCCAATCGCCGGCGCCGAGTATGATAACCGGGTTTACGATCACTGCATCCAGCCCTTCGCCAATGCCGCGCCATACTTCCATTTCGGCAAAATATTTTGTCTTGCCATATTCGCTGTTACTGGTTTCTTCAGACCAGTTCATTGTTTCATTGATCGGTATATCCTGCCGTATTCTTCCCAGAGCAGCAACAGAGCTCACAAATAATAATTTTTGAATACCCGCATTCAAACAGGCGTTCACCACATTTGCCGTTCCTTCCACATTGGTTTGGTGAAGTATTGCTTTCTTCTTTGGATTGAATGAAACGATCGCTGCGCAATGGTATACCTGCTGCACACCGTTCATCGCTTCTTCTAGTGCAACCACATCGAGAATGTCTCCGCAGACCCATTCCACTTTATCAGCGCCTTCTATTACGGGAATAGAGGAACGATAAAGCGCTCTCACTTTTTTTCCGTCGTTCACCAATTGTGTGAGAAGATGTGAACCAACCAAACCAGTTGCTCCGGTAATTAATATCATAAACATGAAGATACTGTACAAAAAAATGACAGCTATAACTGTCATTCAAAATCATATTTCAAATTCGTGAAACCATTGTTCAATCCATGAAATCAATGATTACATTTCATACACTTACCGCTAACAACCAGATCCATTTGTGTAGAAGTAAAACCTTCAGGCAGGCTTACTTTCGGAACATGCACATGATCCAAACAGTAAGTAGTGCCGCAATGATCGCACATAAAATGTACATGGTCATCGCGGTGATGGCCTTCCGTACACGCGTCTTTACACAATGCATACCTAACTGAATTATCTGCTGTAGGGATGGTATGTATGATGCCTTTCTCCACAAAAGTCTGCAGGGTGCGGTAGATGGTTACCCTGTCAAACTCAGTCCCACTCTGGCTTTCAATATCAGCATGCGCCAGCGCGCCTTTTGATCTTACAAACATTTCCAGTATTTTTTTCCGGCTGTCTGTAATACTCAGTTGGTTCTTTTTCAACGTTTCGATGGTACTATATAACATATGATCTTTTCTTTTTTACCCCTGCCCCTAAAGGGATACTGAGTTATTAAGGGTTATTATTAAATACGCCATTCGCAAAATTTGCAGTGCCGGATTTCTCTGCCAGTAATTCTTTGATATCTTTTTTCAGCAGATCCAGTTCGTTTTGTTTTAAACCATCATATACCTGCCCTCGCACTTTCCCGTTCTTATCAACCAGTGCAAAGAATTGTGTATGGATGAACTGATCCTCAATTTTTTCTACGTTATTTTTCGGATCATCCAGCAGGTAAGCGCTTCTTGCAATCTGGTATAAACTGTCTTTGCGCCCTGTCAGCAATACCCATTTTTTTGTATCGATCTTCATTGAATCGGCATATACTTTTAACCGCGCGGCAGAATCTGTTTCGGGGTTACAGGTATGTGCAACGATCATAAAATCCGGTTCGTTCTTAAATTGTTCATATACGGTGCGCATATTTGTATTCATCTTCGGGCAAATTCCTTTGCAGGTGGTAAAAAAATATTCCACTACACAAACTTTTCCAAGCATATCCCTGTCTGTAAACGGAAGGTTATCCTGCGTAGTAAAATGGAACGGTTGTACATAACTGATCACGGGCAGTTTGCTTTTCCAGTTATCCGTTCCGCGAAAAAGAAAATAGAAAAACACCAATACCAACACTAAAAAAAACAGGAGATACCAAACCAGCTTCTTGCTCATATTATTTTTTGATCGGCCAAAGTTACGTAGCAGTATTTGATTACAATTAATATTTTGCAACAATGTTGCATTATATTAACTTTGCTTTTCATGCTAAAAAGGATCAATTGGGATGGGTTGGGAATCACGGCTTCACTGGCCTGCGCCATTCATTGCGCCGTATTGCCATTATTTATGAGCAGCCTGCCTTTATTCGGAATAAATATTATTGAGAATCCGCAGTTTGAATACCTGATGATCGCGATTGCCTTTGCAGTTGGTTCTGTTGCATTATATCATGGCTATAAAAAACATCACCAAAAATGGTTGCCGTTATTTGTGTTCGCAGTTGGTTTTGTTTTTTTGATTGCGAAGATGGCCTGGCACGAATGGAGTAACTTGTTTTTATTACCTGCGGTGATTTGTATCGTTAGTGCGCATGTTTTGAATTACCGATCTGGTAAACGCTAACATCTTTGCGAGGAACGAAGCAATGACGTAAATCACTAAGCGATCGTATAACTCATTCCACCATCTTTCTCATCCTTTAACTGCACGCCCAGTTCAGCTAGTTCATTACGGATCTTATCGCTGGTTACAAAATCTTTACGACTCTTGGCTTCTTTGCGGATATCGATCAGCAGTTGCAAAACGCCATCTAATTTACCATCATCATTTGCGCGTTCATTTGTTAAGCCGAATATGTCTTCGATAAAAATTTTCAATTGCTGTTTCAGTAAATCAACAGTTGACTCACTTAACGAACCGGCAGCAATGTGTTTATCTTTTATTGAATTGATCACCGATACCAGCTCAAACATATTCGCTACCACCTTCGCCGTATTCAGGTCATCATCCATGAACTCTTCAAACTCGTTCACTAATTTTTTTACACGTTCATCCAAACCCTTATCAACTCCAGTCTCCAGGCTACTAACTCCAGACTGATTTTCAATCCACTCATACGCTTCCATCAACCGCTTCAATGCTTTTTCAGATGCCTGTAATGCTTCATTACTAAAATCCAATGTTCCGCGGTAATGGCTCTGCAGGATAAAAAACCGAATGGTCATCGGATGATATGCCTGCTCGAGTTGTGGATTATCGCCGCTGAACAGCTCGCTTAGCTTGATCACATTATTATAACTCTTACCCATCTTTCTCCCGTTAATGGTGATCATATTATTATGCATCCAGTAACGTGCGGGCATTTTGTGATTGCAAACCGTACTCTGCGCGATCTCGCATTCATGATGCGGAAACTGCAGATCCATTCCGCCTCCATGTATATCAAACTCATCACCCAGATATTTTGTACTCATAGCCGAGCATTCGATGTGCCATCCCGGGAAACCCTCTCCCCATGGGCTTTGCCAGCGCATGATGTGTTCTGCCGGCGCTTTTTTCCATAAAGCAAAATCGTTTTTATCTTTTTTCTCATCCTGCCCGTCAAGCTCGCGTGTCGTATCAAGTTGGTCTTCTAAAATGCGGCCGCTTAATATTCCATAAGGCTGTCCTTTCTTTGAATAATCTGTATTATATTTTTCTACATCAAAATAAACAGAGCCATTGGCTTCATACGCATATCCATCTGCAATGATCTGTTTGATCATTTCTATCTGTTCAATAATATGCCCTGTTGCAGTGGGTTCTATACTTGGTGGTAAATTATTTAATCGCGTCATTGCCCAATGATAGAGGTTGGTATATTTCTGCACCAGCTCCATGGGTTCTAATTTTTCTAGTATGGCTTTTTTGCTGATCTTATCTTCCGCTTCGCGGCCTTCTTCTTCAAAATGCCCGGCATCTGTAAGGTTGCGCACGTATCGCACTTTATATCCCTGGTGAATAAGGTAACGATATAAAATATCGAATGTAACATAGGGGCGTGCATGGCCCAGATGGCTTTCGCCGCTCACTGTTGGGCCGCAAACATACATGCCAACATACGGCGGGTTAATCGGAACAAATGTTTCTTTCTGGCGTGTTAATGTATTGTATACTTTAAGTGGCATGTGTTATGGATAATTACATTTTGGAAGATGATTGAACAGGCGATAACGCCATAAACGGAACGTTGTATTAACAACAACAAAAACAACAGCCATATCTGTGCGGGTATCTCATTGAAGCGAAGGTAATTTTATTTTTTTAAAACAAGGTCAGTTACCAGCATAATATGATCGCTGAGGTCGTCGTTTACCATCTCGAACTGTTTTACATCAAACTGGCGGGTGGGAAGGATATAATCGATACGCAGTGTGGGCGCCAGCGCAATAAAACTGCGGCCGATACCAAAACTTTTCTGCAGGAACGCATCCTGCCTGTTATCGCCTTTGATGTGAAAGTAGGTATATGAATTGGGCACATCATTAAAATCGCCGCAGATAATGGATGGATAAGGGCTCTTATCAATTTCTTCCTTCACAATATTTGCCTGTACACCGCGCCTGCTGAATGCCAGTTTCATTTTTCGCATGATACTTTTTGATGCAGCAAGGCTTTCATCATCCTGTTCCTTTATTTTTTCAATATCATTATAATCTTCTTTTTTGAATTTGAACGACTGCAGATGCGTGGTATAGATCCTGATGGTATCTTCTCCTTTTACTATATCTGCATAAATAAGGCTCTCTGCCACGGGATATTGGATCTGCCCGGTATCAACAATAGGAAAGCGTGAAAATATAATACAGCCTGATTGGTACGTGCCGTTTGCACGCAGGTAATCTCTGGAAAAATAATGATAGGGATATTGTTTTTTGAACAATGAAATATTATCTGCATTGGATGCATTGTTGAATTCCTGCATGCAGATAATATCGGGCTGCAGTTGCAGCGAGTTCATTTGGCATTAATTTTTTTTCCTGTTTTGTTTTACTGAGGCCGTTAAAACTTTGTACGTTCCAGTCAACAATGCGTAAAACCGCGTCGTGTTTTTGTTTACTGAAACCCATGCCGGGGTGCCAGGCAAATACAACGATGAGCTGTTGCCATCCTGCAAGCAAAGTGATCAATGGGATCCACACCAGCCGTGGTTTTACAGTGATCCAGAAAATAACAAAGAAGATAAGTACCAGGATCAGGTATGGAACGATAAGCCCGGTAAACCCATTCAGCCACCAGTTGGCAGGATTGATATAAGGAGACAGGCACGCGACCAGGAACAACAATGATATGATCAGGTTGATCGTAATAAATATTGTTTTGGTAACCCGCCGCATAGCATTTTTTGCCATGGGATAAATTTACCGAAAAAAGAAGTGTGGTGGTGGGATTGATTTTTCGTGAGGGCGTCAGGCGTGAGTCGTCAGACGTGAGTCGTGAGTTGAATGGGAAATGTATGAAAGTCAAAACTCACGCCTCACGTTACAGATCCTCCCCGCTCGCGCGCTTCAAAAATTCCTTTTCCTCATCAGTTAAAAACTGGTAGCCTTGTTGATTGATCTTATCCAGGATCGCATCAAGGCGTTGTTGTGTTATGTTGGATACTTTTTCGAATGGCTTTTTATCTGCCTTGTAGAATAATTTTTGTCCGGGCGCCTTTTTTTTATTTTTTTTCTCGGGGCGGAAAAGGTCATCGAGCCAGTCTACAAAATGATTCATCCATGCACCCCAATCGTTTCCTCTTCGCAATTGCCGGATAAATAAATAGCCAACAGCGCCGCCGGCAAGATGTGCTGCACCGATACCTGCATTGCCGCCGGCGAGTGTGGCAAAATCGATCGCTACAAAGATCAGGGTGAGCACCCATATCGGTATACCGCCATTGATCAATGGAAATACCCTGTAATCGGGCGCAAGCGTTGTGGTGGCAACGGCTACTGCCATTACCGCCGAACCCGCACCCAGCATAGGTTCTGTTGTGGCAAGGCTTCGTTCCAATACGGGAAAAAGATTATTGGTCAATAAAAATACCAGGCCGCCGATAAAACCCCCGTAGAGATAAATTGGAATGAGTTTATTGTTACCTGTAAGATCCTGCAAAATATATCCGAAACACCAGAGCCATAATAAACTGCTGATCAAATGCCATATGCTGTGGTGTGTGAACATGTAAACTACGATCGTCCACGGACGGCTCGACAATATATCAACAGATGCGGGCAATGTAAACCAGTTCAATACCTGCCGGTAAAAAAAATCGAGTGGCGTATCGGACAAAAAATAAACGATCTTGATAAAATTGAGCACAACAAAGATCAAAGCATTTGCAGCGAACAGCAATACCAATGCATTGTTATCCTGCCCCAGTAAAATATTCCTGTTTGTTTTGTATGATTGAGCCATGTTTTATTTTTATCCTTTGCACATAAACTACTGCACTAATAGAACGTTTTTTTATTTGTTCTGTTCCATGTGATCACGATCAATAATCCAACCAGTGCGCCGCCAACATGCGCCCAGTGCGCTACATTATCGCCGGCAGAGTTGGCAATGCCTTCATATATTTCCAGCGCGGCATAGAACAGAACGAACCATTTTGCTTTTACAGGTATCAATGCATACATATAAATATATGTGTTGGGAAAAAGATAGCCGAATGCTGCCAGCACGCCAAACACTGCACCACTGGCGCCTAACGTTGCGCCACTGATAGCATGCTGGTAATAATTTGTGATGCCGTCATAGATCTTTGCTGCACTTACGGGATCGAGTGGTTGTGTCTGGAGCGCTTTGATAATGCCATCAGGATCCTCAAACACATGGTATCTTTGCAAAAAGCGGATCAGTGCATTATGTTCCATCGGGTCTTTCAACGCCTGCTCCTGGAAGAGGGCCGCATAATCTTTCATCAACGGCATCATTTCATAACTCAATGCAAGCAGGTGCATTAATGCAGCGCCCAATCCGCATATCAAATAAAAGGTAAGGAAGCGTTTAGAGCCCCATACATTTTCGAGTACAGATCCAAACATCCACAACGCAAGCATGTTTAAAAAGATATGCGAGAAGCTGCCATGCATGAACAGGTGCGTGAGCAACTGCCATGGTTTGAACAGATCGCTCTGCCATGCGTGCAAAGCAAACGTATCATCAATATTAAATGAAGGGCTGTTCAATGTATTCTGCGCAAGAAATACCAACCCGTTTATGATCAACAGGTTTTTTACCACGGTGGGTAATATTTGAAAACGGCTGGGTCGGAATTCTGTCATCTTATTTCTTTTTATTCCTTTTCTTTTTACCCCGCCCCTAAAAGGGAGAAGGGCGGTCTTTACCCCTTTAGGGGCAGAGGTTGATCAGGTATTTCTCAATTTCAACTGCACCACATTTTCAATATGCAACGTATGCGGAAACATATCTACCGGCTGAATTTTTTGTACACTGTATTTTTCATCCAGTAACGAAAGATCCCTCGCCTGTGTTGCCGGGTTGCAACTTACATAAACAACCGTTGGCGCGCGTTGATGGCAAAGTGATCTTTATTGAAGGAGCCGTTCCGGGTGATGTGGTGGATGTTCAGTTATCGAAAAATAAAGCCGACTGGGCTGAAGGGCATACCATTAAAATACATTCGCTCTCGCCCGACTGTGTAACGTCTTTCTGTAAACATTTTGGTGTGTGTGGCGGTTGCCAGTGGCAGATGCTGCCGTATGAGAAGCAACTTTTTTACAAACAAAAACAGGTGAGCGATAATCTTGGCAGGATCGGCAAAGTATGGCTGCCGGAAATGTCGCCGATCATTGGCGCAGACAAAACCAAACAATACCGTAACAAACTGGAATATACTTTTGCTACCGGTAAGTTTATTCCGGCTGATGAATTCAGGCGGATGAAAGCGGCAGGTATTTCACCAGACGAGCAGGCAGGAGCCGCGGGTTTTCATGCACGTGGTTTTTTTGATAAGGTTGTTGAAATCGATACCTGCCATTTGCAGGAAGAGCCCACCAATCTTATCCGTAAAACAGTTGCGCAGTTTGGGATCGATCATCAACTCCCGTTTTATAATACACGCGCTCATCAGGGATGGCTGCGGAATATGTTTGTACGGAACACAACCACCGGCGAGCTGATGATCAATATTGTATTGGGCTATGAAGATGAAACGAACCGGAAAAAATTACTGGATCAGTTACTGGAACAGTTTCCGCAGATAACCACGCTGCTGTATACCATCAACACAAAAAAGAACGACAGCCTGAATGATCTTGGCCCGCAGGTTTATTCCGGCAAAGGAT
>JABDAP010000034.1:0-166 GCA_013289065.1 Bacteroidota bacterium | reverse complement strand
GCAAAGGATATATCATGGAAAAACTGGAAGATTATTCTTTCATGATCAGCCCAAAATCTTTTTTCCAGACCAATACCAGGCAGGCGGAAAAATTATACCAGGTAACGCGCGATTATGCAGAACTGAATGGCAGCCAGGTTGTGTACGATTTATATTGCGGTACGGG
>JABDAP010000033.1 GCA_013289065.1 Bacteroidota bacterium | reverse complement strand
TGGAAAAAAATAAAGCCATCGGAGCTGATCTGCCCGATAGACCTGCATGTTGCAAGAGTGACCAGGCGTTTTGGTTTGTTGAAGCGGAAACAGATCGACTGGCAGGCAGCCGTTGAATTAACCGGTTACCTGAAAACATTGGATCCGAAAGACCCGGTTAAATATGATTTTGCCTTATTCGGATTAGGCGTGATGGAAAAATACGTATGATGCCATTTTCAGATACAAAGAAAAACATTGCTGGTCGCTTCTACCCGCCCCTCGGTTAGAACGGGATCGATATTGCCCGGCCTTGGCTGGCCAAAAGAAAAGAAACCAAAAGCCAGTACTGAACTGAGCGTTATAATCAGCAGCACCAGTACAACCAGTTTAGGGCTGTCGGGAGCGGTTTTGATATGTGGCCTGGTTTGCATACACATATAAGAGTACGCCGCCTGAAAAAGGTTGGAACCCGGTTAGGGATTTTTATGGCTTTATGGGTAATTACTGCGCCTCCGCGCCTTTGCGTGCATTTTTTTCACGCAAAGGCGCGGAGGCGCAGTTTTGATTTTCCAATTAAACCAACCGGTTTTTGTCGTTTGTTTATTCACTTACCTTTATATGTATGGATGCTGGCAATGAAGTGTACAAACTCGAAGATCTGACCGCAGATCAGCTGTCCGTTTTTATCAATGAACTGATCGAAAAAGATTTCTCCAGGCTGGTGCTGATCCTTTACAGGCTGGATGTAAGCGAGGAAAAATTAAAAACCGTTTTGCTCGAACATCCTACCGGCGATGCCGGGAACATGATCGCAGAATTAATTATGCAAAGAATTGCGCAGCAGAAAAGATCAAAAGAGATATTTAAACAAAAAGGTGAGATACCGGAAGATGAGAAATGGTAATGGCGTTATAATTCATCAACCCGTTTAAACCGATACCCTTCTTTTTTCAAATAGCTTATCAACTCATCCAGCCGGTCATACAATTTATCTTTTCGCCGCGGATCGGTTCCTGCATGGATCAATAAGATCACACCATTCAGTTTGCCCGGCCTTGTTTCATTGAATTTTTTTATAGCAGTAATAATATTTTCACTGCTTCTGTAAGAAGCGCCCATTTCCGGATAGGTATAATCTGCATTGCTGGTAGTTCCCGGTGTAAAACAAAAAAGTTTCACGCCCGCAGCATCCAGCCATTTGGCAACCTCGTTATTCCACCATTCATACGGCGGGATGAAGAAATTTTTTTCATTACCGTTTGTAACGTCAATTTGTTTGATGCTTTTGTTATTTCTGTCAAGATCATGGAGCAAAGAGTCTTTTGTTACGAAAGAGCTGTCTCTTTTGTTCCAGTCGCAATACAGTAAATGCATATCGGAATGCGGGCCCAGTAAATTTTTTTGCTGATATAATTTTTTTATACCGGGCTGAAAATTTTTATTCCTATAAAATCTTCCTGTGAAAAAAAAGGAACCTTTTACCTGTTGTTTTTGCAAAGTATTGGCGATAACATCTAATCCATCACCAAATTCATCTCCTGTAAATACAAGGGCAATTTCTTTTTTGGTTGAATCCCCGCGGATCATTGCGCCGTGTGATATTTGGTAATTGCGCGCTGTATTTTTTATAGCAGTTTGTTTTGCCTCAGTCTCTTTGGATGCAAGCAAATAGATCAATGATGCCGTGCCGTCCATTGTCGGTTCATTGGTGCTGTAATCGCCATAGTCATCATGGTACACCGCGAGCCCGCTTTGAAATTCGGCATATTCATCCGCATCTTTTAATTGTATCCCGATCAGACTTTTATAGATAGAGGTATATACGGGCCCATCAACCAACCCGCCATCGATCGGATAATTTTTTAGATGCGTGAAAGCCGAATGCGGATCAACCGGTGTATCGCCCCATGCCGGCAATCCATACACCATACTCGTTCCCCATGGATTGCAGCCAAACAACCAGTCGATATTTGATTGCGCAAACGCCGCAAATTTTTTATCCCCTGTTAACTGTTCATACCAATAACACTGAATAGCAAATGACGCCGTTAAATTATTACTGCACCAGATAAAAGGAATACCGCGGTAAAAAGCATTTTGCTGTGCTTTGTTCCATACACGTTCAATACCCTGGCGGTAATAATCAATAATGGTATCGCGCTTTTTTGTATCGGTAATTGTTTTAGCCAATTCATAATGGCCAAGGTTGATAAATGGATACCATTGATAATGTTTTGCAGTATCACCACCAAGCCATGGCGTTACAGGCTCCTGTTTGGCATAAGTATATGCAGCATCTAATGTTGATGGTTTGTATAGTGCAGGATGTAATGAATTTTTTATTTCCGCATTATAGATACTTACACCGGCAAGTTCCATATCATCTACCCAGTTATCTTCTGCATAGATATATGGCGAACGTACGGAAACGGTTTGTGCAACACCCGGTTTGCTGAGACCGAATGCCCAGGCAGACCTTGCCTGGCTCAATAACAGCAACGAATAACGTGTGTCTGTTTTTCCATAGATCATTGATGCCAATGAAAAAACACTGGCAAACTTGCCTGCCGTAGAAGCAACGCCTGTTGTTGCATTCATAAATTTTCCCCGCTGTTGCGGTTGTCCGTTTAAAAAATAAATAGGCCGTTCAAATCCTTTCCCATAAAAATTATCTTCTTTCGGAATACGCATTCCCATGTGGTCGCGGTCATCGCCTAACTGGTTAAACATCCAGTCTGTACGCGGGTTCATTTTTATCAGCCATTGCAAACCCCAGTTAGCTTCATCCAGTATGTCCGGCAAACCATTTTTCCCATCCAGTCCGTTTGCCAGTTTCTCATCACCAAACACTTTTGGAAAATCGCGGTATGCTGCAAACAAATGATATGTTGCATTTGCCGATGTGGAGGAATACTGCAGGTAATCACTTGCATCGTGCCAGCCCCCGCTTACATCAATATGTGTACTATCGGGCATGGGGCCATATAAGGTATAGCCATCGTGTGTATGGCAGCTGTCATTCAGAAAAGGGTTAAAACCGCTTCGTTGCTGGCGCATATAGCGCAAACAAAAATCAGCGCTTCCTTTATATACATTTTCATCGATTGAAAAGACAGGCGATTTTGTATTACCTGCCTGCAAATAATATTTACCGGGTTTATTGAAAGAAGAAAAGTCGAGGCGGTATGTTTGAGCGAACGGCCCGTATGCACCAAATGGTTTTCCTGCATTGGCGGTGAAGGCGATTTGTCTTGTAAGCGCATCGATCAATTGAAAATCGGCAAGTATGTTATTTTCCTTACTGCACCATACAGCTACTTTATTACCGTTGGGTGTATAGCCAAGCTGGTTGATGCGGATCCAGCTTGTTTCATTGTTTGTATGAAATGACATACACAATAAAACAAACAACACGAACAATATTTTCAGGGATAACATCTTTTGCATCGCCGCAGTTTCAATGCTAAAGATACTCTTGAACATATGTGCCCGCCTCATCTTTTTATTCTATTTTCGCTGCCTAATTTTGTTGCTGTATGAAACTTGTTTCTTATCTCACGGATGGCCGCGACCAGTTGGCTTTTTTAGTTGACGGGCTTTTATTCGACTGCGACCTGCTGCATCCCGATCTGCCCAACAGCATGAATATGTTTTTGCATTACTGGGAAGATATGTTCCCGATAGCAAAACAGGTTGAAGAAGCTATTAAGAACGGAAGGATCCATAAGGAGCAGGGTGTTTCAATGCAAGAAGCAGCATTACTCGCGCCGGTTCCGTTTCCAACTTCATGCAGGGATGGTTATGCGTTTCGCCAGCATGTTGCTGCCGCGCGCCGCAACAGGAAAGTTGATATGATACCTGAGTTTGACCAGTACCCCATTTTTTATTTTACCAATCACCACAGCATACAGGGCCCCGGTGAGATCAGATGCATGCCCGATCATTTTGAGAAACTGGATTTTGAACTGGAAGCCGCGATCGTAATATGCAAACAGGGAAGGAATATTACTGCAGAAGAAGCCGATCAATATATCGGCGGCCTCATGATCATGAATGATATGAGCGCACGCAAATTACAGATGGAAGAAATGCTGCTTAATCTCGGGCCCGCAAAAGGAAAAGATTTTTCTACTGTGATCGGCCCATGTTTAGTTACACTGGATGAACTGGAACAATATGAAGTTCCTTGCAAAGAAGGCCACACAGGAAAAAACTGGAACCTTTCAATGACGTGTATTGTAAATGGAATTGAAGTAAGTAAAGGTAACTTAGGCGATATGGACTGGACCTTTGCAGAAATAATCGAACGCTGCGCTTATGGTGTTGATCTTCATCCCGGTGATGTAATTGGTAGCGGAACAGTAGGCACTGGTTGTTTTTTAGAATTGAACGGAACAGGAAAACTAAATGATAACAACTATGTTGAACAATGGTTACAGGAAGGCGATACAGTAGAAATGGAAATAGAAGGTTTAGGAAAACTGAGCAATACGATCGTGAAGGATGAAAGTTCTTTTTCAATTCTTGCGAAGAAGAAATAGGGTATTAATACTGTAAAATTGAGTTCTTCTTTTGTATAGTTCTAATCGCTGTCTTTCCTTTTTCCAACCGCAGAGAACGTGAGAAGCAGAGGTAAACGCAGAGTATGCATAAAGAAGAACTAAATAAACTGGGAGGGATTATTCTGGATGCTTCTATAGCTGTTCACCGGGAATTGGGTACGGGGTTACTTGAATCGGCATATGAATTGGCTTTAGCAAGAGAGTTATATTTAAGAGAAATACATTTCAGGTCACAGGTAGCCGTAGATTTAAAGTATAAAGATGTTTCGCTTGGCAAGGCATATATAATGGATATACTGGTAGAGGAAGAAATTATTATTGAAATAAAATCAGTAGAAGTTGTTAATCCGATATTTGAATCACAGTTGATCACCTATTTAAAATTAGCCGACAAAAAGTTAGGATACCTTATTAACTTTAATGTTACACTCCTCAAAGATGGATTCAGAAGAATAGTTTATCGGTTCTAACTCCGCGCAAACTCTGCTTCTCCCGTTCTCTGCGGTTGGGAAAATCATGCATATAAATCTTTCAGAAATATCAATCCCCGAAAAACAAAACTGGCTCCAGCACGCCATTGCCCCAAGGCCGATATGTTTTGCCAGCACGATCGATAAAGAGGGTAATGTAAACCTCAGCCCATTCAGTTTTTTTAACCTCTTCGGAACCAATCCACCCATTGTTATTTTTTCACCATCGCGGAGAATAAGGGATAACACAACCAAACACACTTTACAAAATGTTTCAGAAGTTCCCGAATGCGTGATCAATATTGTTGATTACGATATGATTCAGCAAACGAGTTTATCCAGTTGCGAATTTCCAAAGGGCGTGGATGAATTTATCAAAGCAGGATTTACCAAAGAGCCCGCATCAATGGTAAAACCGCCGATGGTAAAGGAAGCAAAGATCAAACTGGAATGTAAAGTGAATGAAATAAAAAGCCTCGGTACAGAAGGCGGCGCCGGGCAACTCGTAATTGCCGAAGTTTTATGCATGCATGTTGATGAAAGTATTTTAGGCAATGACGGAAAAATTGACCAGCAAAAAATGCGGCACGTTGCACGCCTCGGCGGCGATTGGTATTGTAAGGTTGACAGCAGCAATTTATTTAAAGTAGACAAACCCAATACAGAGTTAGGTATCGGTGTAGACGCCTTGCCAGATGGCATCCGCAACAGCAACATCTTAACAGGCAATCATCTTGGATCACTCGGCAACGTGCATGATCTGCCCGTGATCGACCCTTCATTCAGCAATGAACGTTTAAAAAATATTATTCAGTATTATTCTATCAATCCCTCTGAAATGGAAAAGGAGCTGCACATCTTTGCTGCCGAATTATTGAACGAAGGAAAAGTAAAAGATGCCTGGCAGGTGTTATTGTCAGCAGAAAATGTCTGACAAAAAATTCGTTGTGCGTTCAGCGTTGTGCGTTCGGCGTTATGCGTTCGGCGTTATCCCTTACAAATCCCCCAGCTGCGGCCGCATCACAATATCTTCCACAACAGCCATGGGCGATAATTTAGACGCTGCATAGATCATCCTTGCAACATCATCCGCTTCCATAATTCTTTTGGGGTCTATGTTTGAACCATCCCAACTCGCACTCATGGTTGCCCCCGGGCAAACAGCCGTTACCTTAATGCCATGTGGCTTTAATTCTTCGCGAAGATTTTTACTGAACCCAAGCAAAGCAAATTTGCTGATGCTGTAACTTCCTCCATTATGGTATGCATGCAATGAAGCAATAGAACAGATATTAAAAATATGCCCGCTCTTTGCAGCCATCATCGCAGGCAATACGGTTCGTGTAAGATGATATGCGCTGTATAAATTCACGTCGATCATTTGTTCCAATGTCCCTTCCGCTTCATTATAAATACTACCCGGCAAAAATTGTCCCGCATTATTAACGACAATCCCAGGAACTCCAGGCTCCAGACTCCAAACTCCAAACTTCCTCGCTTCTTCTTTCACACACATATCCACCGGCTTCGCTTTTACCATGCACTGCGGGTATTTTGTTTGCAGCATAGAAACGGTATCATACAATTCTTTTGCATTACGGCTGCACAGGATCAATGTATTTCCCGCAGCAGCAAACTGTTCTGCAATGGCTTTGCCGATTCCTTTTGATGCTCCGGTTATAATAACATTCATAAGTTAGAAGTTAGAAGTACGAAGTACGAACATTTTTATGTAACCCGTTCGTACTTCTAACCTCCTACTTTAAATTACTTCGTACTTTGCATTATGAAATACCGGCATTTATTCTTCGACCTCGATCATACCTTATGGGATTTTGAAACCAACGCAAAACAAACCCTTGCTGATCTTTACAGAGACAACACACTTGACCACAAAGGCATTCCCGATTTCGAACTTTTCTTTGCACGCTACAGTTACCATAACGAACGCCTGTGGGACCGCTACACAAAAGGTTTTATTAAACAGGATGAGTTAAGATGGAAACGAATGTGGCTCGCCCTACTCGATTTTAAACTGGCGGATGAAACATTATCAAAACACCTGGCCATTCAGTTCCTTGAGCAGCTGCCGCTGAAGAAGAGTTTATTCCCTTACACAATGGAGATACTTTCTTACCTGCAGGAAAAAAAATACCGCATGCATCTTGTTACCAATGGGTTTGAGAAAGTTCAGCACCATAAAATACAACACGCCGGCCTGCATTCCTTTTTTGAAGAAGTGATCACATCCGAAGCAAGTAACAGTTTAAAACCCAACAAAGAAATTTTTGAATACGCCCTGGCAAAAACAGGTGCATCCCTCAACGAAAGCATCATGATCGGAGATAACCAGGATGCAGATATCCAGGGCGGTATTAACGCCGGCATGGATACCATCTTCGTAAACCACCTGAAAGTAACACCGCATGTAAAAGCTACTTATGTTGTGCATGATCTAAAAGAGCTGGAAAACATTTTGTAGAAATTGTCGATTGAGTTTTCAATGATGCAAGAATTAATTGCCACAGAAGGCACAGATTACCACAGAGTTTGTCTGTGAAATTCTGTGTCGTCTGTGGCAAAAAAAAACCCTCCCGCTCGTGCGGGAAGGCTTATATAGTTTTAAAACTAATTATGATTTTTTAACCGCTGCCTTGGTTTCTGTCTTTACGGTTTTCGCTGTTGCTTTTGTTTCTTTTTTATCTTCTTTTTTGCACTCTTTACCGCCTTTGCAGCAGTCTTTGGTGCACTCTTTCGCCGGTTTCTTTTTGTCTTTGTCTTTATCAGTATTTGCAAATGCAAAACCGGTTACCAATAATGCAGCTGTTGCGAGTAAAAATACTTTTTTCATGTTTGGCTTTTTATTGTTTGAATGATGTTGCTGTAAAATAGTAAAATGGTTTGGTTCCGCCAGCATTTCCGTTGTTAAAATACAACAGTGGCAAAGTTTACCAGCTTGCCAGTACGGTAACTCCGCCTTTTACCACTTCATTTATCTGTACATGGATCTTTGCGGTCAGCGGTAATAATACATCTACCCGGCTGCCGAATTTGATAAAGCCGTATTCATCTCCCTGCTGCACGGCATGTCCAACCGATGTATAATTACAGATCCGCTTTGCCAATGCGCCTGCGATCTGTTTGTACAATATCTCTCCATGGCCGTTGCGCGCTACCACGCTCCATCTTTCATTTTCGGTAGATGATTTTGGATGCCACGCAACAAGGTATTTTCCTTTGTGATATTGGTTATATATTACTTCGCCGGTGATCGGGTTGCGGTTCACATGCACATTGGCGGGGCTCATAAAAATACTTACCTGGATGCGTTTGTCTTTAAAGTATTCCACCTCGGTTACTTCTTCAATCACCACCACTTTACCATCGGCCGGGCAAATGATCTGCCCTTCATTGATCGACAGGATGCGATTGGGTATGCGGAAAAAAGAAATGATGAAGAGCAGGAAAAATAATGTCACCACAAACACGATCATCGCCAACCATGGCGACCCGGCGCTTAAAAATGTAAATGATACAAGATTCAATAACCCAAAGATCAAAGCGGTAATTGCGATCGTTTTATATCCTTCCCTGTGAATGGTCATGAGTGATGATTGAACAGCAAATGTAAAACGGATTGTTGAGAAGCGGGAGAGTTGTCTTCTTTTTTTCACCGCGGAGGCGCAGTGACGCGGAGTTATTCTCTGCGCCTCCGCGGTAAAAGAATTAGTATACTAATTGAAACAGTACCCAAACAACCGTGGTAGCCACCAGCAAAGAATCAAACCTGTCTAAAAAACCACCATGCCCGGGCATAATGCTTCCGCTGTCTTTAACACCTGCAAGGCGTTTGAGTTTGCTTTCAAGAAGATCCCCCGCAGTACCGGCAACAGCAGCCGTGATGGAAATCAGCAATAAAGTTTTTACCGGAAAATGAAGCGCATAAAAACCAACCACTGTAACGATCAGCACGGCAAGTATGGCGCCGCCGATCGTTCCTTCCCATGTTTTTTTTGGCGAAATGGGCGAGAAAGGTGTTTTGCCGATAAACGATCCAACAATATATGCCATCGTATCATTGATCCAGATAGATGCGATGAGCAGTACGGGCAGCATCCATGGATAGCTGTCTAACGCAGTTGCATTGAGATTGCCCCATAAACGCATCATCAATCCCCAGCTCAGTGAAATATATAAAAGCCCCAGTAAAGAATGTGCCCATAAACGTGGCTGCATTTTTTTGGTAAGCAATGTTTCACTCACGAGAAAAATAATAATGCCCAGCCATTCCATCGACCAGCCGATCTCTGCAATATTGATGTTGCCGATATGATAACGTGTGCCCGTCATCCACAGCATAAATCCCCAGCCAATGAACATTACACCGTAACGGTGCAATGCATTGATGTTTTTATATTCGGGATCGATCAGTGCAACCAACTTCTGGTATTCGATCCAGCAACCGAAATGGATAACAGTGAATAACACCAGAAAACTCCATTCGTTCCATAACAAACCAACCAGCATCACGATAACAAATACAACTGCAGTGAGTGCACGGGTTTTGAAGGTTTGAAGATTGAAGGGCATGGTGAAGTACGATTTTAGAAGTACGAAGTAAGGAAAATTGAGCCGCAGATTCGCAGATTTTTTAGCAACTAATCTGCGAATCTGCGGCTGAAAAATATCTACCGGCTCAATTACTAATTCAACAAACTCTGCGCCACCAGTTGTTTTGCCGCTTCTGAAAAATGCCCGGGCACAAATAATTCAATATCGCCGAAATTGAGATAGCTGCTGTCCTGCTTGTTCATGATCTGTACCGGAATATTATTTTCTTCCAGCATGCCTTGTATGATACTTGCTTCTGCATGGTTGCGCGTTGTATAAATTTTTTGCCAGGTTTCCATTAAGAGAGAATATTTTCAGGAGATGAATTGATTGATTGTTCCTGCGCAAATAATACCGCACTGCTTTCTTTGCGGAATACACGGAAAAGAATGATGAGCGCCACCGCAGCTATGGCTCCCCACCAGATGGGCATACTTTCATCCACTGTTTTGTCTATCGACTTTCCCTGCCTCGATACAACATACAATTGTGTTACCACTACCGCATTGTTTAAGAAATGCAGCAATATATTCAGCCAGATATTTTTGCTGTAATAAAAGATCAGCCCTAATATAAGCCCTAATGCAAGCCTTGGCAAAAAACCAAAATAAGAAATATGGATCGCGCTGAATAATACGCTTGTTATAATAATGCCTGCCCATTTATTTTTTGTCCAGCCAATAAATACCGGTTGAAACGCGCCGCGGAACAATACTTCTTCAAACAATGCCGGTGCGAATGCCAGCACCAATAAGCCCAGCAGATAATCAACCGTGGTTTTCATCGTGGCCATCGCCATCATAGAGGCTTTATAGCTTTCTTCCATTTTTTTTGCTTTTGCATACGATTCTGCTGAGATCGGAATTCTTTCGTTCAGTTCACCCAATGCACCACTTAGTATCATACTCGCAAAAGTGATCACGATCACTAAAAATATCTGTCTGGAAGTAATGGTTGTATTAAACCCTAAATGCGTAAACGGCCGTTTATTCATGACCCTCGCCAGCGCCAATGGCGGTAATAAAAAAACAAGGAACGATGCAATTGTATTCAGTAACCTTGCCGTATTTGCATTTTCGGGAAGATTCAGCTTTTTGAGTACGTCCTGAACCGGCACATGTAACATCAGCGAACCTGCATACGGGATAATGGCTGCAATCAATATAATAAAAACACCCATCAACCCGATAAGGATCGCAAATTGAGAAACATAACTGATCGCTGGCTTTTGATCCATCTATTGAAAAATAAGATTGTAAATTTGCGGTTCTTTAAAACAAATAAATCAGGTATGGGATAAATGGCAATATACATGAATGCCGCCACCCAAACGTTATAGTCACAATATGGTTAAAATAGGCCAGATAGAATTACCGGATTTTCCGCTTTTACTCGCACCCATGGAAGATGTGAGCGACCCGCCTTTCCGTGCCGTGTGTAAAGATAATGGCGCCGACCTGATGTACACCGAATTCATCAGCAGCGAAGGGCTGATCCGCGATGCGATCAAAAGCCGTCAGAAGCTCGACATTTTTGATTACGAACGCCCCGTTGGTATCCAGATCTTTGGCGGCGATGAAGAAGCGATGGCCATGAGCGCTAAAATTGTAGAAACGGTTAACCCCGATCTTGTTGATATCAATTTTGGTTGCCCCGTAAAAAAAGTAGTGAGCAAAGGCGCCGGCGCCGGTGTATTAAAAGATGTAGACCTGATGGTTCGCCTTACGGAAGCTGTTGTAAAAAGTACGCGGCTTCCGGTAACGGTTAAGACAAGGCTCGGCTGGGATGATAGCACAAAAAATATTGAAGAAGTTGCCGAACGCTTGCAGGATTGCGGCATCAAAGCGCTCGCTATTCACGGCCGCACGCGTTCGCAGATGTATAAGGGCGAAGCGGACTGGTCGCTGATCGCGAAAGTAAAAAATAACCCGCGCATACAGATGCCCATCTTTGGTAATGGAGATATCGACAGCCCGCAAAAAGCACTGGAATATAAAAACCGTTTTGGAATTGATGGGATCATGATCGGCCGCGCAGCCATCGGTTATCCATGGATCTTCCGCGAGATCAAACATTATATCGCCACCGGCGAATTGCTTGCTCCGCCAACACTGGAAGAACGTGTAGAGGTTTGCCGGAAACATTTACGCAAATCACTGGAGTGGAAGGGCCCTATTGCCGGCATCAATGAAATGCGTAGGCATTATGCAAATTATTTAAAAGGGCTACCCAATATTAAAGACTACCGTAACAGGCTGGTTACTTTAAAAACCATGGAAGAAGTGGAAGAGGTGCTGGATGAAGTAAAAATAAATTACAGCGGTTTTACCATTGAGCGTACACCGATCGAGTTGATCAATTATCATGAGAAGTGCCCGGTGTAGATTTTTCTTTTTACCCAAAGGGTAATTAAAGAATCCCTTTAGGGGCAGGGGTAAAAAAGACAGTAAAAAAAAAGTTACTCTTTACAAAACTTATCCAGTAAAAGGAACAGATCTTTTTTATTCTGTTCAAGATATATAAACCCTTCCCGCATCTCCGCGGCGGATTGTATATATGTTCCTTTTTCTTTCAATTCATTCTCCTCCGCAGTCATTAACTCTTCAATGATCTCTTCCGTCATTTCAAGATGAAACTGCATGCACAGGATATTCATGCCGATCATAAATACCTGGTTACGGCAACTGTCTGTAGAAGCCACCAGCCGCGCATCTTCCGGCAGATCGAATGTGTCGCCGTGCCAGTGATAGAGCATATAGTCTTTTGTAAAATGATCAAACAATGCCCCATGTTGTCCAAGCGAAGAAAACTGCACAGGAAAAAATCCGATCTCTTTTTCTTTGGCAGCATATACATGGCAACGAAACACACAGGCCACCAATTGCGCACCGAGACAGATGCCAATAATTTTTTTCCCCGCATCGGCACACTCTTTAATAAATGCTTTTTCTTTTTTCAGCCAGGGAAATTTTTCCTCTTCATCCACATTCATATAACCGCCCATAACCAGCAGCATATCAAATGCGGTAAGATCGGGCAATGGAAAGTCTGTATTATATAAATACGTACAGGTAATCGAATGATCATTTGCTTCGGCCCATTCGGTAATGGTGCCGGGTGTTTCAAAGCTTACGTGTTGGAAGCAGTGTATCTTCATTGTGTATGTTGTTTATTTTACCGCGGAGGTGCAGAGACGCAGAGTTTGTCTCTGCGCCTCCGCGGTTATAAAAAAGAATTTAGTTCTTTACGGCATTTATTATATCCTTACTCAACGGCGAAACAGTCATCGCAAAGAAGTTTGTCAATACGCCATCTTCATTAATAAGGTACTTACAAAAATTCCAAACAGGCTGCTGATCGCACCAGCCGTTTTGTTTCGCATCACTCAGCCAAGCAAATACTGCATTCTGTTCTGCACCGCGCACCACATGGCTTTTCTGCATCAACGGAAATGTAATGCCATAATTTATCTTACAAAATTCCGCCACTGCATGATCGTCTTTTTTCTCCTGTACTTTAAAATCATTCGCGGGAAAACCAAGTATGATCAGGTCTTTATATTGCTGATGTAATTTCTCCAACTCATCATACTGCGCCGTATATCCGCAATCGCTGGCGGTGTTTACAATGAGTATCTTCTTTCCTTTATAAACATTCAGGCCTATCACCGTTCCATTATTAGCGGTTGCCTGTAATGTATAAATAGAAGTAACAGGTTTGATATGATCTTTATTTACCTGTATCTCTTTTTTATTCGGAAACAGTTTTGCTTTTAACATTACCAGCGGATAAACTGTTTTAAGAAAAGATTGTCGCCAGGTCATGTTGCTACGTTTTATTAAGAGTAGTGCAATGAGGATAATAACAATAATGATAATGAGTTTCTTCATGGTGATTACTTTTTTACCCCTGCCCATAAAGGGGAATTAAAGAATCCCTTTAGGGGCAGGGGCAAAAGAAAAAAATCAAATTTTCAAATTACCTGATGATCCACTTAAATATCCGAAGCTTACCTTTCAGCGGCGGATACTTCAACGCAGGATCGAACCAGGTAGGTGTTTTCATCACCGCTTTTTTGTGGCTGAAAGTATCAAACGAATATTTGCCATGATACGCTCCCATTCCGCTGAAACCCCTGCCGCCAAAGGGCAAGCCGGGATTGGTGAGATGCCAGCTCGCATTATTAACACAGGCGCCACCCGATGGAACGGCATCCAGCCATTTATTTTCTTTATCAGCGCTCGAAGTAAAAACATAAAACGCCAAAGGGTTCGGGTTCTGTGCAATGATAGCAAGCGCTTCCTCAATAGCGCTAAAACTGAGAATCGGCAAAACAGGGCCAAAGATCTCTTCTTTCATTACCGCATTGTCTGTGTTTACCTGGCCGAGCAGCGTGGGTTCAATAAATAATTGTTCTTTATTAAAACGGCCGCCATGCAAAATATTTCCTTGTGATAAATAATTTATCACGCGGTCAAATTGTTTGGCGTTGATGAGTTTGCCATAGTTCTCATTCTCTTCCGGGCGTTCGCCAAAGAG
This sequence comes from Bacteroidota bacterium, assembly GCA_013289065.1. Taxonomy (GTDB): domain Bacteria; phylum Bacteroidota; class Bacteroidia; order Chitinophagales; family Chitinophagaceae; genus Sediminibacterium. The sequence continues at coordinate 13,367 of JABDAP010000033.1, read as the reverse complement.
TTGCAGGATCTTATTTTTTAACGCAGCAACCAATGCATCTTTTTTAGAAGCATGCACCAGAACGTAATCAGGGGCAACGCACATTTGTCCGGCATTGGAAAATTTTGTCATCACAATTCTTTTCGCAGCAATGTTGATGTTGGCATCTTCTTCCACCACACAGGGGCTTTTACCACCCAGTTCCAGCGTAACAGGCACTAATCTTTCCGCGGCCATCTTATAAATAATTCTGCCTACTGCAGTACTGCCGGTATAGAACACATGATCAAAACTGAAATGGTTCATCATGGCAGGAATAACGGAAGCGCCGTCGCCGGGTACATATAAAATATAGTCGCGGGGAAAAACATCTTCCACAATTTTCTGCATCACCAATGCCGTTGCGGGAGCAAACTCGCTCGGTTTTACAACTACGCAGTTACCTGCGGCAATGGCGCCGAGTAATGGCGTGAACAATAATTGAAAAGGATAATTCCATGGGCCGATCACGAGTACCACACCCAGCGGCTCACGAAGCACACGGCTGCTGGAAGGCATATTTAACAGATTGGTAGAAACGCTTTCGGGCTCCATCCATAAGGCAAGGTTGCTGAGTGTATCATTCAGTTCGGCAAGAAAAAAACCGTTCTCGGTAACCCAGCATTCTTCTTTGCTTTTTTTAAGATCGGTGTAAAGCGCTGCATAAATTTCTTCTTCATGTGCGATCACAGATCTTTTTAGCGCCAGCAGTTGTTGTTTACGGAATTTGTATGGCCTGGTAACACCGCTTTCAAAATAGCGGCGCATAGAACCAAGTTGTTGCAGTATATCTGTTGACATAAGAGATTGCGGATGATGCTTACAAGATACTCATTGTTTAAGCTGCAACCAACTCTGCGATAAATAGAACTTTTTGATTTAAGCGGGCAGGCTATTATGCAGGATTTTTTACCGCAGAGGCGCGGAGAAGCAGAGTTTACAAGAGTGTAATAATTATTTTTTCACAAACAGATCTCTGGAAACCCGTTTTGTTCAAGAAATTTCTTTGCCACTTCATTTTTCTTTACAATGAAAGAATCTTTTCCATGATCAGTTACTTTACCGCTCACCTTAACGCGGTTTTTTTATTCTGCAGTTGTTACATTTTCGGAATTTATTTAAAAGGAAATCAGATTAAGTGTTTGAAATAACTGCTGACCCATGTAGGAATTGATTCAGCAGTTACATTAAAATGCATTTTACCGTTATACCATTGACCAATATACAGGGGTTTATTCCCAGATGCATCAAGGAGAGTGAGTTGATCAATCAGGTCTATATATTTATTAATCATTATCAGATTGCCGAAATAGTTCTTCTCGATATCCAAAGGTGGTACATTATGACCACCCCGTATGGCGCGGTTAAATACCCTGTCGGAAGATAACTGCAAAGAAACAAGTCCGAGAAAGATCATATCTATAAAATATCCGGCATCTCGAAACCTGCGTATCAGATTCCAGCTGGCCTCATCTGAAAAGTGTCCTTCATAAACAAAATGATCCTTCGCCAGCAGTGCCCGTTTATATTGCTTATCAAATTCTTCATGCACATAATGATCAGCAAGTCTGCCGGCTTCTTTATAGGAAACCGTTTTACTCCTGAACTCTTTTTGTTTCATCATTTTAAGCTTATCGCCGTCAAATGGTATGTAGGATTCGCGTATAGATTGTGGCAGAAGATCTGCGCCGGCAGTTGATTTGCCTGCTCCGTTTGGGCCGGCAATAATGTAAAGGCCATGCATCAGAAACCTAATGGGAAAACTGGTGATAATTCGAGCCTGCGTCTCAGGTCATGTACCTGTTCAGAGCTGAGTTCTTCCTGGACAATAAAATCATTGGCGTAATGTGAAGCCGTTACTATTTTAATATCTCCGTCAGGGTATTCCATGTAATACCATCCGGAAGGAAGATCAACATCATACAACATAAACGGCTCTCCATTGGCAAGAGTTTGCCTGCGAAGCTGTTCGATGATCATATGGGCTCGCTGTTCTATAAAAACTGAATCTTTCATGCGGTAGTTTACTTATACAATGTACAACGGAAATATATTAAAAATAGTATGCCAAAGCGCTCAATATTACTCATAAAAAAATGATAACCTTATGACTAAGTATTAATGCGCAGTATTTTTACCAATTTTGCCCCATGGCCGATGTGCATACCAAAGAGCAGCGCAGTTATAATATGTCGCAGATAAAGGGGAAGGATACCAAACCCGAAATGCTTGTGCGCCGGTTTTTACACGCCAATGGCTTCCGTTATAAACTCCACGATAAAACCCTGCCCGGCAAACCCGATATTGTATTACCGAAGTTTAAAACAGTGATTTTTGTGCATGGCTGTTTCTGGCATGGGCATAAAGGCTGTAAATATTTTGTTGTGCCAAAAACGAGGACGGAATGGTGGATTAATAAAATAAACAAGAATAAAAACAATGATACAAAAGCCATAAAAGCTTTAAAAAAGGATGGTTGGAAAACAATTCATATATGGGAGTGTGATTTAAAAGCAGGTATTCTGAAGAAAACTCTTGTTAACTTGCCAGGCAAAATTGTATCTTAACAACCATGAATTACATTGATCTCTTTGCTGGGGTTGGCGGCTTGTCTGAAGGATTTAAAAAAGCTGGATTTACTCCTATTGCTCATGTTGAATTAGATAAGGCCGCTTGTTATACTTTGAAAACCCGTGTTGCATATCATTATTTGAAAGCCAAAAAAAGGCTGCCGGAATATATTGATTATTTAAAAGGCTTTATTAACAGAGATGAGCTCTATCGAAAAATTCCACATAATGTAATGGCCTCTGTAATAAATGCTGAAATAGCTTATGATAATTCTAACACTTTCGAACAAATTGAGGGCCTGTTAAATAAAAAAAATGTTGATTTAATCATTGGCGGCCCGCCATGCCAGGCATATTCACTCGCCGGTAGATCAAGAAATAGAGGTATGACTAATGACAACAGAAATTATTTATACGTTTTTTATGGACGGTTTTTGGAGCGATATAAGCCAAAGGTCTTTGTATTTGAAAATGTAATGGGCTTGCTCTCTGCAGATAAGGGTCGTTATATAACAGATTTGATTGCTTCTTTTAAGAGGATTGGCTATAATGTAGATTTTAGAATATTAGACGCGAAAAATTTTGGAGTATTACAGTCAAGAAAGAGAGTGATTCTTATTGGCTGGCAGAAATCTTTAAAAAGGTTTAATTATCCAATTTTTAAAGAGGTCAAACATTCATTTCTTGTAGGCGAGGTTTTTAGAGATTTGCCTTCTCTTAATGCAGGCGAAGGTTTTGATAAAAATTATAACTATTCCACTTCAATTACCGACTATCTAAAATTCGGATATATAAGAAATGGAATCGACGTCCTAACACAGCATGTATGCAGGCCTCATACGGCACAGGATAAAGAAATTTATAGAATTGCCGTAGAACATTTACAGGATGGTAAGCGATTAAAATATACATCGCTTCCGCTACGACTTAAAACACATAAAAATGATCGTTCATTCTTTGATCGTTTTAAGGTGGTAGATGATAAAGCAGCATTTTCACAAACAATTGTGGCACATATTTCTAGAGATGGGCATTATTATATTCATCCGGATATTCAACAAAACAGGTCTCTTTCAGTAAGAGAGGCTGCGCGTTTGCAATCCTTTTCTGATGATTTTTATTTTGAAGGAGTTAAAGAAGGAAAAAATAGAACTGCAGCTTTTAAACAAATCGGAAATGCAGTTCCGCCCCTTATGGCTACTATGATCGCAAAAAAAATAAAGACTTTATTGAATGGAATATAAATCAAAAAGCATTTTCAAACCTCGTGCTCGATTGCTACTACAACTCGGTGACCAATTAATTAAAAATGAAAACGTTGCCGTTTTGGAATTAATTAAAAACGCTTACGATGCCGATGCCAGAAATGTTATTGTAAAGATGGAAAACCTTGACAATAAAAAATTTGGAAGGATCGAGATACGTGATGACGGAATAGGGATGGATGATAATATTATTAATAATGCCTGGCTGGAGCCGGGTAGTGATTATAAAGAAAAACAATATAGAAGTAACCAGAGATCTCTGACCTATGGTAGACTTCCGATAGGTGAGAAGGGAATTGGAAGATTTGGTGTTCATAAATTAGGAGAGAAAATTGAATTAATAACAAGACAAGAAAACAAAGATGAATTTGTTGTAGATATTGATTGGAGAGAATTTGCAAAACAGAAATATTTGGAAAAGGCTGAATTTGATGTAATCGGACGTACTCCACAATATTTTCAAAGAGAGCGACATGGAACAAGAATAGTAGTTACAGAACTAAGAACCGATTGGGATAGAAGAATGGTTCGTGATTTATATAGAGCATTATTTACCTTATCATCACCTTTTAGAACTGTTGATCATTTTACAATCAAATTCGAAATAGATAGAAAAGAATGGATTGAAGATTTAATTGATTGGAGCGAGGTTAAAGATTATGCCCTTTATTATTTTAAAGTAATTCTTAAAGGATCCGAGATTACTGATTTTACCTACAAATTCACTCCTTGGGCAGAAATGACAAAAATGACGGCAAAAGAGATTTCGCTGTCCGATCAATTTATACAAGATCATCAGACTATTGAGGTTCAATCACAAGAAAATAAAAAAGAAAAGGTTATCATTAATCTTGATAAACATAATATTGGCGAAATTATTTTCGAAGGATATATTTTTGATAGAGACCTAAAAATTCTTGGGTTACTTCAAGAACAAACAATATCGCAAATCAAAAAATATCTTGATGAAAACGGTGGTATCCGGGTATACAGAGATAATCTTCGCATTAACGAATATGGAGAAAAAAGTAATGATTGGTTAAGTTTAGATTTAAGGAGAGTTAATCTACCAACAAAAAGAATTAGTAATAACATTATTTTATCGGTCATAAATCTTAAACGAGAAGATAGTTCGAGTTTAATTGAAAAGACTAATCGTGAAGGTTTTGTGGAAAACGAAGCATACAATGATTTCAAGGCTTCTATTTTATACGCCATCGGGTTAGTTGAGAAATTAAGGCAGGTAGACAAATCCGAATTAAGAGATAAGTATAGTCCTACTAAACAAGAAGAACCGGTATTGCATTTAACAAGTGAATTGAAAATTTATATTGAGAAGCATGTTAAAGAAGAGCCGGTAAGAGAAAGGATTAAAGAATATATAGATGATATCGAAAAAGATTATCACGAAATAAATGAAATCTTATTAACAAGTGCTGGATCTGGTTTAACTCTCGGTGTCGGAATACACGAAATAGAAAAGCTTGTTAAAGAGCTGGTCCTAACCGCAAAAGCCGAAAATGCAACATTTAAAGTAAATGATCTTATAAAAGACATTCAAACTACCGTTAATAATTATTTATCACTTTTAAAACAAAATGATAAAGACGTTTTTTTAATTAAAAATCTCATTGATAGTGCCTTAACCAATGTAGAGTACCGATTAAAAGTTCATGATGTTCAAATAATAAAAGCTTATCAAAAGCTTGAATTCAATCCGAGTATAGAATGCTCAAGAAGATTTTTTCTAAGTGCGATGTTGAATGTGTTTGATAACTCTATTTATTGGCTCGAAAAGAAATCAAAAAATTTGCAACGAATTAATACAGAGTTCAATAAAAAAATATTTATAAATATTTTCCGAGAAAAAGAAAACTCTATAAGTGTTTTAATCGCCGACAATGGCAATGGGTTTACGCTTCCAACAGATAAAATAATAAAACCTTTCATTACAGCTAAGGATGAAGGCATGGGACTTGGCCTTCATATCACAAATCAAATCATGAAGGTTCTCCAAGGTAATTTAATTTTCCCTGCAAAAGGTGACTATGATATACCAGAAGAATTTGCGAATGGAGCTATACTTGTTTTTCAATTTAAAGTTCTCAAGCCATGATATTACCTAATAATGGAAGTGTTGTAATAATTGATGATAGTCCAAAAGAAGTTGAGCAACTTATGTACGCTTTAGCAAAAGAGCGTATGCCTTATTTATTTTTTACAGATACTGGGGGAAATGATTTACCGGAAGAAGGAAGTCCACTTGAAAATATACGTCTTGTTTTTTTAGATTTAGACCTAGGTCTTGGTGGGTTAGGCAATATAGAAATGATACGAGTTGTACAAGGAAGGCTTGTAAGAATTCTTAAAAAGAAAAATCCATATGTTCTTGTAATATGGAGCAATCATGAAGATAAATTGTCAAAAACTCTTTTTGCAGAGTTCGAGGAGGCCGCCTTTAGTGATTATAAGCCTGTTGCACATTGTAGCCTTGATAAATCTGTTTTAACTAAATCAGAAATAAATATTATAGAAACAATTAGAGATAATCTCAAAACTTGTCTTAAGGCATTTGAATCTTTTAATGCCTTTTTAGCATGGGAGTCGATAGTAAATAAAGCTTCCGGCAAATTAACAAATGAAATTACTAGCTTATTTCCTCCAGATGCTGAATGGGATAATAAAATAAAATTTCTGCTTTATAAGCTTGCTGTCGCATATTCGGGAAAAAAAGTTAATTCCTTCTCGAATATTACTCAGCTAAAAAACGCATTATATACTTTGACAATGACATTTTCAGATAACATCGAAAATGCAATTAACACTGTTATCGATGAAAAGTTTTCAGGATTAATTAACAGTACCCCTCAACAAATTGATAATTTTAATTCTATCATAAACAAGCTATTATTAATAAGCGATAGTAATGATGGTGGCCTTCAACCAGGAAGTTTTTTTTTCTGTCTTTTGGAATTGGAGAATGAGAATCAAAAAAATGAAGATTTGTATGTTAGTCGTAAAGCCAAAATAGAAACAATTTCAGAAGCAGATCGCGAAGAAGCTCTAAAAAGTTTAGAAAAAGAGCATAAAAAAAGGAAAGATTTTATAAAAGAGAATAATGACAATCGCAAGAAAGAATTCAACTTGATGGCTGTATCCGGATTTAAGGAAGACGTTTATCAAGACAATGCCCTTAAGCACGAAATTTTAGATGCTATAATTCAAATTGAATTAAACATTACTCCCTTATGTGATTACGCGCAAGAAAAAGCCCCTTATTTTAGGTTGCAACCAGGTGTATTAATAAAATCAAAATATCGGAAACATTTAAATACAAAATCAACATTCTCTTACATTTCAGAAGCTGATTTTAGAATTGGCGATGATGATTATTTATTTTTATTTGATTTTAGATATTTATATTCTGTATCGAAAAAAAGCATTGAATCTCGTATTCCAAAATATAGATTGAAGCAGCAATTGCTTTCTGATATACAAGTAAAGCTTGGATCACACATTAATCGAGCCGGGGTTTTATTCATTAGTTGATTGTCAAAAGAAACGTTCATCTTACACTTCAATAAGATCAATCCGCTACGAAATCCTTTTCGAATTAAATTCCTCTCACTGATACATTTATCTTCCAAATGCAATAAATTCATGCCTCCAATCAAACACCCCATTCTAACAACACTGCCATGAAAAAGAAATCTCCTGTTACCGGCAATGCCAATAATTCGCGGCGCGGTTTTATCCGTAATGCTGCACTGGCTGCCGCCGGTTTTTACATCATCCCGCGCCATGTTCTCGGCCGCGGTTTTATTGCGCCCAGCGATAAATTGACCATCGCCGGCATAGGCGCCGGTGGTAAAGGCGAAAGCGATCTCGCCAATTTTTCCGCCAGCGGCAAAGCCGATATCGCTTTCTTATGTGATGTGGACGAGCGTATGTTAGCAAAGACCAAGAGCCGCGAAAAATATCCCAAAGCAAAGATCTATACCGACTACCGCGAAATGCTCGATAAAGAACACAAGAACTTTGATGCCTGTTCTGTTTCCATCCCCGACCATATGCACGCAGTAGTTGCCATGGCCGCCATGCAGCTCGGCAAACACGTATATGTTCAGAAACCTTTGACACACGATATTTACGAAGCACGCATGCTTACCCAGGCTGCACACAATTATAAAGTGGTTACGCAAATGGGTAACCAGGGCGCATCAGGCGATGGCGTAAGGCAACTGCAGGACTGGTACAACGCCGGCATCATAGGCGATGTGCACACCATTTATTGTTATACCGACCGACCGGTTTGGCCGCAGGGTGTTCCATGGAGTAAGGAAACACCACCTGTTCCCAAAGAACTCGACTGGAAGCTCTGGCTCGGTACTGCACCATACCGTAATTATGTAGATAAATTGGTTCCGTTCAACTGGCGCGGCTGGTGGGATTATGGTACCGGCGCTCTGGGCGATATGGCCTGTCATATCATGGCTCCTGCATTTGCTGTATTAGGTTTGGGTTATCCCGTTTCTGCAGAATGCAGTGTGGCTACGCCTTATGTTGAGAACTGGCAGCGTGGCATATATCCTGATTCGGGCCCTGTTTCTTCTTCGATCACATTAACATTCAAAGGCGACAATCTTATCAAACATAAAAAACAAAAAGGCCACGACAGGCCCGATGTTAAACTTCACTGGATGGATGGCGGCATACAACCCGACCGTCCCGAAGAACTCGGCCCCAATGAGATCATGGGCGATGGCGGCAACGGCGCTATCTTCCTCGGCACCAAAGGAAAAATGATCTGCGGCACTTATGGCAAGTTCCCTAACCTGTTACCCACATCGCGCACTGCTGAAACAGTTGTTCCGAAAACTGTTGAGCGCGTTCCCAAAGGAGACGACGGCCATTATGCCGCTTGGGTAGAAGGCGCTATTGCCGGATATGGTTCTGAGAAAGCAAAAAACCTCAGCTCCAATTTCGATATCGCCGGGCCATTGACCGAAAGCGTATTGATGGGCAACCTCGCCATCCGCAGTTATAATATTGCCAAGACGGAAAAAGATAAGAACGGAAAAGACAGAACCAGCTACCCCGGCCGCAACATCAAACTATTATGGGACGGGCCAAACATGCGTATCACCAATTTTGATGAAGCGAATGAATTTGTGAAGAGGAGTTACAGGGATGGGTATAGTTTGGGAGTGTAAAACCTACGTTTTTTTTCTACCCCCGGCCCTAAAGGGGAGAAATAAGTTTCATTATAAAAAAAGCGGTTCATAAAATGAACCGCTTTTTTCTTTTAAGTATTTCCCGCCTCCCCTTTAGGGGCCGGGGGCAAAAAAAATTATCTATATACTTATCTACTTTATACTACTAAATACTCACCGTCTTAAAATACTTTGCATCCGCTTCTGCGCTTTCCATCGGAGTGGTTCCCGTAAACGCTTCCTGTTCTACAATAAAATATTTCAATCCGTTAGCCACGCCAACTTTTAGTATCGATGGAAAATCGATCGTTCCTTTTCCGAGTTGAACGGATTCGTGGCCCTTGGCTGTTCTAGCCAGGTCTTTTATATGACACAAACGGAAACGGTTAGGGTATTTGGCAAACCATGCTTTGGGATCTTCTCCTGCTGCCACTACCCAGTAAATATCCATTTCAAAATCAACAAGGTCTTTATCGGTATTGTTCATCATTACCACCTGCGGCACTTCGCCGTCAACTTTTACAAATGGATAATCATGGTTGTGATACGCGAATCGTATTCCGTGTTTTTTACAGGTTTCTCCAGCCTTATTAAAATCATCTGCAAATCTTTTAAAATCAGCGATAGATTTTTGCGGGCCCTTCCACGGACAGATCAGGTACTTCATTCCTATCTCTGCCGCTTCTGCCGCTTTCCTGTCAAAGTCTTTATAGATATCACAGTGCGATGAAACGATGTTCATGCCCAGGTCGTCCATATATTTTTTGAACTCGGTGTTCTTCCATCCCCAGAACATTCCTTTGGGGCCTTCAAAACTTTCTATCAGTTTGTAACCATCTGCCGCAACTTTTTTCAGTGTGTCTTTTGCATTGGCGGCCATATCCACTTGTACCGTCCACAACTGTAACCCAAATGTGGCAATACTTTTATACCGCGCAAACTCTTCTATCATGGAAGACTTACCTGCAAGCGGTAACGACAAACCCAATGCGGCAAAGCTGCTGTACTTTAAAAAATTTCTTCTGTTGGTTGACATGGTTATTGGTTTTTGTAGAACAATAAAATTGATAGTCTGGAGACTGGAGTCAGAAGACTGGAGCAGGATCTATTTACTCCAGTCTCCAGACTTTTAACTTTTAACTCTATGAAGTGGCCCACGCCTTATCACCTTTTTTATAATCAATACATCCTTCATATTTTCCCGGCACCGCTACATAACGCAATGCTTTAGTAGCGCCTACTTCAGAGGTAAAGTAGCCCCAGAGCGTTAATTCTTTCATCATGCGGAAATAATGATTGGGGTCTGTTTTCTGTTTTGTTTTTTGATATTCTTTTGCTTCCGCATCTAATGCAACTAACAGGTCGTGCCGTTGTTCGGGTGTGCTTTCAACAAATGATTTATTGTATTTCTTCTGGCTGGCATCATCTAATTTTTTCATGCCATCCATAAATATTTTCTGATCCTTTTCTTCATAACAATCGCTTACGATCGTTTTCATAAACTCGCCGATCCTGGCATCTTTCGCGCCTGGCGTTGATGTGGCCGGTAAAATGGTTTCACCCACTTCATCCAGGAACGCTATATCTTTTGGTGAAAAACTTACCGGCCCGCCCGTTGCAGGTTTACATCCGGATAAAAATGCTTCGGCGCCAATAATAGTTCCGCCAAGCAGGAGGGCTACACTGGATATGGCTTCTCTTCTGTTCATCATGATTGTTTTTTAATTAATTAGATGTAGATGATAGTAGTTGCGTGAGTGGTGAGCCATCAGTCGTGAGTGTTTATTGTTTTACTCACGACCGACGATTCACGTCTCACGATTATAAATTTTGTTTCTTCAATTCACTCACTGCATGATCAACCGCCCTTGCTGTAAATGCCATATACGATAATGATGGATTTACACAGGCTGCTGATGTCATGAATGAACCATCTGTTACAAATACATTCGGCGCATCCCATACCTGGTTGAATTTATTTACCACGGATGTTTTCGGATCGGCGCCCATACGTGCTGTACCCATTTCATGTATACCGCGGCCCTGTATACCATTTTCATCATGCCCTGTTACATTCTTTAAGCCAATGTTGGTAAGCATTTCAATAGCATCGGCCTGCATGTCTTTGCGCATCTTTAATTCATTCGATTTTAATTCCGCATCGAATGACAGAACATTCAATCCCCATTTATCTTTCTTTGTTTTATCAAGCGTTACTTTATTTGCGTGGTCGGGAAGTATTTCGCCAAAGCCGCCTATACCCATCGTCCATACGCCCGGTTCTGTTAAGGCATCTTTATATGCACCACCTATTGCAAGTTCCGGTATTTCATGGTTATACCCCTGCCTGCCTGCACTGCCCTGGTAACCGAAGCCACGCAGGTAATCGCGTTTATCGCCAAATAAATTCCGGTAACGCGGAATATAAATTCCGTTTGCGCGGCGGCCGAAATAATATTTGTCTTCGTAACCTTCTGCTGTTCCGTTTGCACCTACACCAAGATGATGATCCATTACATTATGGCCTAGCTCGCCGCTGCTGCTGCCCAAACCATCAGGCCATACATCGGTAGCAGAGTTCATCAGGATCCAGGCTGAGTTAAAAGTAGATGCGTTAAGGAAAACGATCTTTGAGCTGAACGTATATGTTTTATTTGTTTCCGCATCGAGCACTTCTACACCGGTTGCGCGTTTTTTATCCTTATCGTATAAGATCTTTGTAACGATGGACCATGGCCTGAGTGTAAGGTTCCCGGTTTTCATCGCTGGCGGTAAGGTAGACGACTGTGTGCTGAAGTATGCACCAAACGGGCAACCCAGCCAGCATTTATTTCTGAACTGGCAATTGGTTCTTCCTTCATGCGGAACGGTAATGTTTGCAGTACGGCCGATGATCATAGAACGTTTGCCTTTGTAATATTCTTTCAAACGCACCGATACATCTTTCTCCACACAGGTCATATCCATTGGCGGAAGAAATTGTCCGTCGGGTAATTGCGCCAATCCGTCGCGGTTACCGCTGATGCCCGCAAATTTTTCTACATAATCATACCATGGTTCTATTTCTTTATAACGAACGGGCCAGTCGATTGCGATGCCGTCTTTTTTATTTGCTTCAAAATCAAAATCACTCCAGCGGTAACTTTGCCTGCCCCACATCAACGAACGCCCGCCAACATGATAACCGCGGAACCAATCGTAACGTTTTACTTCTGTGTACGGGCTTTCCCTGTCATCAACCCAGTAATCAAGATTGGTTTCATTCAGCGGATAATCGCGAGTCAGCACAGGATAATCTTTGATCATCTGTTGTGTTTTTCTTCCGCGATGCGGGTAATCCCACGCTTCTTTATTCGCGTTCACATAATCTTTGATGTGTTCGATATTACGCCCGCGTTCGAGCATCAACACTTTTAATCCTTTTTCTGTAAGCTCTTTAGCCGCCCAGCCACCGCTGATACCTGAGCCGATGACGATTGCGTCGAATGTTTGATCGGGCATGATTGATTCGTTTATTGTTTTAGTTGTTCATTATTGTTAAGTCTGAAGTTAGGAGACTGGAGTCTGAAGTATTATTTCTATTTATAACTAACTCCAGTCTTCTAACTTCTAACTCCAGACTATCTATACATCGCATATCAAAACCGCCTTCTTCAGCGATGCCAGTTTATCAGTTGCGGCGGGAATGAATTCCTGTGCTACATAATCTGTAAAACCTGTTGCCAGTATCGCTTTCATGATTGCGGGGTAATAGAGTTCCTGTGTTTCATCGATCTCATGCCTTCCCGGAACACCGCCTGTATGGTAGTGGCCGATATAAGTATTGTAATCGCGGATCGTTCTGATCACATCGCCTTCGTCTATCTGCATATGATAGATATCGTACAACAGTTTAAAATTCGGCGAGCCGATGCGTTTACATAATTCAACGCCCCATTGTGTCCTGTCGCACATATAATCTTTGTGGTCGATCTTGCTGTTCAGCAGTTCCATTTGCAATATCACACCTCTTTTTTCTGCCTGGCCTATCACCTGTTTTAATCCCTCCACGCAGTTACGCAATCCTGTTTCATCATCCATGCCATTGCGGCTTCCGCTGGCGCAGAAAAGATTTTTATAACCGGCATTTGCAACAAGGTCTATATGCTCTGTATAATTTTTGATGAGTGTGGGATGATATTGTTTATCATTCCATCCTTTTGTCAGGCTGATCTCTGCACCGTTACACATGGTGGAGAGAAGATTGTATTTTTTTAGCGTATCCCAGTCTTTCGGGCCTACCAGGTCAATCCCTTTTAATC
>JABDAP010000032.1 GCA_013289065.1 Bacteroidota bacterium | reverse complement strand
GCCAGTGATCCCGGTCATCGCCGCATCAATTCCGCATTGCCCGTAACCGATCCAGAAATCGCCCGCGATCCCCCAAACCGTTCCCCAACTGTTTCTGCAAAGCCACGCCTGTTGATGATCATCGAAACCGATAACAGATACGCAATGGCCACCTCTGCTTGCACCTGAATGATGTTCGTAAACGCCGCCTGTATAATTGTCGAAATCTGTATAAACAGTAAAAAGGGTGATTAACGGACCCGTGGTGGAAAGCCAAGCCTTCATATCATCAACATTATGCAACACAGTAGAAGAAGCTGTTGTTCTAACATTCTGCCAGTTGGGGAGGACATTGCATTGCTGGTCCACCGGTACATAAGGAAACCAGGCTTCCGGTGCAACACCTGATTGCTGACAATACTGCAAGGCATAGCCCAAGCTCAAACCAATATCGCAACTTTCGGTAGGATCGCCACTGCAAAAAAACAGCTGGGCCTCCGATATATCTGCAACAACATTGCTGCCTGGATCACCGATGGCCGTATCAATGGTTATACGCACAGTTGCATCAATTGTTAAAGCGATACCAAAGGCAACACACGACCCACAGCTACCCTGGTTTTTTACCGGCGATATAAAACACCTTCCATTGATATTGCGCCAATCGACCCACGGTGCGTGCGAGGCAACACCATCCTGGTTAGCTTTAAACTTAAGATTGGCTTTTGAAATTTCTTCGCGTTGGTCAAGTGTAAATTCACCCAGCCCAGGCACATAGCCCAGCCGCCTTTTTTTTTCACCTTCTGATAATCCATCAAAAAAAGTGGGGCCCGATTGCCAGCGGGGTTTTGTTTTTAACAGGTCGGCTGGCATCGGTTGGTCATTTTCGTTGTCCATTTAATTTAAGTTTTAAGATTAATAATAACTATCTGTTTTAATTGCAAACGCGATTAAATGGCACATACCACACTGGGTATACTGGAGATACTGGAGGATGCTGAATGACGGTTTTTCGAATACTACAATTCAATCTCTGAGAAGAAACGTACATCAAAATAGGGTCGAAATAATGTACTGTTCCGATCTTAAGAAGTGACAATTGTTAATCCAACAAAAAAGAAAATAGAAGGTGGGGAAATGAAAGTTATGATATAAATAATTAATTGGTTGTTTTTTGTTTGAGAAAGAATTCAATGGTTGCTTGGTAACGGAAGATGAAAAGTAGAGCTCAGAAAATTACACAGTCACTGTACATCGTATAAACACACATTTCGAGCCAATACTTAATCAATTTTCAGTTTGCCAGTTGTTATGCTTTTTAGAAACAATGCGAATCCAATTGATAACGGTGATTTCAGAAAAGTGAGTGCAGTCAATAGTTTGTTTCGTCATTTAGTACTACTGCAGTTATCATTTGAACACAAAATCGGATTGGTTTAATTGTGGTTCGAATCCAGTTGGGTCGACCAAGGGTTTTCTCGAACCATTTTTGCAAAAAAAGATGTCTGAAATCCTTTCCTAGCGAGGCTTTCGGCAATTACATGTCGTTAAGTCGATAAAATTTGTGAATTGTATAAATGCCCCCAAAAATAGCAAGCTGCTTTCTCTTGAAACCCTTGCCGGGAAATGGTTTCAAGAGAATATAAAATAAAAAAGGAAAGGTTATATTAACCTTTCCTTAACTGTTGGCGGACATGGAGCGCCCTCAAAGCATTTTCTTGATGATGTGAAATTATTAACCAGCATGTTTGGTGATTATTAGATTGAGTAGTAGCGGTTTCCGCTATCCATTTCCCTTTTGCGCAATGCTAATTGGAATGGACTATGAGATACGTGGTCAGATATACTATTACCTTTATTAGTTGAATTCATTGTTCCTGTTGACTCAATAAAAATAGGAGATGATTCAAAACGCAAATGATCTGTCACCACAGAATTATTATCGTTTATCCTGAATCAGCTTCTGACAACCTATAGATGTTATTGACTAAGGTTGTGTAGCTCTTCATCTATATCATCAGCCAAAGGATACAGAATGCTATTAAGCCGGTCTAGATAGTGACTGTCATATTCCATTTTAAATAAAAAATCATCGAGTTTACCTATCTGATCTTTAATGAGTTCTAATCTCTCGATAAAAGCTTTTCGATCTGAAGCCGTCAAAGTCTGCCTTGTTGCTTCGAAACACTCCTGTATTTCATAAACATGATTGGCTGTTTCGATAAGAAATGAATCAAATTTATTTAAGTCTACAAGCTTGAATTGCTGAAGTTTTTCAATACTCGCTGTTAAATCAAGCTCAAGAAATGACTTCATCTTTTTTAGGCAAAATAGTAATAAATATTTTAAGAGTATGACTTGTCCTGAAATGGCTTTTCAGTCATCCTGATTGGATTGCTGAAAAGCCATTTCAGGACAAGTCAAACATCAAAACCGGTATTGACTGATCTCTGCAATCGGATTTTGCAGTATGGTTTCTCAATGCTTCAATCTACGATTATCATAACGTGCCGTCAATAGAGTTTGAAGGCTTGCAGTTTGCCTCTTCGGTGGGCGGATATCATAGTAGAAATATAAAAGGAGCATACACCCGTTACTAAACCGTTACTCAATGGAAAATAAAAAAACCCGTATCATTGGAAGATACAGGGCTTTCTGTGAGGTAGTTAAGTTGCCCTAGCTGGATTTTTTTCGAACCGATTTATCGCCGACTTAATTTCTTTGGCAAACCTGTTTGAGAGTGATTGATATGACTGCGGGCTTCAAAGCGGGTCTAAACTTCGCTTACAAAAGTTTAAAGCGTCGCGAACCGACTACGTTATTTGCTACAACATATTCAATTCTGTAATCACCAGCACTCATTTGCGGTACTTTATATATGTCAGCGACCGTTAGTTTATTTACAAGATGAACATTGCCGGGTAGCGTTTGTCCGACACTTCTTGTAGTAAGTAATATGGCGGCGGTATCAGTGTCCTTATACAACTTGAAAGCAATAGGATTGTTCGGAGTAGTATTATAATACTTGAAAACAGAAATTATTTTAGAATCGCTTTTCGAAAAAGTCGTTTTTCCAAAGGCTCTGGATGTAGAAGAATCAAGTTGATCTCCTAAGGTTACAACGTATATATGGGTGTTCAATTCTTCCGATTTAAAGCTGCGTCCATAGTGAACAGATTTAGTGACAGTACTGTCGGAAACACGGCGAATCAACAACACTTTCAAAACATCATAGGCGGCGCGATCCTTTAGTGCATGTTTAAATAATGTAGCAACCTGTTCACAAATTTGATTTTGTTCAGCGGTGTCTGACGGCAGATTTTGCGGATTAATGATTGAAATTGTTAACTCTGACTTTGTCTTGCCGTCAGTTGTGTTCTCAATGCCGTGAATGTCGACTTCTTGATTTAATATTAAGCTGTTTACATCTCTGGCCATTGAATCATTACTAATTGTTAGGACGGCTGCTTTTATTCTGGATGTTGTTGTTGTGCAGGAACTTAAACTAAATTGTACGAGGATGACGGCGAGTAGGGTTCGGCTTGTGCTAAAATTTCTCATCATCATTGGGATGTGGTTGTGCAAAGTTTAAGGTAAGGAAACATTTTTTCACAGCTACAAACAACCTCATAAAAAAAGGAAAAGCTATTAACTTTTCCTTAACAATTGTTGCCCGAAGTGGATGCGGTTCAGATTTATTTGTTAAGCACTTAACCTACTTGACTCAGCTAAGTGATTTATAACCAAATAGGTAGGTCTAAAAATTGAAATTGCGCATTTTGATTTAGCCTGCCTAATTATTATGTAAGCAAAATCAAAGCACCAATGTGTGAATAAGTGATTGCAGTTAGCTTATTTTTATTAATTCATTGTCAATTTCTCTGTCTATCAATTTCCAGTCACTCTGTTTTACTTTGTTTCTTGAATGGTATGCGATTGTGTAATTGGCCCTATAGCTATACAAAATACCAATGTTATTGATGACTACATTTTTTTTGAAGATTAAAAAACCTTCTCCCTTTTCATAATCACCTTTTTTGTAGTTCTCTATGGCGGTATTGAAATAACTCAATTTGCTACTGATTTCTTCAAGCTTGACTATTATCTCTTTCAGCAAATGGTCATCGCTATTAATGCTGCGGTAAAAGTCAGTGATAAAATGAATAATAGTGCTAAAACAGAAGGCATGTAGCAGTAAGCAATTTACTACCTCGGTATGTTCAAAACCATGTACCGCAAAACCATCAATCCGGTCAGTTTTTGTTATATTCAATTGATTTTTATGCGAATGGGTGGCGGCATTGAGCAGATTATAAAACTTGCCTATTTCCGCTATCCGTTGCCTTTGATCCAATTTTAATTTGCCTAGAAGAATTTTAATTATGCCATAGATGTTCTCAACTCCTCTTTGGCGAGTTAACCAGTTACTTGTATGTTGTTCATTTCGCGAAATCAAAATGTTGTTGTATAGCAATTGCATCAGTAACTCCAGCGTGTTTCGAAGAACTTGTTTAGAGTTCTTAAAATATCCCTGCTTAAGCAAGTCAAACGAACAAGACAGGTCCTCAAAGATTTCGGGAATAATAAGAGATGAATTAAATCCTGAGCTTTCATCTAATTTGATTATTCCGGTTTTGCCCTTCATGTCCAAATCAACTCCAATCATCCTAACATTGAAAACCAAGCGTGCTGCATCGGATAAACAATTATCGATAATTTTTAAACGGTGATTGTAGAAACCTTCTATCTTTTCTATAAGTTCTTCGCGCATATTAGTGGTAATTGGGCGATAAAATTCCAGATAAAGTGTGAACTTCTTTTATTCAATCCCCACATTAGAATAATGGATAACTAATAATTATTGCATATTAGGATTGAAGTTAATCGAAACCAAGTGGGTTAAATAGGCCTACATCCTTAATAAGTTAAGAAAAGACATTCAAAAATTTTGATTGTTCTAATACTAACTGTATTTTGATGCAATTCCCCCCCTCATTATCAATCTCCAAATTCAATTGCAATGAAAGTTACTGAGGATCGGATATTATTGTCTGCTCTTGATCTTGCCAATCACAGCGCGTGCTCTTATTCTACACAACTTGATTTACAGGCGGCCAAAGGTGAAATAGAGGCACCTAATTACAGGGATCCTGTTCTTGCGGTTATGCAGGAACGTGGACAGGCATTTGAGCGTGATTATCTAGCGGATCTGAAACAAATGAACCTGTCTGTGTCAGAACCAGGAGCTGATATTACCCAGAACGAAGTGCAGCGTACAATATCAGCTATGGCGATGGGTATGGATATAATCTACCAGGCAGCACTTGAGCAAGGAGATTGGCGAGGCAGGGCAGATTTTCTAACTAAAGTTAGCCAACCTGGAAAATTTGGGGATTGGTCTTATGAAGTCGTTGATGCCAAACTTGCTAAAGAAACAAAAGCAGGAACATTGTTGCAGCTTTCATTGTACTCATCGATTCTTGGAGATTTGCAGGGTCATTTGCCTGAGTTTATGCATGTAATGACGCCAGATGATGGATTTTCTAGACAGACTTTTCGGGTCGACGATTATCAGGCTTATTGTCGGCACATTCAAGGGAAACTACTGACTGCCTTAAAAAATGCGCCAGACAATACACTTTATCCTAACCCAGTTCCACATTGTGAGATTTGCAGGTGGTGGTTTACATGTGACAAAAAAAGGCGGTCTGACGATCATTTATCCTTGGTTGCCGGGTTGTCACTGCAGCACATAAACCAATTCGGCAAGTGGGATGTGACTACTATGGATGGCTTATCTGTTTTACCTTTCCCGCTGCAAAGGCCCGTACGTGGTGCAGTTGAAACCTATGAGAAACTCCGTGAACAGGCAAGAGTACAAGTTCAATCGCGTAGTGAACAAAAGCCAGTTTATGAATTATTACCATTAGCTCTAGCCAAGGGACTAATGAATCTTCCTAAACCTTCACCAGGAGATATATTCTTCGATATTGAAGGCGATCCTTACGCAGGCACGAAAGGACTTGAATTTTTATTTGGCTCGGTACTCATAAACGATACGAACATTAAATATACCTGCCAATGGTCATTTACACCAACTGATGAGAGCAACGCTTTTGAAAACTTTGTTGATAAAATGATCGATCATTGGCAACAGTTTCCTGAGATGCATATCTATCATTTCGGTCCTTATGAACCTTCTACTTTGAAAAGATTGATGGGACGTTATGCAAGCCGAGAAAATGAAATCGATAAACTATTGCGTGCTGGACTATTTGTCGATCTCCATAGCATTGCAAAACAAACTGTACGAGCAGGAGTGGAACAGTATTCGCTCAAACAACTAGAACCCTATTATAGTTTCACTAGAAGTACAGATTTGCGAGACGCAACAATTAGCTTAAGAATTGTTCAGACCGCATTGGAAAGAGATCGTCCTGATCAAATTCCGGAAGATGCAAAAAAAGTGGTTGAGCAATATAATATGGAGGATTGTCTCTCCACAGTTGGACTTAGAGATTGGCTGGAATCATTGCGAGAATCTATGATTAACGATGGAGCTAGTATTCCTCGACCAAATATGCAGGCAGGTGATGCCAGCGAAAAAATTCGCGCTCATCAATTGCGGATTCAGCCGATTATCGATCAACTTTTGCATGAAATTCCTGCTGATGAGTTACAGCGTAGTCCGGCACAGCATGCAAACTGGTTACTTGCCAACATGCTTGACTGGTACAGACGTGAAGAAAAGTCTTCTTGGTGGGAATTATTTCGGTTGATGGCTTTAACAGATCTCGAAATGATGGAAGAGAAAGCCGCTCTCGCAGGATTAGTTTATACCGGAAACCGGCGTCAGTTAGGAAAGCTGATGGTGGATACTTACACATTCCCTTCCCAAGACACCGATATTAGATTAGATAGTGAGTTAAAAATTGGCGATGGTAATAAATTGGGAACTGTAGTGGGCATAGATATCACCAATCGAATAATTGACATTAAAAAGACGGGGAAGAGCGTAGACATTCATCCAGCTTCTGTATTTGTTCACAGTCACATACCTGATGGTGTTAAAGAAGAGTCAATAATTCGTTTGGCAGAATGGGTTATTAATAATTCAATGGATGGCGTTGGATCATACCAGGCTGGTAGAGATCTCCTGATGAATTTGTTGCCTCGTACAGACAAGCCATTTGAAAATAATGACTCTGCTCAAATCAAAGCAATTGCTTGGGCTAATGCATTGAGAAGTGGAGTCTTACCTATCCAAGGGCCGCCTGGCGCAGGTAAAAGTCATACTGCGGCACATATGATCGTAGAACTAGTAAAAAAAGGAAAGAAAATAGGTATTACAGCGCTGAGTCATAAAGTAATTGTTGCGCTCATGGAAAAAGTTGTCAAGGTTGGTCTTGAGAATGGCGTGAACCTATCTTGTGCCCACAGAGTTTCTGAATCTTCTGGAGAACAGAGACCAGGTATTATTGAAATGAAAGAGTACGATGTTGTGCTTGGGGCAATAGCAAATGGAAACGTGCATGTTGCCGGAGGCACAACTTGGATGTGGTCAAGACCTGAATATGCAGGTGCAGTTGATTACCTATTTGTTGATGAGGCTGGTCAATTGTCATTAATAGATACAACAGCTGTTTCACCAGCGGCTACCAATCTCATACTTCTGGGAGATCCACAACAGCTTCAACAGCCGCAACAGGGAAGCCATCCCGACGGGACAGAGGTATCAGCTTTGGAACATATTTTGAAAGGCAACCAGACAATTGACGGGACTCGAGGAATCTTCCTAGATGAAACTTGGCGTATGCATCCGTCCATATGCGCATATATTTCTGAACAGTTTTATGAAAACAAGCTGCACGCAAGATCCGAATTATCCAAACAACAACTAACAGGCAATACAAAATTTCAAGGCGCCGGATTATGGTTTCAACCGGTAGTTCATGAAGGAAATCAAAGCTCCTCACTTGAAGAAACCGAAATAGTTGAAATGCTGGTGAAAGACTTATTAAAGGGAGATGTGCATTACATAGATGCGACAGGAGAATCTCATAAGTTGACTAAAGAGAATATTATGATCATCGCACCTTATAATGCACAAGTTGCGATGTTAAAAGAACGTATGCCAACAATGCATATTGGCACAGTTGATAAATTTCAAGGACAGGAAGCACCTATTGTAATTTTTTCCATGGCAACCTCTAGCGTAAATGATGCGCCAAGAGGAATGGAGTTCTTGTATAGCCCTAATCGTTTAAACGTGGCGGTCTCGCGCGCAAGAGCAACATGTATTCTAGTGGCAAGCCCAAATCTATTTGATGTTGATTGTAAAAGCCCGCGTCAAATGAAGTTGGCCAATTCCTTTTGCAGATATCTTGAACTTGCCACACAATAAAGCCGGAAATTTAACAAGGATTTTATCAAACTCGCATGGCACAACCTAATCTTTTTGATTTTGATTTTTCTCTTGACTTGCCAGTTCAAGATAAATTCCCATTAAACCTAAGTGCTCAGGGACGGCGAGTAAGGGATATTATCATAAAAGATATCAAAGGATCTGAAGATTATCTTATTATTACAGGGTTTACCTCTCTTGCAAATCTGATAGACATTTTTGGAACAGAGGACTATCCCAAACTAAAACAGCTTCGAGTTGTAATTGGTTTTGATCTTGACGAGCGGGTAAGTAAAAAGTTGCCACACTATTCACTTTCTACTGAAATTAAAAATTATTGGTTAAAACAGAACATTAGTATTCGATTATGTGGGCCGATTCTAAATATTATTGAAAAAATTAGAGAAGGTGGATTTGATTTTCGCGTCAAGGATCGTCTTCATGCGAAAATTTATGTAGGTGATACTGCTGTTGTGCTGGGTTCTTCTAATTTTAGTAAATCGGGAATAATATATCAGTCTGAAGCAAATATTCGGTTGGTTCGAGTAGAAGATGAAAAACAACACGAGCAATATAAAGATGCACAACGGGTTGCAGAATATTATTATGGTATCTCGGAGAATTATAATAACGAATTAATTGAGTTGTTACGCAGATTACTAAAAGATGTTACGTGGGAAGAGGCTTTGGCTCGGGCAATAGCAGAAATATTAGAAAGTAAATGGATGAGAGACTACCCAGTCTTGTATAACGCTTTAATAACCCACACACTTTGGCCTTCGCAGAAAATAGGAATTGCACGTGCCATGAAAATTATACAAGATAAAGGGCGTGTTCTATTAGCAGACCCAACTGGCAGTGGTAAAACGAAATTTGCGACTGCCTTGGCCTACACCTTATTTCATTGGCTTTGGGAAAATGGTTTGAAAGAGAGATCCAATGCTTTAATTATTTCTCCTAAACAAGTAGTAGAAAACTGGGAGAAAGAACAAGAACATTTCAGATTGTATAATAAGATTGAATCAATGGGAAAACTGAGCATGGGTAGTTCTAAGAATCAATCTGCATTGCAGAGGCAATTGGAAGCCGCCGATATTCTTGTGGTGGATGAAGCTCATAATTATCTGCATCCAGGTTCTGCAAGAAGTCGAGCTATTAATCCCAAAACTGCGACTCATGTAATTTTATCTACTGCTACACCAATCAATAAAAAAGCTGAAGATTTGTTAAGATTAATTGAGTTACTCGACATTGATAATTTAAGTGACCAGGAACTTTCAGAATTTTTAGAATTACGCAAAAACCGGAAAAGACGTATTGTCGATCGTCAGCACCTTGATAAACTTAGAGGTTATGTCAATCAATTTATTGTGCGCAGAACAAAAAAAGAGCTTAATGCAATGATTGACCGTGAGCCGGAGGCGTATCGGAATAAGTTTGATAACATATGTCGCTATCCAAAAACAATAGCCGAGGTCTATCCAACTGGCGAGTCATTGCGAGACCAAGAAATCGCTACAGAAATTACTCAGCTCATAACTGAATTGAAAGGCATTCAGTATTTGCAGAAATTGCAGATGCCTTCATATATCCGGAATACGGAAGAAAAGAAAGCGTATATCCGACAAAGATTTAAGTCTGCTTCTGCGTTGTCTGCTTATATGGTTCGCGCAGCGTTACGATCTTCTGACTGTGCTTTGTATGAATATTTATACGGCACTACTGCAGCTTGTAAAAAGTATGAGATCAAATCTATCAAAAATCCTTCTGGCGATATGGTGAGAAAGATTAAGAAACATGCTGAACAATTGCCGGTTCAATATGTCACAGATGATCTTTTATTTGATGAACATAAATGGTTGTATAGTGAAGCAGAATATAAGGAAGCATGTAGTAAGGAGATTAAAACTTACTACACTATAGGAGGTTTGATTGGTCAGCTTAGTGGTCAACGCGAAAAACAAAAAGCTAATACCCTGATCAATTGCATTAAGCAGTTTAAAAAAGTATTGGCTTTCGATGGGACTATTATATCTCTTCATTATTTTAAAAAAATTCTGGATGAGCAATTACAGCATGGCCAGATTATTGTTGCAACGGGTCAAAATAAAAGTAGTCGTAATCAGGTGATGGAGCATTTTGCGCTTGGTAGCAATGAAGATGAATCTATTATTGCATTATGCTCAGATGCGATGTCCGAAGGAATTAATCTTCAAGGTGCGAAAGCAATGGTATTACTGGATATGCCTAGTGTATTACGCATTATCGAACAAAGAATTGGCCGATTGGAGCGAATGGATTGCGTACATAATGAAGTACATGTATTCTGGCCAGGAGATTCAGATATTTTTTCGCTAAACGGTGACAAGCGAATGATTGATATTCTTTTGGTAACCGGAAATTTGATCGGTAATAATGTAGAAATCCCTAAGGCAATTTACGACCGACACCTAAGCACTAATATAGATGCACTAAGTTATATCTCAGCTTATAATGAATTTGTTGCGTCTGAGTCGGAATGGGAGGGTGTAAAAGACAGCACTCAATATTTATATGATTTGATTGAAGGGAAAAATGCTCTTATCGATAATAAACTTTATCATGAGTTTAAGGATGTAGATGCTACTATTAAAACGGCAGTCAGCTTTGTAGAATCAGAGCTTCAGTGGAGCTTCTTTGCCTTTCGCGGGAGCCCAAAAAGAAGCCCTAAATGGCTACTTATTGACGAAAAAAATAAGTTATATACTGATTTTGGTGAGATAGCAGAAAAATTGAGAAAATATCTCGATAAAAAGGTGATAAAGCAACGAAGGTGGGAAGAGGTTAACACTGAAAATGAGACAAAGAAGATTGTAAGAAAATTACGTGGTCACGAAAAGGAATTATTGCCCTGGAAGAAGAAACGTGCCTTGAAGATTGGCAAGATTATATTAACCCAGTCGATCGAAAAAAAGGTTTTTACTAACACGGCGTTACAAAAGGCGATTTTGTTAGTGAGCCTTTTCGACCCAGATCCAGATACAGGAGAATTTGTTGATTTCGATCATTTTGCTGATTTGTGGCTTAACATATTATTACCGAGGCTAGATGCGTTAAAGAAGAACGTTCAAAGACGGCGTAAACTTTATACTCTTGAAGATCTGTCAATTAAAAATGTAAAATTAGAAGATAAACAGCTTGATTGGTTAATTGAAAACTGTCAATATGCTAACACATTAGAAGAAATGATAGCTGCTTGCATTATCGGAGTTTCGAGTGATGAGAAGGATATTTAATTACAGCATTTATCCGCAAAATCTGATTGCGTTTACCAGTTAATTCAGGGTTTGACTTGTCTAGCTCTAAAATAACTCCGGATGTATATTTGTTTTATTTGTTGCTCTTTTCCTTTGCTCAACTACCATATTTTTTATTTCGCGCCTTAAAAATTCTACACTATAAAGCACCTTTCCAAAGTGTTTCAATTGTACGTTTTCATATTCGGAGTAGTTACTTATATCAAGTTTTTTAAGGTAAAGTTTTAGTCTATCAGCAATGGGTAACTTTAATTTGTCGCGATAATAAAAAGTGTTCACTACACAAAGTGCCTTATTTGCATTAGGAGCAAATACATAATCAATTTTTCGGTCTCTTAAAAAACGGAGAAAATGTTTTGTATATATAAAGTTTTTATTCTTGAAAGAGAAAAGAATCGCTGAAAAATTAAAAAAAGCAGTTTTCGGAATTTCTCCAACTAAATCTAATTCCATTACTTTTTTTGCCTTTAAGCCCCATGTGTCTTGCAAATACCAAAGGTCAATTACAGTATTGGCAATATAGATTTTAAATCCACCAAAGCTATTTTTTCGATGCTTAAATTTAGACAACAAAGTACTAATATCTTTATTAGTATGAATCATGATGTCTACGTCTCGAATTTCATCATATCCCAAAAAGAAGTCACGAATTATACCGCTAAAAAGATAGGTAGGTCCCAGCTTTTTAAGTTGAGTAAGGAAGTCATAGACTTCCTTTTCCAAAAGATTTTTAAGAAAAGGTACGAACTCCTTCTCTCTGCTTCTTATCTCATTCTCAATATCAGTTAATCTTCTGGCCACTTATTTTCTGATAATGATCTAATGCAAATTGGTCTGTCATTCCAGAAACAAAATCTACGATTATTCGTAGTTTGTAATAATCGGATAGTTTATCGATTTTGGCATCATCGCCGAACAGTCCATTTTCCTCGTAGGCAGCATTAAAAATACTTTTTGAAATTAATACTGATGCCTTTTTCTTGTATTTCTTGTTAGGGTGATATAATAGCATTCTGTAAAAATCAAGTATGCCTGTAATTACTGAATGACCTGTTATTTCCAAATAGTTTATTTCACGCGTAACAAATATATTATCCTGACAAATCTTTTTTAATGTCTCCGCAAGCTTATTTGTTGGGTCATCGTTAATTAATTCTTTATTGTAAGTGCCGTTTTCTATTGAAGCAATATTGCTCTCAAAATTGGTCATTGCCAGTTTTGAAAGAACTGCAATTATATGTATTCTGAAATTTACAACCTTCGTAATCTCATTCTTATAATAATTTTCTTTATCAACGTATATTTCTTCAATTTTCTCCTTGATGCTTGGGATAGATTTATATATGTTATACAGATAATGAATATCATATAACTTCTTATTATAGCCGTCTTCTATATCCATTGTTAAATAACAAATTGAATCGGCGGCCTCCATTAAGTAACATAGTGGATTCCTTATGTAACGCCCATCTGTTCCGATTAAACCACATTCGTTGAAAATTTTTTGGAAATAGTCTTTTTCTGAAGCAAAGACTCCATGTTTATTTTTTTCAATTATGTCGTCATCGTTTTTTTCAAAATTTGGATACTTGATGTAGGCGCTCAAAGTAGCCAATGTAAGATTTAAACCAAAAGCATCATTAAGTATTTGTAATTTTGTTAATACTCTCAATCCTTGAGCATTGCCATCATAATCTATAAAATCCTTGATTTGGTGCGATGTTAAAACAAGTAAATCTTTGCCAGTCTTCTTGTCGTCTTCGCTAAAATCTTCGCTTCGTTCTTTAATAATGCAATTACTGAAATATTCTTTGAAGTAGCATTGAACTATGGTTTCCCCGAAGTGACCAAAGGGTGGGTTTCCAATGTCATGAATAAGGCAAATGTTTTTTATAATCATCGGAACCTTTCTGAATAGATCGTATTTTTCAATATCAAACTTGCTTTTCAAAACTTCACTTTCACATAATGTTACTGCCAAACTATAACCGACAGACATCACCTCCATTGAATGTGTTAAACGTGAATGAATGTTATCGTCGCTTGTCAATGGAAAGACTTGGGTTTTATCATGCATCCGTCTTGTAGCCGGACTGAATACAATTCTTCCAAAATCACTTTCATACTCATTTCGACCATCTTTGTTTCTATTAGAAACGCGTAATCTAGCTTCGTTCAAAAGTTTTTTCCAATCCATCTGACCAGTATTAAAATTTAAAGTGACATAAAAGTATGAATTTTTAAAAATTATAATCTGTTTACTTTATCTATATCAAAATGTAAGGTGGTTTTGGAGTATCCATGAGCGAATGCTCTCATAACTGAAGGCCGCAGATCGGCGTTTTTGTCCAAACCCTCTATATTTCTAGCATGAACGAAATGAATGACCCAATTAGAAAGGTCGTAGCGGTTGTATTGAAAGGACATAACGAAGTTTAAAAATTAGTGAATAGAAAAATATGAAAACAATTAGTAAGAAACTCATAAACGATTCAAATAGTTTTTATACTTTTAGCATGATGTAGCCTGGTGAAGTTCTCAAAGAAGGGTGCTTAATTATGTCCCAGCAATGGGGTATATGAAGAAACGGGGTCGCTCCCTGTGATTCGTATGAACAAATTCGCACCTTGCGTCAGGCTACATTACTTTGTAATGACAGCTTTTAAATACGACTTTTCTAACAATCTTCTGACTAAGTAGCGTCTCAGCTCTCCAATTTTTCGGATAGCCGGTTTCTTCGATTATTCTTACAATGATTTTAAGTCTTACGCCTGTATTTGTAATGACATTCAGGTATTGGAATACATATTCGTATTGCCTGAACTCAAAATCTTCGCGCTGGTATGTTTTATAACTATGTACCCAGTATTTTGAGGGAATTCGTTTGATTAGCGTTTTCAGATAGGGTATCAATATTGATGATTGCTTCTTATATGTTTTTCTCCTTGACTCGCGGAACATGTATGTCCAGCCAAGTTTCGTAAACGCAATCTCACCCACCAGCGGATTTTTTACCGTTCCTATTCCCCGATAGCGGGGTTTTACCACTGCTCGCAATTCCTTGATCGGGGTTGTTCTGCCTAGCGTGTCAATAATGATTCCTTTAGCTCCGCTGGTGTTTGCGGTATAACCGGTTGCCATATACCGGGCGATCTCGAAACGAACAGCCGGTGTCACCAAATGATTTGCGCCATAGTTAGTGATCTTTGCATTTTGCCCCGCACGAATATATGCCCACCAACATTCAGCAGTGTGTTGATCCAACCAAATAAGCATAATATTATTGATGCTTCGGTTGACTTCCACAAAAGTCCGTTTATACAGTTTGAATCCTTCGGTTGTCGTTTGTCCATAACTGGCACCCGATTTTACCTGTACCATCAGAAGGGTTCTATCGCGGGATTCCCAAGGATGATCGAAGGAAAGCAACAGGTCGATTTTTCCGCCGTCTTCATTTCTACTGCCCCATTTTACCTCTGCATTGAGGGCGCTGATCAACATCGATGCGACTAGGATCTCCGCATCATTACCATTCTGTACATTCAAGGCGTTCACTACTTCTGCTTCAGGGAGCGGTGTGGAAGCGAATAGAATTCTATTCATATACTATAATTGGCTGATATATGATTATTTGTGAGTTAAATCTAAGCCGCTGTTACCTTTTTACAAACTTCCTCCATCTCATCAAAATGTGGCTTATCTAAATTGGATATTATTTTAAAAACTGCTTCTACAATGTTATCGCCTTCCCCAAGCAGATTATCAATAGGGGTATCAAGAAATTCGATTTGTTGATTATGCGAATATTTATTGATAAAGCGATAAACTTTTTCCTGCATTTGCTTATCTGGGCAACCGGCCTGAAGAAGCTGATTAAAGTCATGTCTTCCTTTCGGAAATTTGAAAG
This sequence comes from Bacteroidota bacterium, assembly GCA_013289065.1. GTDB lineage: Bacteria > Bacteroidota > Bacteroidia > Chitinophagales > Chitinophagaceae > Sediminibacterium. The sequence goes on along the minus strand of JABDAP010000032.1, from coordinate 12,653 downwards.
TTAAAAAACCTTCTAAAAGCTTTCGTGACAGGTTTGCAATTAAGAATGATTTCTCTAGATCCAATGTTTTTAATTCCATCAGAGAAAAAAGCTTGTGAAATATAAAATGATACTCAGAATTAAAATCAAGTAATGTGGTATTAGCATTGTTGATGGTGGCTTTACGGCTCTCCTCGTTACTAGCATCAACTGAATAAAAGCACGAGCGTATTTTTTCTTCATATGTTCCGTCTGCTTTTCGTTTCCTCTCGTTTTTCTTTTGCAACCAGTCGCGGACAAGTTTAAAATATTGAAAATTGTGCGTTAGAATGAATAACTGTTTGGCCTGTTCACATTCCTGTTTCAAAAAAGAATATGAGTGAAATAGATGATTGCTGTCAAAACTGGAAATAGGGTCATCAACCAACACTTTTGTTTTCTCAATCTCATTTCCGTTTTCTTTAAGTGTGGAAATGAAGTAGACAAACGCAATAGCTGTTTTTTCTCCTTCGCTTAAGTTATTTGCAGTTTCTGATTTACCGCCGCGTATCAATTTGTAGCCTTTTAGCGCCTTGTCAAATTCAATGGAAATGTCTTTGCGCCCAATAAACTTAGCCAATGACTTATTAAAAGCATCGGCGCCCACTGATTCATTAATTAGGATTGCTTCAAGCATTTTTATTCCTTTGTCAAGTGTTTCATGTTCCTTGATTACTTTATCCAATTCCTCCTTCTGCGTTTTAATATCATCTTCTGTTTCATCATATTGTTCAGCAATAAGCACTTCACTGACAAAATGGAGCTCTAACTTATACTGCGCTTTTTTGACCTCTTCCGCAAACCCCCTGTTTTTTCGGTTGTGTTTCTCAATAATAGCCAGCACGTTAACTATTTCCGCATTGAATGAGTTAAAAGATTTTTCAATTTCACTAAATGAAAATACGATCAGCTCAAACGGGTTTGCGTTTTTCTCATTTAATTTCACCTCAGCGTCGGACACTTTTGCCGCACAGATGGTTTGCTTTTCCAGAAATATTTGTTTAGACTTCTGAAATTCATTTTGAAATTCATCGTATAGTTCAATCGCTTCAGGTAGCCTTATTTGCACCAGGGTTTCTAAACCCTTAATGTTCCCAAATAATAGCTGAATGCCTTTTAATAGGTCATTGTATGCTTGGCTAAAATGTGCATTGAGTTCGGCAATTCTCTCCTCAGATAGCGCCTGGCGGCAAAATTCGCATTGGGTACTGCTGTGTTTTTCATGAATTTCAAGACCGGTTTTTGCCCAGGCATTGATATCGAGATTCAAAGTAAGCCGGTCAATCTGTTTAGAAAGAATGGTACTGGATAAGACAAGCTCCAGATCGTTAAAAAGCGCAGTCACCTGAGCGACGTTGATCTGGTTTATACCGTCAATACTTACATCATTTTTTTGAGTTGGTTTTATGGCATTTTTTAGGTTTTTTACATCGTCTGCAGATAAAATTGCAGTACTTGAAATTTTGCGACGATTGTCTTTAATAAATGCCGTTAATTTTGTTCTGTCGTAATTTAGATAATAAGAGTTGGTTGTCTCGATCAACTCAAATGATTTCTTGACATTGCTCGCCCATTTACTTAAATTTTTTTTAAGGTCTTCTACGGCTTTCTCATAGGCTTTTGCTTTAGTTTTTACGTCAACTTCTTTCGTTTCGTACTCGGACTGTAGCTCTTTGTATTTATCCATCTCCTCCTTTTTTTCTTCCGAAAGGATAAGAATGCTATTTGCTTTCGATTCTTCAAAATTTACGTTTCTGTCAATAAAGTCACGGTTGAACACCCGAAGGTTTAATGTGTTATCTCCAATATTTTTGTGCGAAATATCTGCCTGATCTTTTATTGAAACACTAAATTCACCTATGTCAAAATGGTGATGATTTTTCCTGTCTGCCAGAGAAAAAAATAACTTCGCAATAGTACTTTTACCACTTCCATTCCATCCATAAAATAAGTTGTACTGTGAAAATGTCTTTAAGTCTTTTGCTGGCTTATAATCTTGAAATATGCCAAAATTTTTGAGCTTGGAAATTTGTTCTATCATTATCAGTCAGATTAGGTAATATATTGCAATACTCGGATTCAATACTAATCGCAAATTCCGTATTACCAACAAGCTATTAATGATGGCGTAATACTTGATTACGGAATAATTCGGGGGAGATGATATAGGACAATTGGGGGAGTTCGATATATTCGGCAACTAATATGAAGCTTTTTCTTTAGATAACCAAACTTAGGGGAGTCGTAATATTAATAATCTGAATTAGTCATATTTGGCTAAAAAATGAATTATCTGAATTCACACCAAGTTTCTGCGATTTTATATACGCGAGTTAGTACGGAAGAACAAGCCACAAAAGGGGGTTCTTTAAAAACTCAACAAGACACACTCCGCCAATATTATTTATTAAAGAACATCCAGATAGGCAAAATTTTTGTCGAAGATCATTCAGCAAAAACATTCAACCGACCAGAATGGAGGAGATTAATGGTAGAGCTTGAGAAATCCAAGGCCCGGCCTACTCTTATTCTTTTCACACGTTGGGACCGATTTAGCAGAAATACTGGCGATGCATATTATGTAATTAGCAAACTGAAGAAGTTAGGAGTGGAACCTCAAGCAATAGAACAACCTCTGGATCTTTCTATTCCTGAAAATAAAATGATGTTTGCATTTTATCTTGCGATTCCTGAAGTAGAGAATGATAGACGTGGACTGAATACTAAGATGGGATTACAACGGGCAAAAGAACGTGGCCGTTGGATGGGGCGAGCACCGATCGGATATAAAAATTATTGCTTAGCTGACGGGTCGAAATTAATAATGCCGAAAGAACCCGAGGCTTCGATTATCAAATTCTCCTTTTATCAGATGGCTAATTTGAGATTTAATTTTACTGAAGGATATCGTGAGGCGGTAAAGGCTGGGATGAAATGCAGTCGTAGTAATTTTTGGCATTTGCTTCAAAACCCAATGTATACCGGTAATATTCGGATAACTGATGTCCAAAATTCATCTGAATATTTAGTTCCCGGCCTACACAATGCTATTGTTTCGGTTCCTACTTTTAACAAGGTTCAAGAATTGTTTTATAAAAGGGGAAAAGGCAATGATGAATCTCGTAAAAATGATTTGCGTCAAAAATTTCTTTTCAGAGGTTTCGCTTCTTGCCCAGTATGTGGTAAACTTTTAACCGGCAGCCCATCGAAAAGTGGCACCGGAAGACTCTATTATTATTATCATTGTGGCAAACCCGGCCACTATCGTGTCAGATATGAAAAGTTGCTTGATAGATTGATGGCGAGGCTCAAAAATATACGTGTGTTGCCGCAATACATTTTAGAATATAAAAATTTTGTAGAGATAAATCATGCTAAGGAGAATCAGCGCGTGGTTAGTAGCAAGATGAAAAGTCTGCAGTCGATAGAGTTGTTTACAGAACGAATACATAAAGCGAAAGACCTGCTTCTCGACGGACATCTGGAGTTTCAGCAATACGCAAATATCAAATCAGATTTAGAAGCCAAGATTAGAATATTAGGATATCAAGTAGAAGCGAACTCAAAAAAACAAATTGAACTAGCAGATAAAGTCGATCAAACATCAAATTTATTGAATGCACTTGACAGGTTTTTTATCTTACTGGAAGAAAAAAATAAGCATGCTTTTGTAAATATTATTCTGGATAAGAATGTGGATTGGGAATCTGGAGACTTCGACTTAATCTTCAAAAGGCCGTTTCGGATAATTTACGGACTTAATGTTACAATCCAGGATTCTGAAACTCCAACTAATCAGGAAACAACTAGTTTCCTAAAGCAATTATCTGATATGGAATTGTTGATTAGGCCGTGATTATTTGAAAATAGTTGGATTTTCATTGCCATACCTTAATAAAACTTTCTCTTCCTAAAAGTATTCAAACTGGATAAAGTAAAGATTTTCATTGAGTTAGTGGATTTCAGCCTGTCGGATCAAATTTCCCGGGAGGAATTTGAAATTTTTCGAAGCATCGACAAATGAAAGAACCTTAAAGTTTAGAAATTTAGAGAACTCAATGGTAGCAATGGTTTCGGAAGAAAATAGAAAAAGGAAAGTTGCATTAACTTTCCTTTAACTAAGTTGCCCGACCTGGATTCGAACCAAGACAAACTGCACCAAAAACAGTCGTACTACCATTATACTATCAGGCAATCCGTTCCACTATTGTGTAATGGGTGGCAAAAATAAGGCTGCACCCCAATTGTTCCAAATTTTTTAAATGCATTTTAGGGTTTATTGAGCCAGATCCTCCTGTTCTTTTAGTGATTTGATCAGGTCTAATGCTTCTGCCACTACATCGCACATGATCGTGATCAAAGAACCGGGTTTGGCATTTTCGTAGGCAAAAAGGATCGCTTCTTTTTCGTTATAGATAATGGTAATAGGGATATCGCCCGCTTTTGTTTCATTGATGCCTTCTACCAGCAGGTTCACAATTTCTTCGGCGCTGCGGCCGCGCAGGTTCTTATCCTGGCGGATTATGATCTCATCAAATGACCTTCCTGAAATCCGCCCGAGTTCGCGGATATCATCATCGCGCCTATCGCCCGTGCCGCTGATGATGCCTACTTTGGGTTCGCCATCCATCTTTTTGATAAAATCGCATAACAGTTCCAGCCCCGCAGGGTTATGTGCAAAATCAACGAGGAATTTGAAATGTTTGAATTCAAACAGGTTCAATCGTCCCGGTGTTTGCGATGGCGATGGTACAAATGTGCTTAATGCCGTACGGATATCTTCGATCGTAATATCCTTGAATAAATAACTGGCGAGCATGGCGGGCAATGTATTCATAATATTATGTACCGCTTTACCGCCATAGGTGATGGGGATCTCGCTTACTTTCATCACGCGTATTTTCCAGGTGCCTTTTAAAATGGATACATAGCCGTTTTCATATACTGCTGCATAGCCGCCTTTCTTACAATGTTTCCGGATACGCGGATTATTTTCATCCATACTGAAATAGGCAACATTACATGTTAAGCCTTCGTGCATCGCATACACGAGATCATCTTCTGCATTCAATATTGCAAAGCCGTGATTAAAAGTGGTTTCAGGGATCACTGCTTTTGCACGTGCCATCTGTTCCAGGCTGTCAATGCCACTCAATCCCAAATGATCGGCAGTTACATTGGTTACAATACTTACATCGCAGTTTTGAAAAGCGAGGCCCGCTTTTAATAAACCGCCACGCGCACATTCCAACACAGCAAAATCAACAGTGGGGTCACGTAAAACAAATTTTGCGCTGAGCGGGCCGGTACAATCTCCCTTCATCATCATTTGATTCTGGATGTACACTCCATCACTTGTTGTATAACCTACTTTTCTTCCTGCAGTTTTACAGATATGTGCCGTTAAACGCGTGGTGGTTGTTTTACCATTGGTTCCGGTGATCGCGATGATGGGGATCCTTCCATCAGAACCTTTGGGAAATAACATATTGATCACGGGTTCGGCTACATTTCTTGCCAGGCCTTCCGCCGGTTCAATATGCATGCGGAAACCGGGGGCTGCATTCACTTCCAGCACGGCGCCGCCATTTTCATATACAGATGTGCGGAGATCGGATGCCATGATGTCTATGCCGCAGATATCCAGCCCGATAATTTTTGCGATCCGCTCTGCGAGAAAAATATTTACAGGATGCACTTCATCCGTTACATCGGTCGATGTTCCGCCGGTGCTCAGGTTGGCGGTTGTTTTTAAAAGAACCAGTTCGCCTTTTGGCGGAACAGTTTCTAAAGTGTAACCAATATCATCCAGCATTTTCTGGGTCGATTGGTCGATGGTTATTTGTGTGAGGACTTTTTCATGCCCGTAACCTCTTCGCGGGTCTTTATTGGTTTCATCAACCAGCCACTGAATGGTGTGTTCGCCATCTCCCGTAACCGATGCGGGTGTTCTCAATGCTGCACAGATAAATTTATAATTGATCACGAGCACCCTGAAATCAACACCGGTAATAAATTTTTCAACAATTACATTCCGGCCGTATTGCTTTGCAGATTCAAATGCTTTCACTGCCTGTTCCCAGGTGGTGATATTGGTTGTATTGCCTTTTCCATGATTGCCATCGATCGGTTTGATCACAAGCGGGTAATCGTATTTCATTACGGCATCTTTCAAGCCTTCTTCTGTTCTTACTACTGTTCCGCGCGGAACGGGAATCTCTGCAGCCTGTAATAAATTTTTTGTTTCTTCTTTATCGCCTGCAATATCAACTGCAATGTTTGAAGTAGTACTTGCAATTGTTGCACGGATTCTTTTTTGATGAATGCCATACCCCAGCTGCACAAGGCTTTGCTGGTTCAACCGGATGTACGGAATGCCGCGTTTGGCAGCTTCCTCAACAATACAGCCGGTACTTGGCCCGAGCCTTGTATCTTCTCTGATCTCTCTTAGTTTTTGTATATCATCTGAAAGATCATACAGCGGTCCATCAACCAATGATTGCGCAATTTTTACGGATGCCCTTGCTGCATACACACCCGCATCTTCTTCCATATAATTGAACACTACATAATATTCGCCTGGTTTACCGGTGCCGCGTGTGCGGCCGAAACCACAATTCATTCCGGCAAGTGTTTGTAATTCGAGCGCGATGTGCTCGATCACATGACCCATCCAGGTCCCTTCTTTTACCCTTTCAAAAAAACCACCGGGTTTGCCAACACTGCAGCGATGTTCGTACATGGAAGGAAATAATTTCTCCAGCCTTTCTAAAAATCCATCGATCTCATTGGTGGGCCGCTGTTCCAGTTCTTCCAGATCCAGCTTCATTTGTATCAGTTGCGGGCGGCGAACGCTCCAGTAATTGGGGCCGCGTAATATTTTTATTTCTTCGATCTTCATATGAATTGATGAATTGGTGGATTACGGATTGGCGAATTGGTGGATTTTACGGCAATAAATAAATAATCCGCCAATTCGCCAATCCACAATTCGATAATACCGGAATATATCAATTTTTCCGGGATGGTTCACGAATTCAAAACACTTATTTTTGTTTGATAACGAATTCAGAAGCATGAGTATTCCCAAAGGAAAGCTGATAGCCATTGGTGGCGCGGAAGACAAGGGTACCGACTTTGAAAAAGGAGCGGTATACCACAACAACCTTAATTTTTTTGAGTTAGGAATTCTCCGGCGGATCGTGGAAGAAGCCGGCGGCCCTGCTGCACGCATTGAAGTAATCACTACTGCATCAACCATTCCGTATGAAGTAGGAGAGAATTACCTGAACGCATTTGGCCGGATCGGCTGCACGGATATTGGCGTGATACATATCCGCACACGTGAAGATGCATTGAATGAAGAATATGTTCAGCGCATCGGCCGTTGTGCAGGTGTAATGTTCAGTGGCGGCAATCAATTACGGTTGACAGCCATTTTCGGCGGAACGAAATTCCTGGATATCATCAAGAAAAGATACCAGCAGGAAAGTTTTGTGATCGCCGGAACTTCTGCCGGCGCGATGGCCATGAGCAATACGATGATCTATGAAGGCAATGCAACGCGTGCACATTTAAAAGGAGAAGTAAAAATTACAACAGGCCTCGGTTTTATGGATCAGGTAATATTTGATTCGCATTTTGAAAAACGCGGGCGTTTTGCCAGATTGGCGCAGGCAGTGTCGGCAAATCCATCCTGTATCGGTATTGGTTTGGGAGAAGATACGGGTATGCTCATCACACAGGGCAATCGTATGGAAGCCATTGGCAGCGGGCTTGTGATCATTGTTGACGGGCATGAGATCCGCCACAGTAACATGGCCGATATTCCCGAAGGCAATCCACTGAGTATCGAAAATTTAAAAGTTCATTTTTGTGCAAAAGGGAATGGTTATCTTGTTGCAGAAAGGGTTTTTGTAGAACTGATGGGAATATCTACTACGCCGGTGATGACGGATATTTATTGAGTGAGCTATGACTGTGAGGCGTGAGACGTGAGACGTGAGACGTGAGACGTGAGACGTGAAGCGTGCAAATATACTCACCACTCACCATTCACGACTCACGCATAAACATTTAAACATTTTCAATCTACCAATATGAGCAGCAAACTTATTTTACTCGCGGTTTTTGTATCGTGTATGATCCTGATGTCGTTTAGTTATAAGAAAAAAAAGAAAGTTATTTTCTTTGGCGATTCGATCACTGCTGCGGGTATTCATCCGGGCGGTTATATCAAACTGATGGATTCGCTGATCAGCCAAGAAGGGTTAGAAAATAATTTTGAACTCGTTGGTGCAGGAGTGAGCGGCGATAAGATCTATGATCTCTACTTACGGATGGAAGAAGATGTAATGAAACAGAACCCCGACATCGTGGTGATCTATATTGGCGTAAACGATGTATGGCACAAAGCAACAAGCGGCACAGGAACAGATTATAATAAATTTGGAAAATTTTATGAAGCCGTTGTAAATAAACTTCAGGCTGCAGGAAGTAAAGTGATCATTTGCACACCTGCTGTGATCGGTGAACGCACAGATAATTCCAATCAACAGGATGGCGACCTGAATATGTACAGCAACTGGCTGCGGGCGTATACGTCAAAAAATAATATCCCATTAGTTGATCTGCGCGCAGGGTTTATTAATTACGATCTCAAGAACAATCCGCAAAATAAAGAATCGGGTATACTCACTGTAGACAGGGTACATCTTACTCCGGCAGGAAATTTATTTGTTGCAGAAGAGATGTGGAAAGCGATCAAGGCAGTTAAAAGTTAATAGTTAAAAATTAATAGTTTGTTCTAACTGCACCTTTGCCCTTTAGCGCCTTTGCGTGAAATAAAATAAAAGATGTTATGATAAAAAAATAATCATGAAAAAGACCGGTTCATTATTTTTTATCATTCTCTCCTGTCAAATAACTTTTGCGCAATTACCTGCAGTAAGCAAAAAGAAAATTCATATTTATTTATTGGCCGGGCAATCGAATATGGCCGGCAGGGGAGTTGTTGAACCTGTTGATACCATTACCAACCCGCATATCTGGATGTTCAATAAAGACGAACAATGGGTGCCCGCAAAAGATCCGTTGCATTTTGATAAGCCTGTTGCCGGAGTCGGGCCGGGATCCTCTTTCGCTAAAGAAATATGGAAACAGGATACAACTGCTTTTATTTTACTGGTTCCATGCGCCGTTGGCGGAACAAGGATCGATGTATGGAAACCCGGCGCTTATGACAGCGCCACCAAAACACATCCTTATGACGATGCCATACGAAGAGCTAAAAAAGCCATACTATCCGGCGAATTAAAAGGAATTATCTGGCACCAGGGCGAGAGTGACTGCAATCCTGCATTAAGTGGTTCGTATGAAAATAAACTGCGTGAACTGATACAGCGTTTCCGTACAGAATTCAATCAGCCGCCAGTTCCTTTTATCATGGGAGAGATCGCAGATTTTAAAGGAAGCAATAAAGAAACGCCCATTGTTAACCTCGCTATCAGAACCGTTGCAACCACTACACCGCATTGTGGATTTGTAACAGTAACAGGGTTACTGGATAAAGGCGACCAGATCCATTTTAACAGTGCATCTGCGCGGGAGTTGGGAAAAAGATATGCGGCAGTTTTTTTATCTGTTAAATAAAATTGCGCAGATCACCGTATAATTCTGTTTACAAAAATCCCCATTGTTTTACGAACCGTATTGTGTTTATAATGGCACAACTATTGTCTTTTAAGAAGAAATAAAACATTTTTTATGAAAAAGATTTTAATAGCCGCAGGAATTGTAGGTACAGCAACAGCAGGTATTCTTTTGTACATGAGAAACCGTAATCAAACTTCCAAAACAATGCATGGCCTGGCTGATGATGCCGGTGATGCACATGACCGTGTTAGAAAATATTTCCGCAAAGCAAAGCATCAGGTGAAACACGAAGTTGATCACGCGTTGTCTTGAGGTGAACGGAAGTTAAAGTAGTTAAAATAGTTAAATGGGGTTAAAAAGGTTAGAGACATCTTTAACCTTTTTAACCCCATTTAACCTTGCTTGACTTTATATAACCTTTACTAAGTAATAATTCTTTTTCCCTTTTTGAATAAGCAGGTATTTGTTTTGGAGAAGATCACTTGTTGTCAATTGATTTTTTTCAGGCGAAATTTTCTCTTTGTTCAAACTCAATCCGCCGGCCTGCCATATTTTTCTTGCTTCGCCTTTGCTTGGAAATATTTGTGTATCGGCCAAAAAACTTACGATCTCGTAACCGGCTTCCAGTGTTGTTCTAGAAATATCAATCGCCGGTACGCCTTCCATAACCTGTAATAATTGTTCTTCGGTAAGGCTCTGTAATATGTCGGTGGTAGCATTGCCAAATAATATTTCGGATGCTTTTACTGCGAAATCAAAATCGGCGCGGCTGTGCACAAAACAGGTTATTTCTTCGGCGATTTTTTTCTGCAAAGCTCTTTCATGCGGCGCTGCATCCTGCTGTGCAAGCAATGTATCAATTTCATTTTTGGGAAGAAGTGTAAATATTCTGATCCATTTCTTTGCATCCTCATCACTTGCATTTAACCAGAACTGGTAGAACTGGTATGGCGAAGTTTTCTTCGCATCGAGCCAGATATTTCCTTTTTCTGTTTTGCCAAATTTGCCGCCATCTGTTTTTGTGATCAGCGGGCAGGTAAAAGCAAATGCTTCGCCACCTGTTTTGCGGCGTATCAATTCAGTTCCGGTAACGATATTTCCCCACTGGTCGCTGCCGCCCATCTGTAGCTTGCAGTTTTTATTTTGATAGAGCCAGTAAAAATCATAACCCTGCACCAACTGATAAGTAAATTCGGTAAAACTCATACCTGTTTCACCTTCCAGCCTTTTCTTCACGCTGTCTTTCGACATCATATAATTTACAGTGATATGCTTGCCCACGTCCCGGATAAAATTCAGGAAACTGAAATCTTTGAACCAGTCGTAATTATTTACCATTTCCGCCGCATTCTTTTTATCCGCACTAAAATCAAGGAACTTCGCTAACTGGTTACGAACGCCGGTTTGATTGTGTTGCAATACTTCCTCACTCAATAGATTCCTTTCTTCACTTTTACCGCTCGGGTCGCCCACCATGCCTGTTGCACCGCCAACCAGCGCAAAAGGTTTATGCCCTGCTTTTTGTAAATGCACCAGTAATAAAATAGGAACAAGGCTGCCGATATGAAGGCTGTCTGACGTAGGATCAAACCCGATATATCCCGATACCATTTCTTTCTGTAATAGTTCTGCTGTACCCGGCATGATATCCTGTATCATACCCCGCCACTGTAATTCTTCGATCAGGTTCATCTGCGTTTCTGTTTGCGCAAAAATAGTGGAATCGTGAGACGTGAGACGTGAATCGTGAGCAGAACATTTAAATTCATCTTACGACTCACGATTGACGACTCACGATTCCCTTATTTTTGCTCCATGAGAACAGTTGGCGAAGGCACCCGCGTTTTAAATTTTCTTATAGATACTACGATCATTTTTGCAATAGCGTATGCCTGTTATGAAGGCTGGAGCTGGTATGTGATGTACTGGAACTATACACCGTATAAATTCGGCTGGTTCTTTTTCGGGATCTTGTTTATCTATTATTTTATTTTCGAAAGTTTATTCAAACGAACGCCGGGTAAATGGTTCACGTATTCAAAAGTGGTAACCGATACAGGCAACAAACCTTCTATTGGCCGGATATTGATCAGGAGCCTTGTGCGGCTGATCATCATCGACCTTTTTTTCATCCCGTTCCTGGGAAGGCCTTTGCACGATTATCTCAGCAAAACCATTCTGGTAGAAGCCTAAGCGGTTCATAAGCGCTGGGGTGCTGGCATTGTTTTTTCATCACTATCAAAAACACAATGTGAAGAATCCCCTCTACAACAGCCGGCATATCTGGGAATATTTTTTATTCGGACTGCTCGCAGCTATTGTATATATGGGGCCTGTTATATTATTTCTCATATATAACAGGTACGAGAATTTTTATTACCTCTATATAGGCAATGCACTTTTTACCGGAGTGATCACCTGGCATGCATACCAGCTTCTTTACCGGCCTTACGACGGCAAAAGAGCAGTAACTATGCTCATTGCAGGGCTACTCACCGTTTTAACGGGTATTCTGATATGCTGTCTTTTTATATGGATAGCTACGTTCATTTTTTCACCATATCTTTTTACTGTCACAGCAACAAGCAATATTGTTCAGAATGCGCCGGCAACAATTCAGCCAAATATGCCGGCACAGTTATCGTTCATGCTGATGCTTAATGCGATCGTGGTAAACTTCTGCATCGGCGCTTTTGTTTCGGTGATCATGTCGTACGCCGGAAAAAGAGACCAGACAAAAGACAAGCCCGCACCGCTTAATGAGCGGACACCGTCCACAGAAAAAACAAATCAGAACAACTAATTCATTTCACTGTTTTTGATTGTTGTAATTTCGCATTTCAATCGAAATCGTTTTACACGCATGGCCAAAATAGCGATCAACATAGCAACCGGAAGTTTACAGCAGGCAGAAATGATCGTGGGGATCGATCTCGGCACCACCAATAGCCTGGTTGCGATCATTCATCCCGAAAGCAAAC
>JABDAP010000031.1 GCA_013289065.1 Bacteroidota bacterium | reverse complement strand
AGGGAAATTAAAAAAACGGGCTCGCAACGGATGAAAATTTACTGCGCTGTCAAAATCTTTTAAAGTATTTAGTTAATTGAGTGCGGCGTTCACTTCGAAGGTTTGCATATCCACATCGGTATAATCCCTGATCTCGTTGTACAATGTACCGCGTTCTACAGGTTGTCTTTTTACCTGTTTGATCAATGTAACAAGATCCGAAGTACTCATTGCCGGTGTTTGTTCTTCACTGCCTGCCATTGCATATATTTTGGTAGAGTCGTCGATCGTTCCGTCAATATCATTTACGCCAAACGATAAAGCAAGCTGTGCATTCTGTCTGCCTAACATGGGCCAGTATGCTTTTATGTGCGGAAAATTATCCATATACAAACGCGACACGGCATACATCCGCATGTCTTCGATCACCGATGATTCCTTCACATAACTCATATCATTTTCTTTGTTACGGAATTTGAGCGGGATGAACGTATTGAAGCCACCGGTCTGATCCTGCAGGCTTCTCAGTCTTTCCATATGATCGATGCGGTGCCAGAATTTTTCGATATGCCCATACAATAAGGTAGCATTACTATGCATACCCAATTCATGCGCCGCTTTGTGAATATGCAACCATCCTTCTGCATCAACTTTGTCTTCACAGATCTGCGTTCTTATTTCGGGATGAAATATTTCAGCGCCGCCGCCAGGTAAAGAATCAAGCCCTGCTTCATGTGCGAGCCGCATGCCTTCTTCCACCGTTACTTTTGCCTTCTTGAACATATAATCCAGTTCAACCGGTGTGAAGGCTTTGATATGAAGATCGGGACGATGCGCTTTGATCGCTTTCAGCAGGTCGATAAAAAAAGCCATGTTCATTTTTGGATGAACGCCGCCAACAATATGTACTTCGGTAACAGGTTTACCATCGTAGCTTTTTACAATGTGCATCATCTGGTCTATGCTCAGTTCCCAGCCTTCCTCACGATTAGCATATAAACGCGAATACGAACAGAACTTGCAGGAGAATACACAAACATTGGTTGGCTCAATATGAAAGTTGCGGTTGAAATAGGTTTTATCGCCATGCTTCTGTTCTCGAACCCAGTTGGCCAATGTGCCAAGATAAGCAAGTGAACCTTTTTCAAAAAGCGCCACGCCGTCATCGAAGCTGATCCTTTCTTTGCGGAGTATCTTTTCGCCAATTTGTTTGAGTTGCGGATCTGTGGTTGCTGCTACAACAACAGAAGGATCGGAGATATTTGATTGCATCATCGCTATTTAAAATTGGCACAAAGTTACGGTGCAATCGTTTATTATCGGTTGGCGTTTTGTATCGGCTATATTTTTTAATTTCTAAATTAACCGTGGAAACACATAGATACATAGGATAAGAAAGGGCACAATAGAATACGCTAATGTGCCCTTGGCTCTAAACTATGTACCTATGTGTTTCATAAAAATCAATGCTTCATAGTAACTGCCTGTGCCGGATCATGTTTATACCTGAATACTAATGGAAATATAATTCCTAATACCAATGCATAGCCTGCAAACGCAAACCAGGTACTATGCCAATCAGTGATCCCGTCTTTTGTATAATAATCTACTACCAACCCGCTGCAATACCCGCCGATCATGGCGCCCAATCCATTGGTCATAAACATAAACAACCCTTGCGCGCTGGCCCGCATGCCCGATGGCGCTTCTTTTTCTACAAACAATGACCCTGATATATTGAAAAAATCGAAAGCCATTCCATAAATGATCATGGAAGATATCAACAGGTATAAACCATTGCCCGGATTACCGATACCAAATAATCCAAAACGGAATACCCAGGCAAAAATGCTCATCAGCATTACATTTTTGATACCGAATTTGCGAAGGAAGAACGGTATGGTAAGGATAAACAGTGTCTCGGATATCTGCGAGATAGAAAGTGTAAAAAGTTTGTGATTCACAACAAAAGAATCGGGGTACGTTGATTTAAAGCTCTCTAAAAAAGAGCTGCCAAAAGCATTCGTGATCTGTAAAGCGGCGCCTAAAAACAAAGCAAACAAAAAGAAAATGAACATTTTCCTTTGTTTGAATAATACAAAAGCGTCTAAACCCAATGACGAAATGATCGAACCACTTTTATTTGATTTTGGAGGCGGGCATTTGGGCATTGTAAATGCGTATACACCCAATGCCAATGCGGAAACTGCACTAAAGATCAACTGCATTTTGCTTGCATCCCAATTGCATAGATCAACAGTCCACATGGCTGCAATAAAACCAATGGTTCCCCAAACACGTATCGGTGGAAAATCTTTCACTATCTCAAATCCTCTTTTTTCTAAAATAATATAGGAAACGGTATTATTTAAAGCTATGGTAGGCATGTAGAACATAGAGTTAAGAAGCATCACCCAAAAGAACATTTTAGGATCCGTAACAGTAGATGCCCAAAGCAACATACAGGCTCCGATAATATGACAGGCGCCCAAAACCCTTTCAGCATTTAACCACTTATCGGCAATAATGCCCATGATAGCCGGCATGATCACGGAAGCTATACCCAAAGTGGAAAATACTGCACCTATTTCTGCGCCTTTAAAATGTAGTGTACCCCCTAAATAATTCCCGATTGAAATGAGCCATGAACCCCATATAAAAAATTGCAAAAAATTCATAACGACCAGGCGCGACTTGATATTCATCATACAGCAATTATTTGGTTAGATAATAGGGAGGAAGATAATGAAAAAAATAACGTCGTTTAGAGGAACAAAGCAGCCGGCATTGTGTGATTTAAATTGAAGTGCAAAAATCAGTTCGCCACAGATTCACAGGCCAGCACTGGCGATCTGTGAATCTGTGGCGCAATTGCTTTGATAATTTGCAGGCTATACAATACGAAGCAATGATGGGCATAAAAAAAGAGCATTATCAAATGCTCTTTAATCACACCATCGCATCAGTTAAATATGCGACTGAATCTTTTTATCCAGCACCGATTTTGGTACAGCGCCGATCTGCTTGTCAACGATCTGCCCACCTTTAATAAAAAGGATGGCAGGTATTGAAGTAATACCGTAATTCACACTCAGGGTAGGGTTATGGTCAACATTTACTTTGCCCACGTTCACTTTACCATCGTACTCTTTTGCGAGTTCTTCAATAACAGGCCCGATTGCGCGGCAAGGGCCGCACCATTCTGCCCAGAAATCAACCAGTGTTAATTTATCGCTGTCCAGCACTTTGGCCTGGAAGTTTGCATCTGTTAGTTCTAAAGCCATTTTCTATTTTTTAATTGTTTATAAGATTATCTCTTAACACGTAAGGGATGTCAAATATAAATCCAAACCGCGGTTTATGCTGATTTGACTTTTCCACCACTGTGCTTAGTGACGTTACATCAGTTAATCTGACAGCCGGGCAGTTTATCCTCTTATTCACTATTCCCACAATCCATATTTACGTGTAAAGAAATCCGCAATACCTGTAGTTGCCGGCGAGTTATGGGTTATAAATGTCTCATATACAAGCAAATACACTTCATAATCCATGGTATTGGTTTTTAACAGGCAGTATTGTGTACATAAAAATCAATGTATGAGAATATATCTAAAAAAGACTGGCTATGAAAAACATACAGATGATACGATCGCTTTTGGTGATCTGCTTATTTTGCTCTTGCACAAAAAGTTTTGTGGAGCAACCCGTAACAATCGAAAACAATACTAAAAAAACCGAAAGCGAAACACTTATAAGAAACATCAACGGCACAACGCTTACCGTTACCATGACACCTGAAGTGGTTTGTTACAGTTATAAAGACGGCGAAACGCCTAAACCCTGTAACATTTTTGTTGACCTTACCTGCGAGTTATCAGGCCCAATCAATGGAACGGTGATGGTAGAAATAGACAAGATGAACCTGATCAACAACAGCCAAGGTGCTAATTCAATACGAGACACGTCAGATATCCAAAAAACTGTTATCAATATTGCACCGAATACAACGCATATAACAATGCGTAGCAATTTTACAAATCCAAATAACCTCGATATCGCAGAACTGTTTTCTTTTGGAAATGTGGAAGTATACAACAAGGTTCAGTGATCATCAGTAAAAAGAGATCAGCCAACTAATCCAACATGCACTTCTACATCAGGATTATCCATTAAAAAATCGGCCATTTCTTCATTCATCTGGAAACCTTTTTCAAAAGAAACAAGGCTCACTTTGAGATTTTCTTTGGGTTCGTAGATATTAAAACGGAGAGAAGATTTTCCCGGGAAACTGCGGACGTTCTTATCTACAAAATTTACAAAATCTTTCGTAAGCGAAGCAGGATGGATATTGATCTCGATACTCCTGGTAAGATTTTGTTTTACCGTTTCCAGCAGTGACATGGTGTTCACTTTAAAATCAAATTCGTCAGGGCGGTTGTATCGCGGGCGGAAATAGCCGTTCAGCAAAACATTCTGCCCTTTCTCCAAATAATTCTGAAACTTGATATAATCTTCGCTCCACAAAAGAAATTCTGTTTTACCGGTAAAGTCTTCGATCACGAATGAACCGAAATTTTTTCCTGTTTTGGTCACCCGGTGCTGCACATCTATTATCAAACCAGCTACACGATGGCTTTTACCCGGGTTCGATTGAAGCTGAAGCGTATCTTTTATTTCATTAAAATCATTGATACGCGTAATGCCGTAATACTTCAACTCAAATTTAAAATGATCCAGAGGATGTCCGCTCATGAACATACCGGTCACATCTTTTTCATGATCCAGCAATTCAGTTAATGTCCATTGTTCGCAGTTGGGGATCTTGGGCATTTGAATATGCATGGCATCTGCCAGGTCGCCAAACAATGTATTGGTGGTTCCGATGCTCAGGCTCTGCTGCGCCTGTCCGTAACCGATAATTTTTTCAAGCCCCGTTGTTCTTTCACCATCAGCGATATGAAAATACTGCGCGCGGTGATAAGTTGTAAAACAATCAAAGGCGCCGGAATAAGCAAGGCTCTCCAGCGATTTTTTATTTACATTTTTCTGCAACACGCGTTTGATGAAATCAAACATGTCTTTATACCAGCCATTCTTTTCCCTTTCGGCGATGATGTTATCAACGGCTGCATCGCCCGCACCTTTTAATCCACCCAATCCAAAACGGATCTCGCCTTTCTGGTTAACCGCAAAGCCTTTCAGCGACTCATTGATATCTGGCCCGAGAACTTTTATACCCATGCGTTTGCATTCTTCCATAAAGAAAGTGATCTTGTCGATGGCACCTGCATGGTTCAGAACCGCCGACATATATTCTCCCGGATAATGCGCTTTTAAATAAGCGGTTTGATAAGCCACAAATGCATAACAGGTAGAATGCGATTTGTTGAATGCATATTGCGCGAATGATTCCCAGTCGGTCCATATTTTTTCTAATGTAGCCGCTGCATATCCTTTGGCAGTAGCGCCGGAAATAAACTGCGCTTTCATTTTATCCAGCACCGATTTTTGTTTCTTACCCATCGCTTTGCGCAATACATCCGCATCGCCTTTGGTAAAACCGCCGATACTTTGGCTGAGCAGCATTACCTGTTCCTGGTAAACAGTGATGCCGTATGTTTCTTCGAGATATTCTTTCATATCATCGAGGTCGTAACTGATGGCTTCGCGGCCAAGTTTACGGTCGATGAATTTTGGAATATATGCAATAGGGCCGGGGCGGTACAAGGCATTCATCGCGATGAGGTCATCGAATTTATCGGGTTTCAGTTCGCGTAAATATTTCTGCATGCCCACACTTTCAAACTGGAACGTTGCATTGGTTTCTCCTTTTTGATAGAGATGAAAAGTTTTTTCGTCATCCAATGGAATCGTATCGAGATCGATCGTGATCCCATGATTTTGTTTGATGAGTTGTAAAGCGGTTTTTAAAATGGACAAGGTCTTCAATCCCAAAAAGTCCATTTTAATAACGCCTGCATCCTCGATCACACCGCCTTCTATCTGCGTTAGCCACAATTCAGAATCTTTAGAAGTGGCAACCGGAAGTAAATCAGTTAAATCTTTTGGCGCGATGATGATGCCGGCTGCATGTATACCGGTATTCCGTACTGAGCCTTCGAGCCTTTCCGCTTCTTTCAAAACCTGTGCACGGATATCCGTTCCGTTATATATTTCGCGTATGCGTTTTATATTTTCAATATCATCCTGCTGGTAACCTTCTTTTTCTTCGAGCGAGTTCTCGCCGTCTTTCATTGTCATCGGCGCTTTTAAAACCCTTCGCAATTCGGTTCCCGGCCTGTCGGGAACGAGTTTGGCCAGCATATTACTTTCAGCAAGCGGAAGATCCAATACGCGCGCCACATCTTTGATGCTCATTTTTGCGGCCATGGTACCATAGGTAATGATCTGCGCTACCTGGTTCTTTCCATATTTGTCAACTACATAATCGATCACTTTCTGGCGGCCTTCATCATCAAAATCCGTATCGATATCGGGCATGCTCTTACGGTCGGGGTTGAGGAAACGTTCGAACAGTAAATTGTATTTGATCGGGTCGATATTAGTGATGCCGATGCAATATGCCACCACACTTCCCGCAGCAGATCCGCGGCCGGGGCCAACAAATACGCCCATATCGCGGCCGGCTTTGATAAAATCGCTTACAATTAAAAAGTAACCGGCAAAACCCATTGTGCGGATCGTGAACAGTTCAAAATCTATCCGTTCCTGTATTTCGGGCGTGAGATCGTTGTAACGCATCTTCGCACCTTCGCGTGTAATGTGTTGTAAATATTCCCACTGGTTCAGGTTGGCATCTGCATGCACCAAAAATTCTTTCGGAACAGGAAAGGCGGGAAGGAGGATATCTTTTTTCAGGTTGAGGATCTCGATCTTATCAACCACGGCCTGTGTATTATCCAGCGATTCGGGAATATCGCTGAACAGCTGCGCCATTTCATCCTTTGTTTTAAAATAGAACTGGTCGTTCGGAAATTTAAACCGGCGGTTCTTTACCTGCGTATCATCATTTACAAAATCATCAAAACCCGGCGTGCTTTGTTTTTCACCGGTATTGATGCAGAGAAGGATATCGTGTGCATTTGAATCGTCCTTATCAACATAGTGGCTGTCGTTTGTTGCAATAACAGGCACATGATATTTTTTAGAGAATTTGATCAATGTGTTGTTGATCAGTTCCTGTTCTTTTATATTATGGCGCTGCAGTTCGATATAATAATCTTCTCCAAACATATCGAGCCACCACTTGAATTCTTTCTCCGCTTTTTCTTCGCCATCATGCAAAATCGTTTGCGGCACATAGGCGCCGATACAGCAGGTTGTAGCGATCAATCCTTCATGGTATTTCTCGATCAGTTCTTTATCGATACGCGGATACTTGCTGTACATGCCTTCTATAAAACCTAATGAAGTAAGCTTTACAAGATTTTGATACCCGATTTTATTTTTTGCCAACAATACCTGGTGATAACGTTCATCCTTCACATCTTTCGTGAATGATTTTGCGTGCCTGTCGCGCACAACATAAAACTCGCAGCCAACGATCGGTTTTACAAGCGGTTCCAAAATGTCTTTCCCGTTATCGTCCTTGCCAACCACTTTGGTATTCTTCCATG
Organism: Bacteroidota bacterium; assembly: GCA_013289065.1. Taxonomy (GTDB): domain Bacteria; phylum Bacteroidota; class Bacteroidia; order Chitinophagales; family Chitinophagaceae; genus Sediminibacterium. Next base: position 21,340 of record JABDAP010000031.1, on the reverse strand, counting down.
CCTGCGCTACAAAATTGAATGCGCCAAACATATTGCCATGGTCGGTGATGGCCAATGCAGGCATGCCATCTTTCATAGCTTTTTTATACAGGCCGTCGATCGGTGCGGCACCATCTAGGAGCGAGTATTGGGTGTGGACGTGGAGATGTGAAAATTGGGTCATTATTTTAAGTCTGGAGTTAGAAGTCTGGAGACTGGAGTATTCAGGCTACGGACAGCCTGCAAATATCGTTTATTGGATAGAGGTTTTCATGAAACAATTTTCCACATCTTCATCTTTTAACTTAATACTCCAGTCTCCTAACTCCAGTCTCCAGACTTATCCACATTTTCATATTTCGTGTCTCAAAAAACCTAAAGTTATTCAGTTTGTAATCGTATTAACAACACGCCTCTTAACTTGCAAAAGCAAGTATGAAACTACACGTAATAACGATAGCGGTCATAAGCCTGCTGGTATTTTCCGGTTGCCATACTGTGCATTCGATCAGCGGAAAGGATAGCGCTGCATCTTCTACTGCACTTAAAAAATCGGGTAAGCCCGGTAAACGCGAATTTCTGAATGGGATAGAAGTTACGCCCGGCGGTTCTGCAGCCAATAACAAATATATTACCGCCAACCAGAAACCGGAAACCGGTAACAGATCTTCAGCGCCTGTTGATAAACCAAATGCAAAACTCATGGGCACCGGTTTGGAGAATGCGAATATGTTGCAGTTAAAATATGCGATCGCAACAGATGCAACGGTTGAGAAGCTGACCAATATTCCTTTACTGGAAACGATCGATAAATGGTGGGGCACAAAATACTGCATGGGCGGGAGCACGGATGGCTGTATCGATTGCTCTGCTTTTACACAGATCATTTTGCGTGATGTGTATAAAATATCATTGCCGCGCACTTCGCTGGAGCAATATAATTTTTGTGAGAAGATAGATCTCGAAGATCTGCGTGAAGGCGATCTTGTTTTTTTTAATACCGAAGGAAAACAGGTTTCGCATGTGGGTGTTTACTTACTCAATAACAAATTTGTACATGCAGCCACGAGCGGTGGTGTGATGATCAGCGACCTGAATGAAAAATACTGGCAGCCAAAATTTAAAGGAGCCGGCAGGGCAACTCCGGCTAATGATGCAGCGGTTAAGGGTAAATAATAATTTTACCTGGGCTGTTAATTCCGTGTGGCATTTTTTAAACACATAGTTACATAGTTAAAAGCCAGGCGCACATAGACGGAAGCTATGTTTCCTTTTCCTAAACCTATGTACCTATGTGTTTAATTCTAAAACACGTTACTATTTAGATTTCCCGATCCGTTTTAGAAACACTTCATATAACTGCCCCGCATCAGGTGTGAGTTTTCCGTAAAATATTCCGGCGATCATCATGAGTGAGAAAGTTATGCCGCGTAATATCAATCCTGTCCATCCACCCACACTTCTGAAAGCAAAATAGCAAATGCCATATGCCGCAACGGCTAAAACAATTGAGTAGAATGTTTTTTGATTGAAAGGTTGCATCCTGAATTTCCTGCGGAGAAATTCGTACCGCGCAAAATTGATCAGGGTTACAGCCGTAAGCTCTGCAAATGCCGAACCGATGATACCATAATTTTTGATCAGGAAATAAGTTAACGGCAAACGGAACGCAAGTAATATCACACTGCTGTAAAAATCGAAACGCCAGAAAGTAGAGGTATTGATCACCATTGTATTCAAACCGGTAACTGCATCTATCATCCGTGCCATACCCAATACAAACACAACGCCCATGCCGGCTGTATATGCATCCTGGATCCTGAACAGCTGCATGCCGGGAACCATATTGAGCCAGAGGTTGCCGAAGATAAACAGCGACATCAACAACAGATTGATACAGGATCGCGAATAGATCCGTTCTATCTCCTTATAATTCTTATCCTTCCATGCACGCGATAACACACTGGCAGAAATAGCGGTGATGCTTCTTTGCGGCACTTGTATCAGCGAAGATGCAAATTGCGCAAAAACAAAAATACCTGCAGTAGAAAGCCCTTTTAAACTTGCAATGATCAATGTGTCTATGGTTGCTGCAACGGCTGCAATACAGGTACCACTATACAGCAGTATCTGCATGCTCACCATTTTTTTCCAGAACTTTCTTGTAACACGGCTTACGGTAAAAGTAAAATGAAGATGTCCCGACCGGTACAAATAAACCAGTAACACCGAAAACACAACGAGATAATGAAGAGAAAATAAACAGATGAATGTTCGGTACGAGATCACTTTAAAATAATAAAAAGCGATCAGCACGCTGATGAGTGCACGGATCCCTGTTTCTTTCAGAAAATTGGAAACAACGGATCGTTGCAGCGCCCAGCAAAAACTTTCTATCACAGAAAATAACAGCATTCCCGCTGCCAATGGGAATACCCATAAATAAAATTCAACCAGCAGGGGAGACCTTTCACTGAATTTCCGAACGATCAACGGTTCAAAATACAAACCGCCTGCCAGCACGAGCAGAAAGCCGATCAATGTAATGAGCAAAGCCCATGTCATCAGATCGGTCTTTTTTTCTTCCAGGTTATCCTTGTAATAGGGATAGAATTTATACACTACCGGAATGATACCCAACGCTCCGAAAGCAAACATGATCTGCGAAATATCGGTGAACACTTTTGTAAGAGCGTATTGTTCCGGTGTAAAAATATTTCCGCTCTTATAAAACCAGAAAGGCACTTTAGCCGTGAAGAAATAATTATTGATGAAGCCAATAAAAAAACCAATATACACCAGTATACTCGAGATGATGGTCTGCTTCCGGATATTACCCATTAAGTTGGTTTACTGGTTTATTCGTTTATTGGTTTGCGTTAAGCGTTCAGCTTTTCGCGTTAAGCGTATCAGTTTGTTGACTGAACTTGTTTTACGGTTACGTAATAATTCTTTTCTATCGAATCCAGTTTATAAGCCTGCAGATCACCAGGACGTAAAGTCTTTGTGTTCCATTTGTTTGATTCTGGTCCTAACAATAATCCACCCAGGTCTGTTTTGATAAAGATGGGGAGATTGAATCCATCCACACAATTTGTGTAACGATAGGAGAGCTGGGTTTTATCAGGCGATATATAATATTCCAGCACAGGTATCTGTGTGGTCCGTAAATACTGGTCAAATATTCTTTGTACACTGCTGCCAAAATATTCACTCACTACTTTCTGGATATCTTCTGTGGTTACTGTTTGATGATAGAATTTTTTATTCAGGTAACGCAACATCGCCCTGAACTTTTCATCATTATTCATTGCATGGCGGATGCTCTGCAACATGTTGCCGGATTTCGGATACATATCGCCGCTGCCTTCCTTGTTCACGCCATACGGCCCGATGATAGGCCTGTCGTTTTTAATGCCTTTGCGTGATCCGTAGTTGTATTCATTGCCCGCTTCTTTGCCGTATACATATTCTGTGAACAGGGTTTCGGAATAATTAGTAAAGCCTTCATGGATCCACATATCTGCAAGGTCTTTACTGGTGATACTATTGGCGAACCATTCATGGCCGCTTTCATGCACGATGATAAAATCCCATTTCAATCCCCAACCCGTTCCGCTCATGTCACGGCCAAGATAACCATTCAGATATTTGTTGCCATATGCAACTGCGCTCTGGTGTTCCATGCCGAGGTGCGGTGCATCAACCAGCTTATAACTGTCTTCATAGAACGGATAAGGCCCCATCCAGTATTCAAACGCATGTATCATGGTCTTTGCCTGTGTAAATTGTTTCTGCGCTCTTTCTACATTATAATCAAGCACCCAGTAACTCATATCCAGTTTTCCTTTTTCGCCCATGACCGTGTCTGTAAAATTTACATACTTACCAATGTATGGAACGATCGAATAATTGTTGATCGGATTTTTTACTTCCCATCGCCAGGTCATTGTGCCCGCACTAAAAGATTTTTTGCTGATCAATCGTCCATTGCCCACAGCCACTAATGTATCGGGCACGGTTATCTGCAGAATAGCGCCACTATCAGGTTCATCGCTTTGATGATCCTTACATGGATACCAAACGCTGGCGCCTAAACCCTGGCAGGCAACCGTCATCCACGGGCGGCCAAGTGAATCTTTGGTAAAGATCCATCCGCCATCCCACGGCGCACGTTTTGCAATTTTTGGATTGCCGGCAAAAGCCAATGCAAGCGTTTCTGTTTTTCCTTTCTTTAATCCATCAGGAAATTCGATATAATAAACATTTCCTTCACGTGTATATTTTAATTGTTTATCATGGAAGTATGCTTTTGTCAGCTCCATCGGTTGCTGAAGGTCTATCTGCATGCGTTTTCCGGGTTCGAGTACTTTAAAACGCATGTCCATTTTTCCTTTGATGCTTTTTGCATCGTAGTCGGGCGTAACATCAACGGTATAATGGATCACATCCCACCAAGTCCTGTCTGCATTTAATGTTCCGCGCAATGTATCTGCATGTGTGAACACTTCTTTTTTTTCGCCAAGCTGCCCAAAAGCAAAACCTGAACAGAAGAAACCAAATAATGTAAGTAATTTGAATTTTGTATGCATACGTTGAAATTAGAATATTAAAGATAGGATGAATGCCAATAAACCCTTAAAACACAAAACAACACAGAATCGCGCAAAACTGTGCGGTTATTTTTTGATGATAATGGCCGGCGGTTTGTTTTTTAGCTGCAGTAAACAGAAACCATCAGGCAAACAGGTGTTTTATTATAACGAATCTACCGGTATCGCTACGCTTGATCCGGCATTTGCCAAGAACCAGTCTATCATGTGGCCCGTTCACCAGTTATATAATACGTTGGTGGAAATAGACAGCGGCCTCAATATCATTCCATCACTTGCCAAAAGCTGGGAAGTAAGTGAGAACAGGTTAACCTATACTTTTCATCTCCGCACGGGTATTGTGTTCCAGGATAATGATGCGTTCCCGAACGGCAAAGGAAGGGAGATGCATGCACAGGATGTTGTATACAGCTTACAACGCATCATCGATAAAAACACCGCCAGCAGCGGCGCATGGATCTTTAATAACCGGATCGATACGGCAAATGGTTTTGCAGCACTGGATGATTCTACTTTTCAATTAAAATTATTACGGCCTTTTCATCCCATCATGGGAATATTAAGTATGCAGTATTGCAGCATCGTACCAAAAGAAGTGGTGGAAAAATATGGAAAGGATTTCCGCCGGCATCCCTGTGGTACCGGGCCATTTGAATTGGTATCGTGGGATGAAGGCGAGACGATGATCATGCACAAAAATGAACATTACTGGGAGCACGACAGCAGCGGAAAACAGCTTCCGTATCTAGATGCGCTCAAAATAACTTTCTTCGATAATAAAGCAACTGAGTTTCTGCAGTTCAGACAGGGTGAGTTGAGTTTTATCAATGACCTCGACCCTTCTTTTAAAGATGAGATACTGACAAAAAAAGGCGAATTGCGTTCGCAATGGATAGGTAAGATCGTTCTGAAAAAACATCCATATCTCAACACGGAATATTTCGGGATCCTGGTTGATCAGAACAATCCATTGGTAAAGAATACGGTAACCGGTATCAAAGCGGTACGGCAGGCAATGAATTATGCGATCAACCGCCAACAGCTGATGATGTATATGCGCAATTCTATTGGCATTGCCGCCGAAGCAGGATTTGTGCCGGGCGGGTTGCCATCAAAGAATACAGCGTTTGTAAAAGGGTATAATTATGATCCAGCCAAAGCAAAAAAATTACTGGCCGATGCCGGTTTCCCTGATGGCAAGAATATTCCGCCGATAAAATTATTAACGATCAATATCTATGCAGATATCGCCAGCTTTGTTGCACGGCAACTGGAAGAGATCGGCATTCCCGTGCAGGTAGAAGTGATACAGAAAAGTTTATTGCTTGAACAGACTGCCAAATCGCAGGCATTGTTTTTTCGCGGAAGCTGGATAGCCGATTATCCCGATGCCGAAAATTATATGGCCATGTATTACAGTAAAAACCCTGCACCACCCAATTATACGCGCTATAAGAATGCAGCTTTTGATGTGCTGTATGAAAAAGCATTACAGGAAAATAATGATTCGATCCGTTATCAGCTATATCGCGAAATGGATCAGCTCGTGATCAATGATGCACCCGTTATCCCGCTTTGGTACGATATGGCTTTTCATTTGGTACAGCCCAATATAGAAGGATTCTATCCGAACGCGTTGAATTTGTTAGAACTGCGGAGAACAAGGATTGTGCTGTTGAAAGTTAAAAGTGAATAGTTAAAAGTTAAGAGTTATCTCACTTTTAACTATTCACTCTTAACTAATTTTTCCCGGTCGTTTCAAACGCATACATCCTTGCCTGTATCATTTCGCGCACGTCTTGTTCATTGGGAAGCATTTCCTTTTCGTGGTCTTTTGTAAATTTATCGCGGTCGAACAAATGACTTGTGATGTTGGCCATACTGGCCCCCGTTGTCCTGTAGCCGCTGCCGTTCTGTATTTTACCAAGCAGGCGGTAATCGATGGCGCTGTGGGTAGACGGCAGGTTATACACTTTTGACCGAGTAAATGTTTCCATCGAATCAACCAGCACAATTTCGCCGAGTATCGAATTGTCTTTTGCTTTTATCAGCAACGAGGCAAAGAAATAATACAAAAGATTGTATTCGTATTTGTCGTTCGCAGTTTCATATACTTTGGTAATATCGATCAGGTTATGCTGAAAAGGCTTGGGAGGTGTAATAAAAAGTGAAACCGTATAGGTATCGTTGCTGCATCCGACACAGACTTTTTTTTCTTTCAGGAACGGAACTGTTTTTTCGATCAGCCCGGTAAGGCTGAACAACACTTTATTATCATGCCAGTTTTTGGGAACATCCAGGTTATAGAAAACGGAATCCTGCGAATCGCTTTTGTGTTGTGCCAAAGACAGCTGCGAAAACATTATAAAACCTGCAACAAAAAAAAGGCAACGCTTTTTCATCCTGTTGTTTTTGCATAATGAATATAAAACTAAAAGACGATAAGAAATAAAAAAGGCCAAAAGCCTATAGTGTGTCGGTTTAAAAACTCAAAACTGCGCCTCCGCGCCTTTGCGTGCATTTTTTCACGCAAAGGCGCGGAGGCGCAGTAATTAAGCTACCTTCTTTCATTAGGCATCATTCAATTAATGATCCTTCAGCTTATTTTTAAATGCTTTCTCAAATTTTTCCAGCTTCGGCGCGATCACAAAACGGCAATAGCCCTGATTGGTATTATCGTTATAATAATTCTGGTGATAATTTTCGGCAGGATAAAAATTCTTAAACGGTTCAATAGTTGTAACGATAGGCCTATCCCATGCACCGCTTTTATTCAGTGCATCTTTATAATGTTCCGCTTTTTGTTTTTGTTCTTCATTGTGGTAATAGATCACGCTGCGGTATTGCGGGCCGATATCATTGCCTTGCTGGTTCATAGTGGTGGGGTCATGTGTTTTCCAGAAAACCTCCAGCAATTCATCATACGTTATCTTGGATGGGTCATATACGATACGCTCAAGCTCTGCATGCCCGGTATTTTTATCGCAGACCTGTTCATAGGTGGGGTTTTCTACAAATCCGCCGCCATAACCGCTTAATACTTTATACACGCCATTCAATCTTTGAAAAAAAGCTTCGGTACACCAGAAACAGCCTTCGCCAAAAGTTGCTGTATCGGTTTTTACACCGGCCGGGATCGATTCATTATTCATAGCCTCTAATTTATTCTCTTTTTTTTGTTGGGAGCATGCCGCGAAACTGATCGCCAGCAATATCCCTGAAAAAATCGTGCGCATTCGAATATTTTTTTAAAAGTACGATATACTTATTTATGAGGTTTTAGGCAAACAGTTAATTTATTTCTTACAAACAAAGGTTCAAGACTAAACGCTAAACGCTCAACGCTGAAAGCTGAAGGCTGAAAGCTTACCTTTGCCACTTATGCGTTTATATCCAGAATCCGCAGCATCGCAATTGGAGTTTGATAAGGTAAAAGCATTGGTTACCGATCATGCCAAAACCGAATACGCCAAAAGCAAGGCGTCAGAACTTCGTATCCATACACGGAAGGAATATATTGAACTGGAACTGCATCAAACCAATGAATACAAACTCATCCTGCAGCAGGGACAATATTTTCCCAATGACTTTACGTACAATATCAGCCGCGATATAAAATTATTATCCATCCCCGGCGCAATGCTGGCAGGCGAACAATGGTTGCCGGTTCGCAAACTTTGCGAAAACATCGCATCTGTTTTTCGCTGGTTCGATACGGAAAGAAGGCTGGCTTTTCCTGCACTCGCAAAAGTGATCGCCGGAACGTATTATGAAAAACTGATCATCCAGCTGATCGATGAGATCCTCGATGAGAACGGCAATGTAAAAGATAATGCTTCAGAAGACCTGCAGCGGATCCGCATGAGCCTTTTCAGAAAAAGAAATGAACTGCGGCGCATGTTCGACAAAGTAATTGCCAAACTCGCCAAAGCCGGTTACAGCGCGGATATTGACGAAAGCTTCAGCAACGGAAGAAGGGTAGTGGCTGTATTTTCAGAACACAAACGTCAGGTAAAAGGAATATTGCATGGCGAAAGCGACAGCCGCAAAACAGCTTTTATCGAACCCGAAGAAACCATCGGCCTCAACAATGATGTATTTGCACTGGAACACGATGAAGGAAGGGAAGTACAAAGGATCTTACGTGAGCTTACGGCAAAACTATCCGTTTACGCGCCGCTGTTACAACAATATTTAGATACCACCGGCGAATATGATTTTATTCATGCCAAAGCAAAACTTGCGATCGACATGCATGCACAATTACCGTCGCTTGCAGATAAAGCGCATGTTCATTTAATCGATGCGTATCATCCTTTATTATATCTATACAACAAAGCATCCGGTAAAAAAACAATTCCCGTTACCATTACACTGGATGAAAAGAACCGGATCCTCGTGATCAGCGGCCCGAATGCGGGTGGTAAAACGGTAACGATGAAAACGATCGGCCTCAATCAATTGATGTTACAGAGCGGTTTGCTGGTTCCTGTTCACCCCGATTCGCAGATGGGGATCTTTAAACAGTTATTTATTCATATCGGCGATACACAGAATCTTGAATTTGAATTGAGCACTTACTCGAGCCATTTGCTGCACATGAAATATTTTATTGAAACGGCGAATGGTAAAACATTATTTTTTATTGATGAGCTCGGCAGCGGCAGCGATCCGAACCTCGGCGGTGCCTTTGCTGAAGTGATCATGGAAGAATTATCGCGCCGCCATGCTTACGGTATCGTTACCACGCATTACCTCAACTTAAAAGTAATGGCCAACCATACGCAGGGTGTGATCAATGGAGCTATGCAGTTTGATGAAGTGAACCTGCAGCCGATGTATAAACTCGTGATCGGCAAACCCGGCAGCTCGTACACTTTTGCCATTGCCGAACGGATCGGCCTGCCGCAGCACCTTATCAGCAAAGCAAGAAAACTGGTGGATGATGACCATTTCAAACTCGACCGTTTGCTTAACAGCACAGAGCAGGATCTGCAGCAATTAGATAAGGAGAAAAAAGAACTCAGCCGCCTTGTAAAGGAAAATGAAAAATTAAAAAAAGAAATGCAGGCTGTTCTCGACAGGGAACGCCACAGGCAGCAGATCGAACTATTAAAGAATCAAAATAAGATAGCGGAAGAAAGGCTGGTTTATTTAAAGGATATGGAACGGAAATTAAAACAGATCGTTCTCGACTGGAAAAAATCTGAAAACAAAAATGAAGTGGTAAAGAATTTACAGAACCTGCTTTTTAAAGGAAAAGAAGAGATCGTGGTAAATAAACTGGCAAAAAAAGTTGATCAGAAATACAAGGAGCTGAATAAAGATATCGTGGCAGGGTCTTTGGTTAAATTAAAAAAGAATTACCAGGTAGGCGAAGTAAAAGAAATACGCGGCAAACGCGCCATTGTACAGATCGGTGTGCTGCCGATGAACGTAAATATTGCTGACCTGATCCCGGTTGAAAAAGTAAAACAGCCCAACGAATAAAAATGAGGTAATGCTATGAAGAATGCTGTGCTCATTTTTGCTTTTCTGATATCTGCACAGTTTGCTTTTGGCCAGCTTTGTACAGGCAGCCTTGGCGATCCGATCGTAAACATCACATTCGGCAACAACAAAACCGCAGCGGGCCCTTTGGCGCCAGGTGTTACAAATATGACTTACGCAAGTTTCGACTGCCCCCAGGATGGTTCTTATACTATTACCAATGTAACTTCCACCTGTTTTAACGGTACCTGGATCACGATGACAACCGATCATACCGGCGATGCAGGTGGAAGATTTATGCTTGTTAATGCATCCCTCACGCCCAATGATTTTTATGTTCAAACAGTTGATGGCTTATGCGGTAATACCACGTATGAATTTGCTGCATGGGTACTGAGTGTTCTGAGGCCAACCGCCTGCAATTTCCAGGGAACAAAACCAAATCTTACATTCAGGATAGAAACAACTGACGGAACTGTTTTACTGAAATATGATTCAGGCGATATTCCCAATACGGGCCTGGCTCTATGGAAACAATACGGTACATTTTTTAAAACACCCGTTGGCGTAAGCAGTGTGGTTCTGCGTATAACCAATAATGCACCCGGCGGTTGCGGCAATGACCTCGCGCTGGATGATATTACCTTTCGGCCATGCGGCCCGTTGCTCAGTACAAGTATCCGGAACCAGCCTGCAACATCGGTTAATATCTGCCAGAATAATCCGGTATCATTTATATTAGATGCAGGTTCAACAGCAGGTTTTACCGGTTCAGCCATTCAATGGCAGGTAAGCAAAGATTCAGGCATAACATGGACAGATATTACCGGCGCCCAGTCTGCCAGTTATACGCGGCAGCCAACAACTTCCGGAATGTATCAATACCGCATCGTATCGGCCGATGCCACTAACTTTTCCAGTGTGCAATGCAGGATCATATCGAGTATTGTTACGATCAATGTTTATCCTGCGCCAATCCTGGTTCCGAAAACTTTTGTGCTGGGTTGTACGAGCACGGATCTCCAGTTCATCACTGCAAATGATAGCAGCTTTATTTATCAATGGTCTGGGCCGAATAATTTTTCATCCACTATTTATAACCCGTTATTGCCACAGGTAACATATGCAGATTCGGGTTTGTACCGCGTGATCATTACCACAGCGCAGGGTTGCAATGCGATCGATACTTTTAATGTAAAAGTTTTTCAGGGAGTAACCGCAAAAGCAAGCGCCAGCACGATCATTTGCGATGGAACAGGTGTTGCGCTGGCCGCATCCGGCGGAAGCATTTATAGCTGGTCGCCAACAACCGGTTTATCAAATGCACAGATCGCCAATCCGATAGCCACACCAAAAGATACTACGCAATACACGGTTACCGTAGCCAATCAATTTGGTTGTAAGGATACGGCACAAACAACCGTATATGTTATTCAGAACCCGCGTGTAAATGCCGGCCCCGATAAAGCAATATTTGAAGGGCAATCCGTTATGCTCGATGGAAGCGTGAGTGGTAATATGAGTAGTTTTTCCTGGTCGCCATTAACGGCGATGATCAATTTTAATACATTAACGCCAACGGTTAGCCCAACAGATTCTATCACATATACTTTATCGGTTTTACCGGGAGGCGCTTGCCCGGTAGTATCCGACAATGTATTTGTGCGTGTTTATAAAAATATTTTCATTCCCAATGTTTTCTCGCCGAATGGCGATGGCATTTATGATACCTGGGTGATCAAAGGGCTCGAAACTTATCCCGATGCCATTCTGCATGTGTACACGCGAACGGGACAACTTATCTTCCAATCAAAAGCCAACAACCCCGTCTGGGATGGAACTTATAATCATAAACCCGTACCGGTTGCCACTTATTATTATGTGATCGATCTGAAATTGAATTTGGCGCCGCTTTCGGGGTGGGTGGTGGTGTTGAGATGAAAGATGCAGGTAACAATCATTCTTCTTATCACTTATTATATTCCTCATCCGTCACCTTCTCCATCCAATCCACCGGCGAACCATTCAATCTTTCCTGCACCGCAATATGGCTCATGGCAGTAGTAGCTGTTGCCCCATGCCAATGTTTTTCGCCGGGCATAAAATACACCACATCGCCCTGGTGAATATGTTCGATCGCGCCACCTTCCCGTTGCACCCAGCCTGAGCCGGCGGTAACGATCAGCGTTTGTCCTAATGGATGTGTATGCCATGCTGTTCTCGCATTCGGCTCAAATGTAACCAGCGCCATTGCCACACGTGCCGGATCCGGCGGTGTAAACAACGGATCAATCCGCACCGTTCCTGTAAAATATTCAGCGGCGCCTTTACCGGAAGGTTGTGAACCGCTACGTTTAATTTCCATGATCTTTTCTTTTGTGTGTAATAAAAACCTGATCCTTTATCGATAGGGTCTGTGGGTTGAAGTTAGCAACGAATGTTAGATGCCGTACGCTAAAAGAAAAGAACATCTGCGCGGAAGATCTGGCGGAAGTTAAGGATTTGACTGGAAGTCCCATCCACGTTGAATTACAGAAGTATTTTCTGCTCTAAGCCATTCTTTTTTGGTAGATAGGCCGCTGCACTATTATTTTGCACCCGGAGAGTTGGCAGAGCGGTCGATTGCGGCAGTCTTGAAAACTGTTGACTGTAACAGGTCCTGGGGTTCGAATCCCTAACTCTCCGCGGTTCAAAAAAAACCTGCAATCAATTGTTGCAGGTTTTTTTATGCGGCAAGATTTAAATATTTATTTCAGTAAAAAATCAGTCCGATAATGAGGTAACTGCTTATAAATTTCAGCTATCTCAAATTGCAAAATGGAAAGTCTTTTTAAATCTCGCGGATATTACTTCGATCTGCGTATGATCGGCGGGAAGGCCACTCCCATGCGATAAATTTCTTCCTTTTGCTGCTTCACCAAGCTCAATTGAGCTCGGATCCGGGTGGGCGTCAACGGTTGAGGGGGTGTAAGGCCATGGATTAAGCGCATTGCTAATGTTTATTGAAAGCCGCCATGTGGTTGCTCCAGTGGCAGCTGATGATCTTGATTTTCCAAGTTGGGCATGACCTTCTCTTATCAATTTATCGATCTGAGTCTGCTCTGGTGAATCACTATATTTGGCCTCTATCGGCATATCTACTCTGGCTGATCGTACCCTCACATCGGCCTGGGCAAGAACGCTCGGTGCTAAAGTAGAACGTACACCAAACCTTGCTACATGTGCAGCAAGATTGAGTTCATGAAAAGACGCATTTGTATGGGTTAAATAATTTTGTGTCCATGCCCTTAAGCCGGCGGCATCCTCATCACTCCTTCTACGCTCAATGCCTGCATCATAGTTAGGTAACGTTTCAAATGTTGCTTCATCTGTTTGGTCACGCACCTTTCTCCACGTTTGCTGTGACTTAGCTAAATCTCCTATATAATTGCGCTGTACTATTTTCGAGCCCGTTGCCTGTGTTTTGGCTGCTGAATGTTCTTTGTGGGTATTTATTGCGTTTTTACCCATCTGGTCTGCTTCCTGTTCCAGGCTTCTATTATCATTAATAGCAACGCCTTTCATTTGCAAGGTCGGTTTCACACGCCCTTGCTTTTGCTGTACTACATGCCATGCTTCATGAGGCAGGTGTTTTTCCTGGCCCGACGCAATGTGAATATCCGTTCCCTGCGCAAATGCATGCGCCTGCATTTGTGCAGGCTTGCCGGAATTATAATGAACTTTTACGTCATCCATAGAAAGGCCCGAAAGATTTTCGACACCTGCCTTTAACTGGTCGGGCAACCCGGTAGTATTGACTTTTTTCTGTATGGTTGCGGCAGTTGCCTGCGATATCTTTTTTATACGGTTATCCTGAAGGTACCGGCCGGAAGAATCTTTTTGATTTTGCTGAACGCCAGAGTTGGTTGTGAGTGATCCTTGTTTAGTCGCTTTTTTATCGTAGGAATGCATAATAAATAGGTTTAAAAAACATTCAGCATGTTATGATATGAATAGTATACTATGTATTCAAGGATGATCTTTATACAGGTAAGTTACCATAATCAAAGCAATTCTTTTCACTTAAATTGAACAAGATCTAAATTAACGAACCAGTTCATTTTACAATCATTTCACCACCCAGTTCCTTATCTGCTTCTCAGCCAAAGTAAAACTGGATGAGCCGCCTGAAGAAATGGATTTGTAATAGATGATGCCGATACCTTTTGCATAATAAATATCCATCCGCTCGCCGGTTCCGGTGTATGGATAGGTTTGGGCTGATTTGATCTGCGGAAGCATCACTATTTTATACACATTCGTAAATGTTTTTCCATTAACCGTTACAACAGCATTGGCATTGATGCAGGAGAAATTATATTTTAAATAAATGGTTTGCCCGAATGTTGCCGGCCCGATATATTCATCCGTACTCCAAGCATCGCCGGTTGAAAGGCCTTCTTTTAAGAACGGAAACTCTTTTTTTATCTGCGGGCTGAATTTTACACTGTTCGTATATTTATCTACCGAACCGTATTCATAATAAATACTGTCTACTTTACGAAACAGGTATTGAACATTATTTCCTGCCTGCCTTTCTTCCATTATCTGATACCTGTTGTTGTTCGTGTTTACAGAATCTGTCATGATCCGTTGCAATGTATCGCCTGTACTGAACAGGTCATCATAGTTCCATAGATCTCCATTAGTTAAAGGAAAGTGGTCGGTGCCTGTAACGGCAACACCCGTTACAACAGTAACGGGAAATGTACAGTCTGCACTGGTTCCGATAACCGTGAATGCATCAGTTCCACTGTTAACAGGTGTGCCGGATGCGGTAAGTATCACGGTTTGCGCACCGGTTTTTGTAAAAGTTCCGACAGCAGAAAATTTATAACCGTTTACCGTATCGGTAGAAATTCTGTATGTGCCGGCAACAGTAACCGTGAGGCTGATAACAACTTTTGAACTTGTATCAAGCGTTATGCCTTTTACATAGTTTCCGGAAAGTGTATCGTTAAGGCAACTGGTTGTGCCCGATAAAGTAAAAACCGCTGCAGGAGCCGGTGCACTGCCAACCGGTAAAACAATAATGGTGATCTTGCAAACACTCGTATCAAAATTTACTGAAAAATTATTGGCGCCTGCTGTAACGGGTTTTCCGGTTGCGGCCAGTTTTACTGTGTTAAGGCCGGTCGTATTAAAACTGCCGCTTGCAGAAAATGAATAACCGTTTACAGTTGTTGATTTGATGGTATACTTACCCGTAGACTTTACATTAACGCCTACCTGTAAATAATTGGTATCGTTCATTTCTTTACCCGCAATGAATACGCCGCTGATCGTTTCTGAAAGGCAGCTACCGGTGGAATCACTTTTCAACGAACCGGTTGCCGAAGGGATAACGCCCATGAGATATTTATCCTGGCAGGAAAAAAATAAAATGATACAGCAAAGGCTTACCAGCTGAACAAAATTTTTATTCCGGCGTACATCA
Organism: Bacteroidota bacterium; assembly: GCA_013289065.1. GTDB lineage: Bacteria > Bacteroidota > Bacteroidia > Chitinophagales > Chitinophagaceae > Sediminibacterium. The sequence continues at coordinate 5,782 of JABDAP010000031.1, read as the reverse complement.
TTTGCAAACGATCCTGTCATGTATCAAAGTTACTATTGTTGCATGATGTACGATATATTAAGCCGCAGATTCGCAGATTATTTCTAAACAAATGATCTGCGAACCTGCGGTTAAAAATCACTAAAATCTGTGCTACAATTTGCTGTTACTGATAAACGCGATCCGTTTACTGTCCGGCGACCAGCTCGGAACATTGATGGTTCCCTGCCCGCCATATATATAAGCGATCGTTTTGGGAACTCCACCTGCCGCCGGCATTAAACGCAGGTAAGTTTTTTTATAGAATGGATGCGTGGTTGGGTCAATATCTTTGGGAAAAGAAATATACACGATCCATTTTCCATCCGGCGAAAAATGCGGGAACCAGTCGTTGTATTCATCAAAAGTTATTTGCTCCTGGTTGCTGCCGTCCGGTTTCATTCTCCAGATTTTCATCGTTCCTGTTCGTGAAGAATTGAAATAAATATATTTTCCATCGGGGCTATATTCCGGCCCATCATCCAATGCCGCACCATCTGTTAAACGTCTTTCTTTTTTCGTGGCAATATCTGCAGACCAAATATCCCAATCACCTTTTCTCTGCGCGGTATAGATCAGTTTTTTTCCATCAGGCGAAAAGCCATGAAGATAGGAGTGAGCACTGTCTGCAGTGATCTGCACCGGATGATCAGAACCTGTTACGGGTAAAACAAAAATGGTGGAAATATGTTTATCTGTTCGGTAATTACTGATCCCGATCCGTTTTCCGTCGAATGATAGCACATGGTCGTTATTATTATCTTTTGCAAAACCGGTATTCAGTTTTGAGATTGATCCGTTAGCTAAATCATATTTATACAATAATCCTTCGGAACTGTAAATAAGATATTTGTTATCCGGTGTCCAGTTGGGTGCCTGCAAAGAATTAGGAGCGCTGTATAAAATTTTTCTGTGGCCCTTGGCAATATCCATTACTTCCAGGTGGCTGCCGATATAATCCCTGTATGGCCTGTAATCCTTTGCAGCGGGGATGATCACCTGCACGTTACTGAAGACGGCCTGTTCCATGATATCCGGCACATGCGAGCAGATAAATAAACCAACATATACTTCATCATTCAACGGCAATTCTTTACTTACCGATTTATATGTTTCGCCAAAAACAGCGGCAGAAAAGGTAAATGTGTTGCCAACCCTTTCCAGTTCTATATCGGTTGGATGAAAAGAAGAGATGACCACCTGCCCGGTTGTATCGCCATCATTGTTACGGTATTGAAGTGAAGTGAGTTCGTTTCCATGCACACAGGCGTCTGCATAACGCGAATCGGTTGTTAATTTATCTCTTGCCATGATACCGATCTTACGGTGGTTGAATGCGCCTTTACCGATGAACTGCACGGTTGCTTTTACAATAAAATCTCCTTTTATTTTTTTCCACGCAAACTGGAACTGGTCTGCTTTTGCCCACATATTTATTCCGGCGCCGGAGAGGAGATAGGTTTGTTTGTTTTGATCATACACAACAGAACCTTTTAATTGCGGATCGCCAACATCCTGGTGATGATCAAAAATGCCAACGGGGTTTTGCTGCGCGAAAATATTATTCACGACAAACAGCAACACAATAGTTGCAACACAGGCCGGACGAAACGTTTTTCTTATTTGCATACAATCGTTTTTTATAAGATCATGATTACTCAGGCATTCACATAAACCGATTTAAAAAGCCCTTCTGCCGACAATGAGCCGGAATTACATTCAATGGTAAGATAAGTGAAAAAATCAGTCTTTGCAATCGATTACAATTTCAAAACAATCACCTATATTTAATTCAGCTAACAGCCCCCAACCGCCATGAGAAAAAACTGTCTGGTAATTTTGATCCTGCTTGCAGTATGCGGCAAGAATATTTCCGCACAGAAGATCGCCACCCTGGAAGTACTTCTTGATAAACCCACCAATGGCTTACATGTTCCCGCAACAACCGATCTGGATGCCATTACTTTTTTGCCGGATAGTGTATTAAGCCTTGTTGAAGTACGCGGAAATAAACGCATTCCGGTTCCTTATCAGATTTCAACAACCGGTCACCGCGAACTGCATTGGCTGGTTGATCCCGTTGCGGACAAATCAAACAAACGCATTTATGAATTGATCAAAGATCCCCGCGCCGATCATGTTTCAGATATCATTGCAAAAAATGACAGCGGTTCCATCACTATGCGTTCAGGTAATAAAAACCTGCTCCGTTATGTTTATAAAACAGTATATCCGCCGGCCGGTATCGATACGAGTTATAAACGCAGCGGTTTTATACATCCGCTCTGGACGCCGCACGGACAGGAGCTTACACGCATTCAGGCGCCCGATCATTACCATCATTACGGTATATGGAATCCATGGACGCACGTGTATTTTGAAAAAGATACCGTTGACTTCTGGAACCTGCATGATAAAAAAGGAACTGTGCGTTTTGCAAAATTGATATCATCAACCAATGGGCCGGTGTACAGTGAATATGAAGCACTGCATGAACATGTGGTATTTAAAAAAGATGGTTCAGAAAAAGTGGCGCTGAATGAATTGCAGACCGTAAGAATGTATAAACCGGAAGACAACAGCGATTACTATATAGTTGATATCACTTCAAAAATGAGTTGCGCTTCCGCGAGCCCGTTTTTGATCGTGGCATATCGTTATGCCGGGCTTGGCTGGCGAACGACAGGATTCTGGGACAATAAAAATTCTGAGGTGTTAACATCAGAAGGCAAAGCAAGAAAAGATGCTGATGGTTCCAAAGCGCGATGGTGCATCGTTCAGGGATCTTTGCCGGGCGATGATTATGGGGGAGCAGCTTTTCTTTCCTATCCTGCAAATTATAATCACCCCGAACCAATGCGTATCTGGCCGGAGAATCAAAATGGCCGTGGAGATATGTTTTTCAGCTTCGCACCAACAAAAGATATGAACTGGTTGCTGGAACCGGGAAAAACCTATACCTTAAAATACAGGTTGGTGGTGTTCAACGGACATCTCACCAAAGAAAAAGCAGAAAGCGCCTGGCAGTATTTTGCAGCTTCACCAAAAGTTATGGTAAAAAACAATTGATAAAATATAAAGCCCACCCATATGAAAAAAAAGAACCCTTCCGAAATCTCAAGAAGAAAATTTCTTGAATCATCTGCCAAAGCAACTGCTGCATCGGCCATTGCTATGAGCGGTTTTCCAACGATCGTACCTGCCAGTGTGTTTGGAAAAAATGCACCAAGTAATAAGATCAATATCGGCCAGATCGGCATCGGCCGTATTGCACGCGGGCACGATATTGTTTCAACGATCAAATATGATGATGCACGTTTTATTGCAGTAGCGGATTTCGACGGCGTTCGTGCAGACACAGGTAAAAAAATGATAGAAGATACTTACGCAAAACAAACCGGGCAGTCGAATTATGTAGACGTAAAAACATACGACCATTACCGCGAACTGCTCGCCAATAAAGATGTTGATGCTGTGATCATCAGCACACCAGACCACTGGCACGCGCAGGTAGCGATTGAAGCGGCATTGGCAGGCAAACATATTTATTGCCAGAAACCAACATCCTTAACGATCGAAGAAGGGCGAACGATGAGTGATATGATCCGCAAAACAAATGTGGTGTTTCAATTGGGTAGCCAGCAACGTTCGGTAGATCCATGGCCGCAATTTAAAAGGGCCTGCGAGTTGGTTCGTAATGGGAGGATAGGAACTTTACAAACCGTACGTGTTGGATTACCAGGCGATCCTGCGGGTGGTGTTGCTACTGAAATGCCTACGCCGCAACGTTTTAATTATGATGCATGGCTCGGATCAACGCCTTATATCTATTACACTTTCGACCGCGTTCATTCGCAGAATGATACCAATTCAAGGCCGGGATGGCTGCGCCTCGAACAATTTGGCGCGGGTATGATAACCGGCTGGGGCGTGCATCACATAGATATTGCACATTGGGGAATGAACACAGAATATACCGGGCCGATAGAAGCCGAGGCACAGGCATCCTTTCCAAAAGCCGGTTTATGGAATGTGCATGGCGACTTTGAATTGAATATGAAATACGCTAACGGCGTAACGATGGTGGTAAACGGAAAATACCAGAACGGGATCAAATTCGAAGGAACAAAAGGATGGATCTTCTGCACACGCGGTTCTGCTGTTACTGCAAGCGATCCAAAACCAAGCACACCCGACAAATTAAAATCGCTCGATGCAAGCGATCCTAAAATATTGGATTCTGTCATTGGTAAAGATGAAGTTCATTTATATGATAGCCCCGAACAACACCGCAACTGGCTCGATTGCATCAAAAACAGAAAACCAAACATCAGCCCGATCGAAGTAGCGCACCGTTCATGCAGCGCATGTTTGGTTGGACATGCCGCTATGAAATTTGCCGGCCAGAAATTATATTTCGACCCGGTAAAAGAACATTTTAAAGATAATGCCGAAGCAAATAAATTATTGTCAAGGCCGCAACGTTATCCTTACGGAACAAGTTATCTCGCAAAACAGGCGGGGCATACGATGGAGAAGAAAGCGTAAGAGGCCATCATTTTTATCCCAACCCCGAAGGGCTTTTGAGCCCCTTCAGGGGTCGGGGTAAAATAGTATTTCTTTTCTTACTGATCTTTTTTCAGTCATTTAACTGATCGTCAGGCCGATGAAAGATCTTCTGCCATTGCTACACATTTATCACCACCAATCACAAGATTCCCTTTTTTGACAAGGTTGCCCGTACCTTTGTATCAAATCATTTACGGTTGAAGCATCTTTCGGCACTTAATAAATATTTCTGGAAATACCGCTACCGTTTCTTTATCGGGATCTTCTTTGTGATGTCATCCAATTACTTCGCAGTATTGGCTCCCCAGATCACAGGGTTTGTTGTAAACCAGGTGCAGCAAAGGCTCCCGGGCGCGCATCCTGCGGCATCGAGGCCGGTTCATGATAAGTTAGTTGACTCGTTCATTGATTTTATACAATCCGGGCATTTTACTTTCGGATGGCTTATTGCATTATGCAGCATCACTATTTTAATGCTCGCCATCATCCGCGGCATATTGATGTTCTTTATGCGGCAAACGATTATTGTGATGAGCAGGCATATTGAATTCGATCAGAAAAACGAGATCTATCATCACTACCAGAAATTAGATACCAACTTTTATAAAACACACAGCACCGGCGACCTGATGAACCGCATGACAGAAGACGTGAGCCGCGTAAGAATGTTCACCGGCCCGGCTATCATGTATTTGATCAACCTTGTTACGCTGATCGGTTTTTGCGTGGTAAATATGTTGCGCAAAGATGTGCACCTTACTTTACTCGTATTGGCCCCATTACCCATTCTTGCGATCACTATTTATCTGGTCAACAGCATTATCAATAAAAAAAGTGAACGGATCCAGGCCCTGCTTTCCGATCTCACAACCAATGCGCAGGAATCTTTTTCCGGTATCCGCGTGATCAAATCTTTTGTACAGGAAAAAGCCATGCTGGGTTTCTTTCAGAAGAACAGCGAAGAATATAAAAAGAATGCAGTGGGCCTCGCAAAAGTAGAAGCCATTTATTTCCCCAGTATGGCGCTTATGATCGGCCTCAGCACACTCGTAACGATCATGATAGGAGGAATGCAGGCATTGCAGGACAGCAGTAAAGTAGGATTGATCGTGGAGTTCGTTATTTATATCAACATGCTTACATTTCCCGTAAGCGCCATTGGCTGGACGGCAAGTATGATCCAACGGGCAGCCGC
>JABDAP010000030.1 GCA_013289065.1 Bacteroidota bacterium | reverse complement strand
ACAAAACCTGTTTTTGAAGAAGTAAACCAAACTCAAGGCTCAAGGCTCCAGGCTCCAGACTCCAAACTCCTTGAACTCGAAATAAAAGAAACTCCCGAACCCGAAGAAGAAGAAACCGTGCAAATAAAATCTTCCGGTAAGATCGGCACCAAATACAACGAAACACTCGATCTCAAAGATTACAAATATCCATCGCTCGACTTACTCGAAACACATGGCAGCGAAAAAATTGTGCATGATCCGCAGGAGCTCGAAACAAACAAGAACCAGATCATCGCCACATTAAAGAATTATGATATCGCCATCCAGCGTATTGCGGCAACGGTTGGGCCAACCGTTACTTTATATGAAATTGTTCCGGCGCCCGGTGTCCGCATCAGCCGTATCAAAAACCTGGAAGATGATATTGCGCTGAGCCTTGCTGCGCTGGGTATCCGCATCATCGCACCCATTCCCGGCAAAGGAACCATTGGTATCGAAGTTCCCAACGTGCGCAAATCGGTGGTGAGTATGAAAACATTGCTGGCATCCGAAAAATTCCAGGCAAATGCATTTTCTCTTCCCATCGCCATCGGTAAAAAGATCGATAACGAAAATTTCATAGTTGATCTCGCAAACATGCCGCACTTATTGATGGCAGGTGCAACCGGCCAGGGTAAATCCGTCGGCCTGAATGCGATCCTTGTTTCATTACTGTATAAAAAACATCCATCGCAGTTAAAATTTGTTTTGGTCGATCCTAAAAAAGTGGAGCTGAGTTTATACCGCGTGATCGAAAAACATTTTCTCGCCAAGCTTCCCGGCGAAGAAGAATCCATCATCACCGACACAAAAAAAGTGGTACACACACTCAATGCGCTTTGCATTGAAATGGATAACCGTTACGATCTTTTAAAAGAAGCCGGCTGCAGAAATATCAAAGAATACAATGAGAAGTTTACAGCGCGCAAACTTAATCCGGAGAACGGCCACCAGTATCTGCCATTTATTGTTCTGGTAGTGGATGAGTTTGCAGACCTTATTATGACCGCAGGTAAAGAAGTAGAAATGCCGATCGCGCGTTTGGCGCAGTTGGCGCGTGCCATTGGCATTCATCTGATCATTGCAACGCAACGCCCTTCTGTAAATATTATCACCGGTACCATCAAAGCAAATTTTCCTGCACGTATCGCATTCAAAGTTTCAAGCAAAATAGACAGCCGTACCATTCTTGATGCAGGCGGCGCCGAACAACTGATCGGTAAAGGCGATATGCTTGTGAGTTACAATGGAGAGATCACACGTTTGCAATGCGCTTTTGTAGATACGCCCGAGGTGGAAAAGATCTGTGAATTTATCGGCGATCAACGCGGCTACCCGCTGGCATTTCTTTTGCCAGAGTATGTTGATGAAAAAGATGCGAACGGAAAAGATTTTGATGCAAGCGACCGCGACCCGTTATTTGAAGATGCAGCAAAACTGATCGTCGGCAGCCAGATGGGATCAACTTCTTTGATACAACGAAGGATGAAATTAGGGTATAACCGGGCCGGGCGTTTGATGGATCAGCTGGAAGCCGCAGGCGTGGTGGGCCCAAACCAGGGGAGTAAGGCCAGGGAAGTTTTATTTAAAACAGAAATGGAGCTCCAGGAATTCCTCGATTTGATGGGTTGATCAATTTAACCGGCAAACAACTGCTTAAAACCGATTATTTTAAACTTGCGTAAGTAAGAAAGGTCTGAAAGAATGGTAAAACCTATATTTGCGCGCAATAATCAAAAACTGATGAATAAAATATATGCCTGCTTTTTAAGCCTTCTTGCATTTACAGGAATCGCTTTTTCACAAAATGATCCCGCAGCGAAAAAAGTACTCGATGCAGTCGGCGCCAAAGTAAAAGCTTCCAAAGGCATAACCGCAAGCTGCATGCTTACATCGTTTACCAGTAAAGGAAAACCAACAGGCACACAAACACTTTCTTTACAGATGAAAGGAGAAAAATATCTCATCAACCAGGGTAAAACAGAAATCATCTGTGATGGGTCGGATATCTACCGGTTCGATGGAGAGAAAACAATTACCAAATCTTCTGTGGATGAAAACAGCCAGACACTGAGCCCGCAAAAATTACTCGCCGGCAGTTATGATAAAGACTTCACTTACCAGCTGGTTTCTTCCAAAGGCGCTTTTTATGAAATAGAAATGAAACCGATGGATAACCGCAAGAATTTTCAGAAAGTGAATCTCTTTATAGACAAATCAAAGAACACATTTTCCAAAGCACGCATACTCGACAAAAGCAATAATGTTACCGAGTTCAAAATATCAAACTTTAATTTGAATGCGTCTTTGCCCGATAGTAAATTTATTTTCAATAAGGGCAAATACCCGAAAGACGTGGAGATCTTAGATTAAAACAACAAAAAATTTAACAGGCCGCCTCTAAAAACGGCGGCTTTTTTGTGTCCTTGATTTTGTACATTCATCATATGAAAAAACTGTTTGTTCCAGCCGCATTTTTTTTATGTGCCTTTGCAAATGCACAATTCAGCGTACGCTTGATTATAACAGATGTAGCCACTCGTAAAAACGATGATATCTATCTCTCCGGCAATTTCAATAACTGGAACCCGAAAGATGAAAATTATAAACTCAAGGTTTTTGGCGGAACAAGAAAAAGTATTGTGATCAAAGACATGCCCGCAGGTGTCTACGCTTTTAAATTTACACGCGGTGCATGGGAGAAAGTAGAAACCACGGCCGATGGAAGGGATATTAACGATCGTGTGCTGGAAGTCAAAGAAGATGTGTCACAGGAATTTACCATTTCAGGATGGAAAGATGATTATCCCGATGCACCCAAACGATATACTGCCAGTCCGCAGGTTCATATATTGGACACATCCTTCAACATGCCTGAACTAAACCGCAAAAGAAGGGTATGGCTTTATTTACCTAAAGGGTATGCCACTTCTTCTAAAACATATCCTGTGTTGTACATGCATGATGGACAGAATCTTTTTAACGAACAAACAGCGCCCTTTGGCGAATGGGGAGTAGATGAATGTTTGGATACACTGCAGCAAAAACTTGGTAAAGAATGTATCGTGGTAGGGATCGATAACAGCGCACATCGTGCAACTGAATACAACCCGTATGATGATCCGAAAGAAGGTAAAGGAGAAGGCAAACAATACCTGGAGTTTATCGTTAATACCCTCAGGCCTTATATCGATTCAAAATACCGTACGAAAAAAGGCCCTGAAAATACTTTTATTGCGGGCAGCAGTATGGGTGGGCTTATCAGTTTTTATGCGATGATCAAATACCCACAAATATTCGGGGCGGGAGGTATTTTTTCCGCATCTTTCTGGGCAGCGCCTGAAATATTTGCTGATGCCGAAAAGTTCAACCCAACCACTGTACAAAGGTTTTACATGTATGCCGGAAAAATGGAACCCGCCAATATGGTATCTAACAACGATAAAATGTCCGACCTGCTTGAAAAAAAACAGAAATATATTATCCGGAGAGTTACTGCGCCTTTAGGTAGGCATAATGAAGCCACCTGGCGCCAGGAGTTTGCCGATTTCTATAAATGGCTCATGAATTGATATGAGAAAGCCGGCATGAAAAACTCTCTGTGCCAATCGTGCCATCTGTGGCAAAAAAATCAGATCTGATAAGTCGCTCCCTCGATCGCAAGATGCGTATCTGGAAAAACCTCCTGCGCCTCAGCAAGAAAATTATCAAGCTTCTCATACTTGCTGCTAAAATGCCCGATCAGTAAACGTTGCACATTTGCCTTCACAGCAATCGTAGCTGCCTGCACCGTAGTAGAATGAAAACGGGTATTGGCACGTTCTTCAAGGTCTTTCAGGTAAGTGGTTTCATGGTAAAGAACGGTTACACCCTTTGTTTTCTCAGCCAGCGTTTCATCAAACTTTGTATCAGCACAAAATGCATAACTGTGCGGCGGTTTGTTCGGAATAGTGACCCATTCATTTTTAATTATCTCGCCATTTTTATTTTCAAAATCACTGCCCTCTTTTAATTTGTCGTAATACGCCGCAGGTATGCCATATTGTACAACTTTCTCTTTTTGAATTTTTCTTGGATTCTTTTTTTCGCGGATGATAAAACCCCAGCACGGGATCCGGTGTTGTGTCGGGAAACACGCTACGCTGAATTTCGTTGTTTCAACGATCACACCTTCTTTGTCCAACGAATGAAAAACGATCGGGAAAGGCAAATTGGTAGCCGCTACATCGAGTTGCATTTTCAGGATATCCTGTAACGGAGAAGGGCCATATAAATGCAGTTCATGTTCCCTTCCAAGCAGCCCCATACTGGTAATAAGCCCGATCAGCCCGAAATAATGATCGCCATGCAAATGCGAAATAAAAATATGGTTGATCTTACTCCGCCTTATTTTATATCGTGTCAGCTGCATCTGTGTTCCTTCACCGCAATCTATCAGAAATAACTGGTCATTTAACGTCACTACCTGCGCGGTCGGGTGCCTTTCATATGCAGGAAGTGCAGAATTATTACCAAGTATTGTAACACCGAACATGCAAAAGGTTTAGGATCTGAATGGTACAAGATTAGACAAATTAACGATGCCCCTGCTGCATGTAGCGCATTAAATAGTAAAATGGATGGATCGGAATAATGTGAAACAATCCGTAAGGCAGTAAGTGATCAGTAATGGTAGTTTTAAATCCGTTTATTACCCAAAAAACCCTTATAAAATGCTGCTTTTCTCATTATTTACCCTACTTTTGCACCCGATAAAAAAACATAAGAAACCATTCCGGAGTCTTTTAAACATTTTGAGATGCCTTATTTAACAATTGAAAAAAGAGCAAACATTTTTGCTGAATTTGGTGGGAAAGCCACTAACACGGGTTCTATCGAAGGTCAGATCGCTTTGCTGACTGAACGTATTTCCCAGATTTCCAAACATTTACAAGCTAACAAACACGATCATTCTACCCAACGTGGTTTGATGATGATGGTGGGTAAACGCAAGCGTTTATTGACCTACATGCAAAAGCACAACCTTACCGGTTACCGTGCTTTGATCGAAAAACTGGGTCTGAGAAAATAATTTTCAAAGTATGACAGATGCTATTCCCAACTGAAGTTTTAAAACGGTTGGGAATAGTTATTTCTGTCAGTTACTGTTTGCTTCGCCATTTCTTAACAAGTGGCTACGAAATACCTGGCTAATTCCTACCTCTTTCGTATCCCGTATTACAAAATCAGATTATGTTATCACAACCAATTAGTGTGAGTTTCGACCTAGGTGGCGGCCGCGAGGTCTTCATCGAAACCGGAAAACTAGCCCGCCAGGCAGATGGCGCAGTTACTGTCCGCCAGGGCAATTGTGTCATCCTTGCTACTGTAGTAGCCAATAAAGAACCAAAAGAAGGGCAGGATTTTTTCCCTTTAAGTGTTGATTACCAGGAAAAATTTGCTTCAGCCGGCCGTGTACCCGGCTCTTTCTTCAAACGAGAAGCACGTTTGAATGATTATGAGATATTGACCAGCCGTTTAATAGACCGTGCATTAAGGCCATTATTCCCTGAAGACTATCTCTGTGATGTCCAGGTATTGATCAGTCTTATATCCAGCGATGCTGAAGTATTGCCGGATTCATTGGCCTGTCTTGCCGCTTCGGCAGCACTCGCGGTTTCCGATATTCCTATCAAAGAAATTATCAGTGAAGTAAGGATTGCCCGCGTAGATGGCAAATTTATCGTTAATCCAACCCGTTCGGAGCTAAAAGCATCGGATCTCGAATTCCTGATCGCAGCTACTGAAAATAACCTGATGATGGTGGAAGGCGAAGCAAAAGAATGTGCAGAAGCTGACCTCATCAAATCGCTCCAGATGGCACATGATGCGATCCGCATCCAGATCAAGGCACAGGCAGAATTACGTGCGAAGAAAGGCGTAACCACAAAAAGAGATTATAAAAAACCCGCCCAGGATGAAGCTGTCATGGAAAAAGTGAACGCTTTTGCGAAAGAAAGGGTATATGAAATATCCAGGAAAGGTTCTTCCAAAAACGAACGCTCGGAAGCTTATAGCGCATTAAAAGATGAAGTGATCGTGAGTTTGGGTGAAGAAGCTACCGACCTCGAAAAGAAATTGGCCAAAAAATATTATGAAGACCTGAAATGGGAAGTAGTACGGAATATGATGATCGACGACAGGATCCGCCTCGATGGCCGCCAGCTCGATGTTGTCCGTCCTTTGGCCATGGAAGTAGAGCCATTGCCAACCCCACACGGATCGGCGTTATTCACAAGAGGTGAAACTCAATCACTTACAACCGTTACTTTCGGAACTAAATTAGATGAATTATTAGTTGAAAGTGCCCAGAAATCAGAATATACAAAGTTCATATTACATTATAACTTCCCACCATTCTCAACTGGTGAAGTGAAAATGATGCGTGGCGTTGGCAGAAGGGAAGTAGGCCATGGTAATCTCGCAATGCGCAGCCTTAAACAAATGATGCCGGATACGAGCACATATGCTTATACGGTTCGCGTTGTAAGCGATATCCTTGAAAGTAATGGTTCATCTTCTATGGCAACTGTTTGTGCCGGTTCACTGGCGTTGATGGATGCAGGCGTTCCTTTTCCAAAACACGTAAGTGGCGTGGCAATGGGGCTTGTTACAAGAGCAGATGGAAAATATGCGATCCTGACAGATATACTCGGTGACGAAGATCATTTGGGAGATATGGATTTCAAAGTAACCGGAACCCGCGATGGTATCTGTGGTGTTCAAATGGATATCAAAGTTGACGGATTGAGCATGGAAGTAATGATGGAAGCGTTGGAACAGGCAAGAAAAGGCCGATTACATATCCTCGACGCGATGTATGAGTGTATGCCAGCCCCACGACCAGAAGTAAAACCACATGCACCAAGAATGATCAAACTGATCATCGACAAAGAATTCATCGGAGCTGTGATCGGGCCAGGTGGTAAAGTGATCCAGGAGATCCAGCGCGAAACGGGTGCTACCGTAAATATTGAAGAAGTTGGCAATACAGGCGAAGTAAGTATTTTCTCGGCTTCTAAAGAAAGCCTGGATAAAGCTGTGGCCTGGATCAAAGGCATTACAGCAACTCCGGAAGTGGGGGATGTTTATGAAGGCCCGGTAAAAGGCATCAAAGAATTTGGTGCTTTTGTCGAATTCATGCCTGGAAAACAGGGATTGTTACACATCAGTGAGATCAGTTGGAAACGCCTGGAAACCATGGATGGCCTTTTTAAAGAAGGCGATATGGTGAAAGTAAAACTGGTAGGACTGGATCCCAAAACCGGCAAATTTAAATTGAGCCGTAAAGCACTGATGCCAAAACCGGAGATGAAACCGAGAGAAGGCGAAAACGCTGAAGGATAAAATAACCGAATGGCTCCGAATACTCGGGGCCATTTTCTTTAAAGAAACACTATGAGTAATTATTGCGAGATAATCATACCTGTTCAGGACCAAACCTTAGGTGAAGTAATTATTGCCGGCCTGGCGGAAATCGGATATGAGGGTTTTGAAGAAACAGATACCACTCTCAAAGCATATATTGCCGAAGCCGCATTTTCAACAAATGAACTGAATATTTTACTTGATACATTTAATGTTACATATTCAAAATCAATCATTCAGAAACAAAACTGGAATCAGTTGTGGGAATCAAATTTTGAACCTGTACAAGTGGAGGATTTTGTAGGAATAAGCGCCTTTTTTCATGAACCGTTTAATAATGTAGCGCACGAGATCGTGATCACACCTAAAATGAGTTTTGGGACTGGCCACCACGCTACTACTTATATGATGATGCAATTGATGCGCGAACTGGATTTTAGGAGGAAGTCGGTATTTGACTTTGGTACCGGCACCGGTATCCTTGCTATTCTTGCCGAACGGCTGGGTGCTTATAAAATATTGGCTGTAGATAATGACGATTGGTGCATTGAAAATGCTTCTGAAAATATTTTAATAAACAAATGTAATAATATTGATATTCAGAAAATTAGTATTATAAAATTAGATCAACAGTTCGGTATTATCCTTGCAAATATAAACAGGAACATTATTCTGGATAATATCGGCGAATTACATGCAGGCCTGCCTCCGCATGGGCAGTTATTATTAAGCGGATTATTGAAAGAAGACGAAGCGGAGATAAAGGATACCTGTATTGACTTTGGCCTGGAACACAAAAAGACCCTTGAACGAAGTGGCTGGATTGCTATATGGTTTGTGAAAAACTGATTAAATCCCGATTGTTAAATAATCATTATCTTCAAAATTGTTATCTTTGTAATCCCAAACTCAACCACCCCCCAATGAACGAATTGTTGCTCATTGTATTAGCATATTGTGTAGGATCGGTACCAACGGCCGTGTGGATCAGTAAATTCTTTTTTGGAATCGATATCCGCGATTACGGTAGTGGAAATGCCGGCGCAACCAATACATTCCGTGTACTCGGTCCCAAATGGGGTACCATTGTGATGATGGTCGATATCATCAAAGGTATTGTTGCAACTTCTTTATACATCCTGTTACCTTATTATCTTACTGACGAATTACACCGAACCAACCTCATGATCGGTTTAGGGCTGGCCGCAGTTTTAGGCCATATTTTTCCGATATGGGCAGGTTTTAAAGGTGGTAAAGGCGTAGCTACTCTATTAGGAATGGCCGTGGCTATTCAGCCGGTCGTAGCTATTTGCTGTATTGGCGTGTTTTTGTTGGTATTGTATCTAACCCGATTTGTATCTCTGAGTTCTATTCTTGCAGGTGTTTCTTTTATGGTTTTCATTCTCTTTATTTTCAATGAAAGAGAAACCCTTTACCGGATATTTGCTGTAATGGTGGCGTTAATGGTAGTATTGACACATCAGAAGAATATTGGGCGTATTTTAAAAGGAACAGAGAGCAAAGTGCCCATCCTTAAATACCGCGACCGCCGCCGGCAGCGTAAACAAGGATAATACGCAGATACTTGATTTATCCCCCGTTTTCGATCGTAGTTTTTAGTAATTAGATATATAATCTTTATAGCGGTAATTTTTTCCTATGTGGGGGAAAACCATTTTGATCCTTTATCTGGTATCCAATCTTTCTATAGTAAGCGCTATACAGGATCGTGTGAGTGAGTCTGACTCAATTACGCAATCGATCGCTGCAGATATCTACCAGCAATTTCTGGCTGTTCATAAAACACTTACACCACTTGAAAATCCCGATGCAGAAACCCTGAACAGGGTAGGCTGGCGGGTGATCAATGCTGTAAAGAAATACCCGGTAAGCAAGAAAACAGCTAAAGAAATGGAAAGTTTTGCCTGGGAACTGAATCTTGTGGCAGAAAAAAAAATGGATGCATGGTGTTTTCCGGCTGGGAAGATAGTGGTCTATTCATCCTTATTGCCAATTACCCAAAGCGATGCTTCACTTGCAGTGGTATTATCACATGAGATAGCGCATACTTTACTAAAACATGGCGATAACCGGATGAAACAATACCTCAAAGAGTTCCTGGGCGGTAAAAATCTCTCAACAGCTTTATCTGCCAAACCGGTTGAAACAAAAGATTTTTTCAAAATGGCTTACGCGAACGGCGATTATGTAGGTGTGATCCGTGGTTTTGACCCCTCAGACGAAATGGCTGCCGACCAACTGGGCGCCGTATTTTGTGCGATGGCCGGGTATAATCCGGTCGAGTGTACAGTCTTTTGGGAAAGAATGCGAAGATTCAGTGGAACCGGCCGCGAGCCTGAACTTATCAGCAGCCACCCGGTAGATGAAAAACGCATCTTATGGCTTAGAGAAAATATGGAGGATGTAGCGAGGATTTACTATAAACCCATTAGTAAAAAATAACATACCTGCTCTGAAAAGCCCTGTTTCAGTACATTTTAACGTGATTTGTATAAAATAGCTTCCGCTCATCTTCCAAGTGTGGTAACATTATTTTAACTTTGCAGTCCTTTATTACCTCACCTGAATTTTCTTTTAGGCATGTCAAATCAGACAATTTTTGAAAAATTACAGTTGAAGGATGAAAAGAACCTGCTGATACAGGGGCTGCCTTCCGCCATTGAAAAGCAATTTGCCAAACTTACTTACGCAAAAAACATTACACCATTGCTGAAAAGTAAAAAAGTGGATTTTGCCCTTGTGTTTGCCTTGAGCCAGAACCAACTGAATAATGTGTTGAAAGAGGTTTTTCCTGCATTGCATGAAGACACTAAATTGTGGATCGCTTATCCCAAGGTGACCAGTAAGATCGTTAGTGACCTGAACCGTGACTGCAGCTGGGAATTTTTGACAAAACACGAATATGAGTGTGTACGCCAGGTTGCGCTTGATCATGTCTGGAGTGCGATGCGGTTTAAGAAGCTGGATAAAATACCTAACCGCACACGTGCTTTTTCTGAAATGAAAAGCAGTGAGATCAATGGTATTGATTTTGAAAAACGGTTGGTAGTGCCGCCGGTAGAACTGGGAAAACTGTTTACAAAACATAAACAGGCGCATGAATTTTTCAGCTCGTTATCGTTCACTAACCAGAAAGAATATGTTAGCTGGATAGAAGGCGCAAAAAAAGAAGAAACGCGTCAACGCAGGCTGGAAACTGCCCTGGAAAAATTACTCGCGGGCAAAAAAAATCCTTCAGAAAAATAATGAGCCATATCAATATTGAAATAAAAGCAAAATGCTTTCACCCTGAAAAAGTGGAAGCATTTTTGCTTTCAGCAGGTGCCAGGTTTGTTGGGCTTGATCACCAGAAAGATACCTACTTTATCATTCCTTCGGGAAGATTAAAACTGCGGCAGGGAAATATTGAAAACAGTTTGATCTTTTATAACCGCCCAGATAAGGAAGGCCCGAAACAATCTGATTTTTCTTTAAGTAAAATAACGGATGGTGCTGCGACGGAACAAGTGCTCACAAATGCTTTGGGTGTTAAAGTGACCGTAGAAAAAAGCAGAAAAATATTTTACATCGATAATGTGAAATTTCACCTTGATGAAGTACCGGGCCTTGGTTCTTTTGTAGAAATAGAAGCGGGCAACCTGGCTGATCCATCAAAAACAATCGATGACCTGAAAAATCAGTGCGATCATTATATGAAAGCATTTGAAGTTGATGAAAAAGATTTGATTCATCACAGTTATAGTGATATGCTGCTGGAATGATAATTTTTATCGCCACAGATGTACACAGAAAATGTAAGGATCATTTTATGATCACTGTTCCTAATTGTTTGGTCAGTTCTTTTTCAACATCTTTGAGATGTTTATGCACCTCGTGGAGCAATTTAAAATCTTCGTACCCTGCTTTTTCAATATCACGCTGATTCTCTTCGATCATTTTTTTGATCTTGCGGAGTTTGTAATAATTCACACTCATCTGAACATCCTGATGACTGATATCGCGGTTAACGATATTCATTGTTTCCATTACTTCATCCCATTTCTGGCTAAGCTCGAAAGGGTTTACACTAATGCTGATCACGAGGTTCCGCATCGTTGTATTTTCATGATATAACATGGATTTTGTGGTAGGCTCCAGGCCTTGCCTGTACTGCGTTCTGTATTCTTCAAACAGTTGCTCGAGTTCAGTGTTATCGAAATGAAACTGTTCCAGTTCTTCAAAAATAAAATCAGCCATTGTGCTGTTCTCATCCCATTGTTTTAATCCGTATTCCAATAAAACACGGAGAATATTTCTTTCATGCGCTTCATCCTGATTAAATAAGAACTGCGTATCATTAAGCACATCTTCCGGTTGCTGTGCCTGCTCCTGTAAAAGATTATTGGTTTCTTCTGCCGATAATCTTTTTTCATCTTTTACAATTTTATCGCGTTTATATTTATTGACGAGATTGGTTAACCCTGTTTCATCGATCCTGAGCAAATGCGCGCACTGCCTGATATACTCCTGTTGCTTGGTAAAATCTTCGGCCTTATTGATCTTGCTTAATGTTTCAGCAACATTATTTACAACGGCATTTTTTTTATTGATATCAGTGCCTGCTTCCTGCAGCATTACCTCGAGCTGGAAGATGATAAAATCTTTTTTTGATGCTGCAACAAATTCATTAAAAGCTGTTGAACCCACTTTGTTTACATAACTGTCCGGATCTTCGTTGTCGGGAATTAATACGAGCCGTACATTCAGGCTTTCCTCCAATGCCATATCGAGCCCGCGGAGCGCCGCTTTAATTCCCGCGCTGTCGCCATCATAAATAATAGTGAGGTTGTTTGTATATTTTTTTATGAGCCGCAACTGGTCAACGGTTAGTGAAGTCCCACCACTGGCAACAACATTTTCAATACCTGCCTGGTGAAGGCTTACTACATCTGTATATCCTTCTACCAGTAAGCATTCATCCGCTTTATCGATTGCCGTGCGTGCAAAATAAGAGCCATATAAAACTTTGCTCTTACTGTAAATTTCATTTTCAGGTGTGTTGATGTATTTTGGCCCGCGGTCACTTTTGCCAATTACTCTCGCGCCAAAGCCTATTATTTTACCGGTATTGTTATGGATCGGAAAAATGATTCGTCCACGATAATTATCCACGAGCTCATCATTGCGAACAGACACCAGGCCTGTTTTCGGAAGCAGCTCTTTATTGAATTGATTTGCCAGCAATGCATTCGTTAAAGCATCACGCGAATCAGGATTATAACCGATCTGGAATTTTTCTATAACCGCTTCACGGAATCCACGTTCTTTTAAATAGGAGAGTGCGATCGCTTTTCCGTCATCGGTATTCAGCAAACTGTTGCTGAAGAATTGTTTTGCAAAATTGTTGATGATGTATAAACTGTCGGCGGTCTGGATCAGCTGTTTTTGTTCCGGGCTTGTTTCCGTTTCTTCTACTTCTATATTATACCGCGCAGCAAGCCATTTTAAAGCTTCTACATAATTGTATTTTTCATGCTCCATCAAAAACGTGATGGTGTTACCGCTTTTGCCGCAGCCAAAACATTTATAAATTTCTTTGGCAGGCGATACGGTAAATGAAGGGCTCTTCTCGTTATGAAACGGGCAAAGCCCGAGATAGTTGGTTCCCCTTTTTTTTAATTTCACGAATTCACCCACAACATCAATGATGTCTATCCGGCTGGTGATCTGTTGTATGGTGTTTGGGGTGATCATTGATAGCTTTGAGCTTTCAGCCTTCAGCTTTGAGCCTTGAGCTTGATTTTTTACGAAGTTAATGGATTGCGATATTATGAATAAAGCTTACAGTTGATCGCTCATAGCTCTTTCAAATTTTATTTCGGTGAGTTTCAATGGTTGAGTATTTTTATCCATGCTTAAGAAAGAACGGCAGGCTTATATCATTCAGCAGATCAATGTTCACAATAAGGTATTGTCATCGGATCTTAGTGTCCAGTTAGATGTATCGGAAGATACGGTACGGCGCGACCTTCAGGAACTGGCTGAAGAAGGAAAACTGATCAAAGTGCATGGCGGGGCGCTCTCCAAATCTTTTCACTTTACGCTTGAGAGCCCGACCATCTATTCATTACCCGAGAAAAAAAGTATCGCTTACAAAGCCATTCAGCTGATACAGGATGGAATGATGGTGCTTCTTTCCGGTGGTACAACGATCAGGGAACTGGTAAAATCATTGCCGCCCGACCTGAATGCCACCTTTATTACAGTAAGCGTTCCCATTGCGCTTGAGCTGCTTGAGCATCCGACCTGCGAAGTGATCTTTATCGGAAACAAACTGCTGAAAAATGCCCAGATGTCTGTTGGAGCAGAAGTGATCCATCGCCTTGGACAGATCAAAGCCGACCTCTGTTTTCTTGGTACTAATAGTATTGATGCCAATTTTGGGATAACCGACCTTGAGTGGGAGATCATTGAAGTAAAAAAAGCCATGATCAAATGCGCCCATAAGACCATATCGCTTGCCATTGCGGAAAAACTCAATACCATCCAGCGTTTGCAGGTTTGCGGCCCGGAAGATATCGATATGCTCATAACCGAGCTTGAACCTGACGACCCTATTCTTACCCCATTCCGGGAAAAGGGGATAACAATCTTATAACCTGCTACAGAAGATTACGTAAAATGCGGCTTTTTGCGTGTTTCAGTTAGCCATTTCAGGCGCTTCAGAACTATGCAAAAAAATAGTGATTAAATAAATTCGTTAATATCAGATACAAATTTTAACATTGCCTTATATTTCATGCAATACTGACGCATAATTTTTTTTTGCAGCTTTTTGCGTAAAAAAAATTGTTAAAGGATGCAATGTTTTGCAGGCTTACCATGTCCTATGAAAACCGGAACAGGAATGTTTCAACCAGAACGAGTACTTAATGAAAAATGAAAACAAAAAACTAGTTATGAGAAAAATCGCTTCTATGATGAAAGTGGTAGTGCTACTGCTTCTCATTTTCTCGTTGCCTTCTTATGGGCAAAGTCAAACCGTATCCGGAACCATACTGGATGCCGACAAAAAGATTCCTTTAGCAGGTGTGACCGTAAAAGTGACTGGTACAACCACTACTACTCAGACAAATGAGAAGGGTGTTTTTACCATTAAAGTTGCCAAAGGGCAAACACTGACCGTAAGTTCTATCGGTTTTGAAACCAAGACCGTTCCGGTTTCAAGCGGGCAGTTATCAATTTCATTAAAATCCACCGTTGCAGAACTGGATGAAGTGGTGGTTGCGATGGATCTGAAAAGAAAGCCAAGGGAACTTGGTTATTCGGTTCAGAAGGTGACCGGTAAGGAGATCTCCGAAACGCAACGTGAAAACTTTGTAACCAGTCTTGAAGGAAGGGTTGCAGGTGTAACCGTAACGCCTACAAGCGGTACTGCAGGCGCTTCTGCGGGAATAGTGCTGAGGGGTTTCAATACCATATCAGGAAATAACCAACCGCTGTTTATCCTCGATGGTATCATTGTTGATAACAGTACATTCAATGAGAACTCGCAGGGCGGTACCGGTATCGGTCTCGCATCCGATCTTCCCAACAGGAACAATGATTATACGAACCGTATTGCGGATCTGAATCCAAACGATATAGAATCCGTAACCGTTTTGAAAGGGCCGGAAGCCACAGCATTATATGGTAGCCAAGCTGCTTCAGGCGCGATCGTTATTACCACAAAAAAAGCAAAAGCAACCGGTGGAAAGATATTACTCTCTTATGATGATAATTTCCGCGTACAAAGACTTACCCGTTTTGTAAAAACAGATGATGATTACAGCCCTGGATCCAATGGTGTACCTATTGTACCGCCATCTTCCGGACAAACAGCTTTCACTGCTTTTGGCCCCGCATATGGCGCTGATGTACGGAAGTATGATAACATACACGATTTCTTTAAAACAGGCTTTACACAAACACATACCCTCGGTATGGAATGGGGAACGCAAAATGTTGGTTTCAGGTTTTCAGGCCAATATCTGAATAGTGATGGAGTAGTACCTAATAACACTTATACCAAATACAATTTCAAGCTTACTAATAATACCAAGATCGGTAAGTACATTGATATCAATCCGAGTATTGCATATTCAAGTGCAGACAATATCAAACCGATCAAAGGTGTATCGGGATATCTGTTAGACCTCTATGCATGGCCCGTTACAAATGATATCCGCAATTACCAGGATCCGAAAGGAAACAAGAACCTGTTATATACAACTGCCTATAACAGTGAGTATGATAACCCTATCTGGAGTGCAATGAATAATAAAACCGGCGATCACACAAACCGTGTAGTAGCCACATTGGGTATCAATATCAATCCTTTTCCATGGCTGACTGTATCGGGCAGATTTGGATATGATACTTATAAGACAAAC
This sequence comes from Bacteroidota bacterium, assembly GCA_013289065.1. Taxonomy (GTDB): domain Bacteria; phylum Bacteroidota; class Bacteroidia; order Chitinophagales; family Chitinophagaceae; genus Sediminibacterium. The sequence continues at coordinate 13,218 of JABDAP010000030.1, read as the reverse complement.
GGTTACCTGTTCACGCACCCGGAATCATACCTGTTAACCTCTGCAACCGGCGGAACACTTGATAATTATTACAGAACATACAAAGGATACAATCATACGATCAGCGCTACAGCACATAAAAACTTCGGCAACTTCAGTACGCGTTTATTAGTGGGTACCATGTGGCAGGATTATGAAACAGATGAGTTTGGTGTAACAGGTACACACCTGATCGATTCGTCCAGGACAGACAGCAGTAATACGTTGGCGAGCACAAGGTCGAGGTTATTAAGAAACGTAGCCGGTTTACCAAACGTGAGCATACTTAGAGAGATGGCTTATTTTGGCGAGGCATCGGTTGGTTATAAGAATGTGATCTTCCTTTCTTATTCACATCGTTTTGAAGAAGCATCTCCTATACCCGCTCAAAACAGGAATTACCATTATCCGGGTGCAAGCCTGAGTATGATATTGTCGGATATCTTCCCGTCTATCAAAAATGGTAATATTCTCAACTATTTAAAACTGCGCGGATCGATTGCGAACACGGCACACCTGAATGACCCTTACTCAAACCAATCAGTTTTTGTAAATAACCTGTTCAGCTCAGTTGTACCATCTTTCTCTTACGGATTTACGAATTCAAATCCTTTCCTGACACCTGAGTCGCAGTCTACTTATGAAGTAGGTACTGAGATCCGGATGTTCAATAGCAGATTAACATTGGAAGCGGCCTATTATAATACACTTTGCACCAACCAGATCGCACAGGGTTACCGCGCCAGTTATGCAACAGGATTTGTGTTGAATACCGGAAATGCCGCTTCACTTCGCAACCAGGGAGTTGAGATCACAATGGATGTAACGCCGATCAAACACAAAGATTTTGAGTGGAACGTGCGTTTCAATTTCAACCATATGTGGAGCAAAGTGCTCGACCTGCCTGCATCTATTGGTTTGAACAATGATTATTATAACTCTGATACTTATCTCGCAGGTAACGTAAGAGGTGGATTGGTTAGAGGCCATTCAACCGGAACCATCACCGGCTTTGGTTATCAGAGAAGCAATAGCGGGGATATCCTGATCAATCCGGCGAATGGCTTGCCGCTGATCGAAGCTATCAACTATGTAAGAGGAGACAGGACACCGGCATTTACGCTCGGAACATTAAATACTTTACGTTACAAGAACTGGAGCCTTAACTTCCTTTGGGATCTGAAAGTAGGTGGAGATATTTATAACGGAACAGATTACTACCTGACAGCGATCGGAAGAAGTGCAAGAACTGCTAACAGAACAACTCCGTTGATCGTTCGTGGCGTATTGAATGATGGCTTGCAAAATACAAGTACGCCAACAAAGAATACGATCGTGATCAATCCTTACTATAATAACGCTTACTATACAACAATGGCTCAATCTGATGAGGAGTTCATTCAGCACAATGTAAACTGGCTGAGACTGCGTGATCTCACCCTGAATTATATGTTGCCGGAAAAACTTACCCGCAAGATCAGGGGCCTGCGTTCAGGAAGTTTATTCTTTACAGCAAACGACCTGATACTGATCACGAATTATACAGGTGCTGATCCTGCAGTAAATGCGAATAACCCGGGAACAAATGGTGTGGGTGCTTATGGATTTGATTACGGAAGCACGCCAACCCCAATGAGCCTGAGTATTGGTATCAGGGCAGCTTTTTAATGATAATAACCTGAAAGAAAAAACGCAAAAAAAAATTGTATGAAAAATAAATTTTTGAAATCAATCATCGTTCTGGGTCTCATCGGTACTATACTGATGGTTTCCTGCAAAAAAAGAATTGACGATGCATATCAAAACCCCAATGCGGCGGTTGTAGAGCCGATAGAAACTATCCTTCCGAGTATTATCGGTAGTATATCCGCTTTCTATTCTGCTGCCGGAACGGGTTACGGATTACAGAGCGATGGTATCTTACTCGGACGTTATATCCAGTACTGGACCACACAAACCACACAGGAGAACTACGCAGAAATGGGTGGTACCGGCGCCAGTGATAATACCGGTGCTATCTGGGGGGCGGTATATTATGGAATGGGACAGAACCTGAACAGGATCGTTGAATGGGGAACACAGCAACAGAAATGGGATTATGTAGGCGTTGCCCAGGCATTGAGAGCATGGGGATGGCTTGAGTTAACCAATCAATACGGTGATGGCATTCTTAAAGAAGCTTTCAACACCAGCCTGCAGCAGTTCCATTATGATACACAACCCGAATTTTATGATAGTTGCCGTGCCATCTGTTTCAGGGCACTTGGTAACCTGAGCAGAACTGACGGCGCTGTAAGTGCAACCAATTTAGCTATTGGCGACGCATATTTTTATAAAGGCGATGTAAACAAATGGAAAAAGTTTGTTTACGGTATCCTTGCGCGTTCTTATGCTTCATTAACTAATAAAGCAAATTATCAGTCTTCAGGCTATGCTGATTCTACTATTAAATATGCGTCACTTGCCATGAGTGCCAATGCAGATAATGCAACGAGCAAATTTGCAGGTGGTAATACTTCACAGGTAAATAACTATTACGGCCCGTTCAGGGGTAATATGGGCGCTATCAGGCAAACAGATTATATCTGTAACCTGATGACAGGCCTTAACAGCGGTGCATTTACAGGAGTATTTGATCCGCGCACACCCTATTTCCTTCGTGAGAATTCGTTGAATCAATACAAAGGATTTGTTACCTGGCTCGGTTCAACAAATGTTGCTGCGAGTGATTATCCACAGAATTTCTGGGGTAATGCAACTGCAAGTGCAACAACTGCGCCTGCTGTAGATAACAGCCGTTATATATTCCAGAATGCAGCAGAGTACCCGATCATGACAGCTTCTGAAATGCAGTTCATTCTTGCGGAAGCTTACTTAAGGAAAGGAAATCCAGCTGCTGCATTAACTGCTTATACAAATGGTATCAGCCTGAATTTTGATATGCTGACAACTACTTACCCAACCAATGTGCCTGCATCGTTATCGATCACCCCGGCTTCTAAAGCGGCTTACCTTGCCAATACAGCAGTGGTACCAGCATCTGCAGCCGGTTTAACACTCACACATATCCTCTTGCAGAAATATATTGCATTATATGGATGGGGCGTTAACCAGACATGGATAGACATGCGCAGGTTCCATTACATAGACGCAGATCCGGCAACCGGCAAACAGGTGTATGCGAATTTTACACCACCATCCGGTATTTACCTTATATCAACCAACAACGGAAAATTTGTATACAGGTGCAGGCCAAGATACAATTCGGAATACCTGTACGATATTCCTGAGTTAACAAGGATCGGTGCAGAAAATGCAGATTACAATACACTTGAATGCTGGTTCTCTCAAAAATAATTTTAATATTAAAAGTCATGACGATGAAAAAAAATATTTCAAGGATCGCCATAATCGTTGCAGCAATGGTTGGTTTGTATTCCTGCAAACGCGATTTTACGCTGAAATCGCCGGCTGATTCACCCACCGGAAGTGCGTATTTGCGTGTGATAGATGCTTCTCCGGGTTTCAGGAGTATCTATAATTTACCTGACTCATTTAACGTATATGTGGGCAGTAACAAGATAACAGGGTTTACACCGGGTGGTACTTACCTGATGACGTTTGGCGCTACTTTCCCAACTGTTTCAAGTTTGTTCGGGTATGTAGCGGTGCCGGCAGGTACGCAACCGATCAAACTTACTTTTGGAGGTGTATTGACAGGTGATTCTATTCCGATCACAACCTTCAGTAAAACATTGGCGGCCGACCAGTATTATTCATTAGTGGTTACAGATTCAATAAAATCAACAAGAGATTCATCACAGATCTTTGTGCAGGATTCTTATACCGGTATTACGGTACCGGCACCAGCAGGTTATTACGCCGTTCGTTTTATGCATGCCGTAATGAATGATACTGCCGGAAAAACAGTGGATGTGTTTTCATATGCAAGAAATGCGCTCATCAGTACAAACGTAAAACCAGGCGGCACCACTGCTTTCCAGACCCTCGGTGTTAATATTTCTGTGGCGGATACATTTTATGTAACACGCAGCGCAGCTTCAACAGTACCGCTATCGGGAAGAGTTGTATTGGCCAAACTTGCGTTCACACCTACTAACCAGCGCATTTATACATTGCTTTACAGAGGCGATGGAAACCTGACAACAGGTACTAAAGCGCGAACGCTGACTAATTATATAAATCAATAAGAACTATTCTTTTTTCGTAGAGCCGCCAGAAATGACGGCTCTTTTTTTTGACCTGTTATACCTTTACAGAATAAAATACAATAAGACAGAATAAAGCAGCAATGGCCAGTGCGAGGTATATTTTATAACGGTTCCAGTAATATTGTTGTTTTGCATCATTGATGAACTTATGTAATTCTTTTTCAGCAAGGCTGTCGTTGTTAGTGATACTTTTTAGTTTTTCTATGATGTCCGTTATCTCTGTGAATGCTAATGGGCGGGCAGATGCAATGATATGTTTAAGTATTATCCTGTTGGTAACAGTATCATTTGCTTTGTTCAATATATCCATGTTGTATTCTGATAAAATAGTATGGATCTCAAAAGCAAGCAGGTCGCGGTTTATACCAGAAATATCTATGCGTTGGATTTTTCCGGAAAGTTTTTCAGCTAACACAAGAATGTCTGTGGGTGTTGAAACAGAAAAATGTGAACCGTATCGTCCACTTTGCGCAAGCAATGCATGGTCGTATTCGGCTTTTGATTTTGCATTTGACAGAATATTGTAAGCGTATTCTATTGCCATGAATTTTTCCGCAGACCGTATATCATTGTTTTTATCGGGATGATATTGGAGCGCCAGTTTACGAAATGCTTTTTTGATATCATTTTGGGTAGCAGAAAAAGGAATATTCAATATTTTGTAATGATCTTTTACAGGTAACATGCTGTATTCAATTTCTACGGATTGGTATCGAACTCCATATCATCGCTGTCTAATAATTCGCGTTCAATTTCTTCCATCTGAACAATATCCCATGCTTCGCTTTCGGTAGGCGTAATGTTTAATAATTCCAGCAGTTCCATTTCTTCAAGAAAGGTTTCAACAGGCGGCTGTACACAACAGATCACAAAAGAAGCATTGTTCTCATAAAATTTTTGCTGCAGTTCAGAAACGATATTGGCAGCCGAAGCATCGGTCATTTGCACTTCAGACAGGTTCAGGATCACATTTTTTACCTCTTTTTGCAGCAGGGCTGAACAGGTTTCGGCCAATTCTGCTGCTATATTGGCAGGGAGTTCCGGCGCATTCGGCGTTACAACAGTAAATTTCTCCCTGGTATCAATTTTGCCAGTCATACTTTAAGAATTAGATTAACAGTTGTGTATAAATGCTATACAACTTCGCTCAAAAATATTCGTTATAATTGTATAAATCCAAATTAGGTTATGGATAATAATTTTTCAGCACAGGTAAAAGAGATCATTTCCTTCAGCAGGGAAGAAGCGCTCAGGTTAGGTAATGACTTTATAGGAACAGAACATTTATTGCTGGGTTTGATCCGAGATGGGGATAATACAGCCATTAAAGTATTGAAGCAACTCAATGTTGACCTATATGAATTACGCAAAGAAGTAGAGCTTGCCGTTAAAGACAAGACAGGTAAAAATATTGCCAATATCAACAGCCTGCCGTTGACGAAACAGGCAGAGAAAGTGATCCGTGTAACTGTTCTTGAAGCGAAAGCATTAAAGAGTCCGCTGGTAGAAACAGAACATTTGATGTTGAGTATTTTAAAGAACAAAGAAAATATCGCTACACAGATCCTGAACCAATTCGATGTTGACTATGATCTGTTCCGCAATGAACTGGGAATGGTTGGCACAACCAATCCGCCACCTCCGCGCAGCGAGTTCACCGATGATGATAATGATGAGTTTGATGAGGAGAAACGCGGTGCAGGTTACCAGCAACAAAGAGGCGGTAAACAGGCAGGCGCGGTAAAAAGCAAAACACCCGTACTTGATAATTTCGGGCGCGACATTACCAAGCTCGCAGAATCCGGAACACTTGACCCGATCGTTGGGCGTGAAGAAGAGATCGAACGTGTGAGCCAGATATTGAGCCGCCGTAAAAAGAACAACCCGATCTTAATTGGTGAGCCGGGCGTGGGTAAGACAGCGATCGTTGAAGGATTGGCATTGCGGATCGTACAAAGAAAAGTGAGCCGTGTATTATTTGATAAAAGAGTGATCTCGCTTGATCTTGCTGCACTGGTTGCCGGTACCAAATACCGCGGCCAGTTTGAAGAGAGGATGAAAGCGATCATGAATGAACTGGAAAAGAACCGCGATGTAATTCTTTTTATTGATGAGATACATACGATCGTTGGCGCCGGTGGCGCCAGTGGTTCACTGGATGCTTCCAATATTTTTAAACCTGCCCTGGCGCGGGGAGAACTGCAGTGCATCGGCGCATCTACTTTAGATGAGTACAGGATGTATATAGAAAAAGATGGTGCACTCGACCGCCGTTTTCAAAAAGTATTGATCGAACCGCCAAGCGTGGAAGAGACGATACTGATCCTGACCAATATCAAATCCAAGTACGAAGATTTTCACAATGTAGAGTACGACCAGGAAGCGATCGAAGCATGTGTGAAACTGAGCGACCGTTATATGACCGACAGGTTATTACCGGATAAAGCGATCGATGTGCTGGATGAAGTGGGTGCAAGGGTGCATTTGAAAAACATCAATGTGCCACAGGATATCGTTGAGCTCGAAAAAAAGATCGAAGACGTTAAGAACGAAAAAAATAAAGTGGTAAAGAGCCAGCGTTTTGAAGAAGCCGCTTCATTGCGGGATACGGAAAAACGTTTGGGTGAAGAACTGGAAAAGGCAAAGGGACAGTGGGAAGAAGAAAGTAAACACAAACGTTACCCGATCACGGAAGAAAATATTGCAGAAGTAGTGAGCATGATGACAGGCATTCCTGTAAAACGGATGGTACAGGCGGAAACAGAGAAACTGCGCCGCATGGCAGAGGATATGAAAGATATGGTTGTTGGACAGGATGACGCTATTCAGAAAGTAGTGAAAGCCATTCAGCGTAATCGTGTTGGGTTGAAAGATCCTAAGAAACCGATCGGTACATTTATTTTCCTTGGCCCTACGGGTGTTGGTAAAACAGAGTTGGCACGTGCTTTATCGCGCTATATGTTCGATTCAGAAGATTCGTTGATACGGATCGATATGAGTGAATACATGGAGAAGTTTACAGTGAGCAGGCTGATCGGCGCACCTCCGGGTTATGTGGGTTATGAAGAAGGCGGACAACTGACAGAGAAAGTAAGGCGCAAACCTTATTGTGTGATCCTGTTGGATGAAATAGAAAAAGCACACCCTGATATTTATAATATTTTATTGCAGGTGCTGGATGATGGACAATTGACAGATGGCCTGGGAAGAAAGATCGATTTCAAGAATACGATGATCATCATGACATCAAATATTGGTGTGCGCCAGTTAAAAGAATTTGGTGATGGGGTAGGATTTGCAACGGCCACCCGTATGCAGAATGCAGAAGAGAATAACAAAGCGGTTATTGAGAAAGCATTGAAGCGTACCTTCTCTCCCGAGTTTCTGAACAGGATAGATGATGTGGTTGTGTTCAATGCGTTGAGCAAAGAAAATATTTTCAACATCATCGATATCCTGATGAAGGGCGTTTCAAAACGTTTACAGAATTTGGGATTCTCGTTAGAACTAACACCGGAAGCAAAAGAATTTATTGCAGAGAAAGGATATGATGTTCAGTTTGGTGCAAGGCCATTGCATCGCGCCATTCAGAAATACCTGGAAGACCCTTTGGCAGAAGAGATACTGAACTTCAATATCAAAGATGGCGACCTGTTGATCGCTGACCTTGATAAAGAATCCGGTAAGCTGGTTTTCAGTTTCAGAAAGAAAGTGGAAGAAGGCGCCGAAGAAGCAAAAGCGTAGAAGTAAGTACAGTTAAAATAGAAGATCCCCGCAATTGCGGGGATCTTTGTTTGCATAATGAGTTGAGAATGATATGCGGCTTTACATTCGTTGACACAGGTTGCTTCGTTCCTCTCAAGGACGTTTTATTTATTTTCCCCAACGAAAAGTATCAACTTGTAATCCGGCTAAATCGAGTACCCTGTCAACAACCGTTGCAGCAACTTATTCGATCGTTGTTGGTTTACTGTAAAAGGAGGGTGTTGCGGGACAAATGATCCCGCCGGCGAGTGTTACCAGTTCCATGTTTTTGATGTGGATCAAACTGTATGGCGTATCTCTTACCATTAATATCAGTTTGCGCCTTTCTTTTAAGATAACATCGGCTGCGCGTGTAATTAAATCATCACTTACCCCATGCGCGATCCTGCCGAGCGTTCCCATACTGCAGGGTGCAACAACTAAAATATTGTAACGCGCAGAACCGGAAGCGAATGGTGCGGAGAAATCAAATTTATCAAAATAGCGGAAGGGATAATTTTTGTACGCTTCATTGCCGAGTTCTGTTTGCCAGATCTCTTTGGCGTTATTGCTCATCACAACACTTACTTCTTCGTATTGATCTTTTAGCAACATAAGTTTATCCAGCAATACTTTTGCGTATACCGAACCGCTGGCCCCACTGATCGCTACTGCTATTTTATTATACATCGGTTCAATTAAAAAGTCAACATTAAAAAGTCAAAAGTACGCTTTCACTTTTGACTTTTTAATGTTGACTTTTGCCTGCTAATTGTAATAGTTAATTACGACTTGTACATGATCTCATAATACTCATGCGCCATGCGATTGCTGTCGAACTGGAAACGCACATCCCTCATACCATTTTTCTGGATCTGTCTCCATGTATCAAAATTATCATAGTAGATAGGAAGTATCTGCTGCTCCAGAATTTCGTATGCTTTGTTCAGGTCATATTCATCCTGTTCATGAACCGTCATATGATCATAATCTGCTTTTGGCACTACGAAGCCATTATTGCCGTGGTTGATGAATTCAGGTATCCATCCGTCATCGGTTGAAAAATTTACAGCGCCGTTCATTGCAGCGGTCATACCACTTGTACCGGAAGCTTCGCGAGGTACGCGCGGATTATTCAGCCATACATCAGATGCCTGTTTTAATCTCTTGCTCAATCCCAATTCATAACCGATGAGTACTGCAACATTTTTATAATTCTTACTCAGGTGTACAAGATTATTGAATTGTGAAATGGCAGGATAATCAGCAGGGTAAGGCTTTCCGGCCCAGATGATCTGCACAGGATATTTGGTACTGCTGAGTAATTTTTCAAAACGTTCCATGTCGTATGTAAGCATGTCTGCGCGTTTGTAACCTGCAAACCTGCGCGCCCATACGATGGTTAATATATTCGGGTCAAAAACTTTTCCTGTCTGATCGGCCACTAAATCGAATGCGCGTTTCTTTAAAAATTTTTTGCGGTCATCAAATGCATAATCATTTCCTTCTTCAATGGCGCGGAACATTTGTTTATCCGCCCAGTAGCGCCAGTTCTGTGCATTGGTAATAGATGTAATAGGGCAGATGCCTTCATAATGTTTCCACATTTCCCTGCTTACCACACCATGCAAAGCAGAAACGCCGTTTGCTTTTCTTGCAAAACGTAAGGCGGTTAATGAGTGATTGAACTGATCGTCTTTGATACCGGTGAGTTTGCGAACCTCGTCGATACTGAGCCCGCAGAAATAACTCATTTTATGGCAGAGATATATATCATGCTTTTCATTTCCTGCTTCTTCCGGAGTGTGTGTAGTAAATACCAAACGCTCTTTTACTTTTTCAACGCTTTTGTATTTATTTAAAAGGTAGAAGGCAGAAGAAATACCATGCGCCTCATTGAGATGATATACTTCAGGATTGAAGCCGAGTTCATCGATCAGCTTCGCGCCACCAACACCTAACAAAATAAACTGTGCAACTTTTGTTGCAACATTTGCATCGTATAAACGATGTGTGATGGTTTGCGAAACATAATCGTTTTCCGGAAGGTCGGTGCTTAACAGGAAAAGAGGCGCACTGCAAAAAGTATCGGGATTAAGATAGTATGCTTTGATCCAGACAGGATGCTCATGAATCAGGATCTGGAACTTGATACCCGTATCTTCCAGGAAACTATAATTTTTTTCCATGAAGGTAACCTGTAGCGTCTGATCCTGGTTTCGTGCCTGGTCATAATATCCGTATTTCCATAAGATACCGATGCCGATCATATTCTGGCGAAGTTCAAAAGCGCTGCGTAAGTGAGAACCTGCTAAAAAGCCTAAACCTCCGCTGTATATTTTTAAGGGTTGATGAATCGCAAATTCCATGGAGAAATAAGCTGCTTTTTTTGCATATTCATCATTGATCTGGTAGGGAACCTGGTAGTTTCGAAAATCCATTCTGGGTTACGTATTGGTTAATAATTGGGCGCAATATAGGGCTATTTCTATAAAATGTATTTTATACACAATGCAATGTGGGAAACCTTTTGAATAGGGATTGGTAACTGACAGAGCTGAATAATCTCTTCTTTTTTGTTACAGAATTTAACAAGATAGCACAGAGAGAAATTATTTCTTTTTCGCTGAACGTGGCTCTTTCTTTTTGATGAACGTATCGTCAAAAAAACACTTGATGCCGCGGTGGTTGCCGCAACTGCCCTGTTCTTTGAGCGTGATCTCATTTTCTTCAAACCTGAAATCAATTACACAGGGATCGCCTTTTTCTGCAAACTGTGCAGTGTTGGCATCTTTCATTTTCAGTTCGCCTTTTAATTCTCCGGCGCAGCCTTCTTCTTTTTCAAAGTGGATAAAGAACTGGTACACGTTTGGTTTTTTTGTATCGCGGATAGAAATAAAATTCCTTTTATTCTCTGCATAATCGCCGCTGTATTTATTTTTTCGCGGAAGCGTATCGATCGGGTTGATCACGTTCGATTTCTTTGGATCCTCATTGGTATCATTTACCACTACCATGAATATTCCTCCCGATGTGGTATATACCCAGCCTGTCCGGGTAAATAGCATCGTATTTTCCTTACCCATTTTTTCTTTGCTCAGCAAAAAAGTAGGTTCACGGTTTACAGATACGGTGTGCGTATAATCATCACTTACCGAGCTAAGCAATTCTTTTGATGCGAGGTACTTGTTTTTTTTATCCGTTACAAAAACAGCGAGGTGTGTTATTTTTTTCTGGGTGATAAAATTCACGAGCAGGTAATTTTCTTTTTCTTTTTCTATGATCCCGACAGGGTGGATGCTGATCTTTTTGCTGCTGCCGGTAATCGGGGTAAGTGCACTGTCAGGAAAAAATTGCTGCCATGCTTTCATGCCAACAGTAATGGTATCGGCAATTTTATTGATATTGGTATCGGCTACGGTATATGGCGGAGCGATCTTTGGAAAAACAGCTACGAGCTCGCTGGCCTTGATGGGTGTTTCGCCGGACAGATCCACTGTTTTATTCTTGCAGCCCCAAAGCAACATCAATAGTACAAGCAACCGCAGGCAATTTCGCATAACCAAATATTTCCATAAAAATAAGCCTTTCGGAAGAAGTGGCTGAAATTGTGGTGATTTAATGAAAAAATAAATTTAGATTTGTCTAAAAATAAATTTAGACACAATGAATTTTTCTGTCACGGAAGAAAATCATATCAAAGCCATTTTTCACCTGCAGCAGGGTGAGGGCACTGTATCTACCAACGACCTGGCGGCTGAACTGCACACCAAAGCTGCTTCGGTAACGGATATGCTTAAGAAACTGAAAGCCAAAAAACTACTCAGTTACGAACGTTATAAAGGCGTCCGTTTAAGCGTGGAAGGAAAGAAACTGGCTCTTGCCATCGTTCGCAAACACCGGCTCTGGGAATATTTCCTGGTAGATACTTTACAGTTTGGCTGGGATGAAGTACACGAAGTTGCAGAAGAACTCGAACACATCAGCAGCAAAAAACTGGTTGAAAAATTAGATGCATTCCTCGGTTATCCAAAGTTTGATCCGCATGGCGACCCGATCCCCGACAGTCATGGTAAAATGGCCGTGCAGCAACAGGTCAACCTGATAGACCTTGCCATCAATAAAACGGCAGAAGTGAGTGCGGTAGGCAGCCAATCCACAGAATTATTGGAATTGCTGAAACATAAAAACATCGGTATCGGTACCCGCCTTGAAATAAAAAAGAAATTCAGTTTCGATCATTCGATCGAGATCAAAATAAAAAATCAAAATGCATTCACCATTAGCCAGCAACTGGCGCAGGTGTTGTTTGTAAAAATTATCTGACATGATCAACAGGTTTCATACGGATCAATCTTTAAGTGATGTGCACGAATCTGTGGACACATCCGCACCACGAAAAGGATGGCGGCGAATATTGGCATACATGGGCCCGGCCTATCTGGTAAGTGTAGGCTATATGGATCCGGGCAACTGGGCAACGGATCTGCAGGGCGGCGCCAAATTCGGGTATCAGCTGATATGGGTTTTGCTGATGAGTAATTTAATGGCACTATTGCTGCAAGGCTTAAGCGCAAGGCTTGGTATTGTGCGAAGAAGGGATCTTGCTCAGGCAAACCGTGAAGTGTACCCGCCACTGGTAAATTTCTGTCTGTATATCCTCGCTGAGTTAGCCATCGCCGCATGCGACCTCGCAGAAGTTTTAGGAATGGCGATCGGTATTCACCTGTTAACCGGATTGCCATTGATATGGGGCACTGTGATCACTGTTCTGGATACATTTCTGTTTCTCATTTTACAACGATACGGTATCCGTAAAATGGAAGCATTTATTATTGCATTGGTAATGATCATCGGCTGTTCTTTTTTGGTAGAAATATTATTGGCACAACCGCATATGGGTGAAGTGGTAAAAGGTTTTGTACCCACACCGTTGAATCACGAAGCCTTATATATTGCTGTTGGCATCATTGGCGCAACTGTGATGCCGCATAACCTGTACCTGCACTCTGCATTGGTGCAGACAAGAAAAATAAGCAATGATAAAAAAGGGATATGGCGTGCGATCAAATATAATATGATCGACAGCACCATTGCATTGAACGCAGCATTTTTTGTGAATGCCGCGATATTGATATTGGCTGCAAGCGTATTCTTTGCATCAGGAAACACCGGTGTGGCACAGATCCAGGATGCACATAAATTATTACAGCCATTGCTTGGC